>DASXGQ010000170.1:0-21407 GCA_036488995.1 Caulobacteraceae bacterium
GGTCCGACGCAATGACGTCATGGATACGGCCGAGGCCCTCGCGATGGGTCCGGACGCCGTCCTGCTGTCCCCGGGCCCCTGCACGCCCAACGAGGCCGGCATCTGCCTCGACCTGATCGAGTCGGCTCCTCCGGAGCTTCCGATCCTCGGCGTCTGTCTTGGACATCAGGCGATCGGCCAGGCCTTCGGGGGAAAGGTCGTGCGGGCAAAGACTTTGATGCACGGCAAGACCAGCCCCGTGCGCCATCGGGGCGCCGGCCTTTTTCGCGATCTGCCGGACGGCTTCACCGCAACGCGCTATCACAGCCTTGCGGTCGAGCCGGAGAGCCTGCCGGACGTCCTCGAAGTGACCGCATGGACGGAGGATGGCGAGATCATGGGCCTCAGCCACAAGAGCCGACCTGTCTACGGCGTCCAGTTCCATCCAGAGTCCATCGCGACCGAGGGGGGCCACAAGCTCCTCGCCAACTTCCTCGCGCTCGCCGGTCTGCGAACCGGCGAACAGGCCTGAGCATGTCGGACGCGTTCAAGCCCCTGCTCGCTCGCCTGGCCGACGGCGCGACCCTCATCGGCGAGGACGCCGACGCGTTCTTCGCCGCCTGCCTGCGAGGAGAACCCACGCCGGCGCAGATCGCGGCCGCCGTGACCGCCATGCGCCTTCGGGGCGAGACGATCGGCGAGATCACCGCCTGCGCGAAGGCGATGCGGGGGGCGGCGCTCCAGCTCGATCACCCCTACGAGGTGGTCGACGTCTGTGGAACTGGGGGCGATGGAGCCCACACATTCAACATCTCCACCGCCGTCGCCCTCGTCGCCGCCGGCGGAGGCCTCAAGGTCGCCAAGCACGGTGCGAGGGCCATCTCGTCCCGGTCCGGCTCCTCGGACGTGCTGACGGCGCTCGGGGTCGACATCGCGGCCGGGCCAAAGGCCCAACGCAGGGCGCTGGACGAGGCGGGCATCTGTTTCCTCTTCGCCCCCGCCCACCACGGAGCGATGCGTCACGTTGCTCCCATCCGCGAGCAGCTGGGCTTCCGCACGATCTTCAACATGCTGGGTCCGCTTTCGAATCCCGCCGGCGCGCGCCGACAGGTGCTGGGCGTGTTCGATCTGCGATGGGTCGAACCCCTCGCCCGCGTGCTGGGGGCGCTGGGGGCCGTGAAGGCCTGGGTCGTGCATGGCGAGGGACTGGACGAGATCACGACCACGGGGGCGACCCAGGTCGCCGAATGGCGCGAGGGCGGCATTCGCCTCTTCCGGATCACCCCCGAAGCCGTGGGTATCGAGCGCGCCGCGCCGGCGGATCTTCGCGGGGGCGATCCCGCCGAGAACGCCGTTGCACTGCGCGAACTGCTGGATGGAGCCAAGGGGCCCTATCGGGACATCGTCCTGATCAACGCCGCCGCCGCCTTCCTTGTCGCCGACGTGGTCGAGACGCTCCGTGAAGGCGTGGAGCGGGCGGCGGCGGCGATCGACAGCGGGGCGGCCCGCCGCTCGCTGGATCTGCTCATCAGGGCCACGCGCGAGACATGAGCGCCGACATTCTCTCCTACATCGCCGCCTACAAGCGTCAGGAGGTCGCCTCGCGCCGTCGCGAGATATCGTCGGCCGATCTCGACGCCCGAATCGAAGTCGCGGGACCGCCCCGCGGCTTCGCTCGCAGACTTCGTGAGGCGGCTTCGCCAGGCAGGCTGGCGCTGATCGCCGAAGTGAAGAAAGCCTCTCCGTCCAAGGGACTCATCCGGGAAGACTTCGAGCCGGTCGAGATCGCGCGGGCCTACGAGGCGGGCGGCGCAACATGCCTGTCGGTTCTCACCGACGGCCCCAGCTTCCAGGGATCCGAAGCCTATCTGACTGCCGCCCGAGACGCGGTCGCCCTGCCCTGCCTGCGCAAGGACTTCATGGTCGACTCCTGGCAAATCGCCGAATCACGCGCCATCGGCGCGGATGCGATCCTGGTGATTCTCGCCATGGTCGATGACGCATTGGCGGCGGATCTCATGGCCGAGGCCCACCGACTCGGCATGGACGCGCTCGTTGAGACACACGACAGATCGGAAATGGAACGCGCTCTGGCGCTCGGCGCGACCCTCGTTGGCGTCAACAATCGCAATTTGCGGACCTTCGTGACCGATCTCGAAGTAACTGAGACGCTTGCTCAGATTGTCCCCGCAAGTTGTTGTCTTGTCACGGAAAGTGGGATCTCAACCGCCGCCGACGCCACGCGCCTGGCCGGGGTCGGCGCGCGAGCGATGCTGGTGGGCGAAAGCCTGATGCGCCATGCCGATGTCGAGCAGGCGACGCGGGCTCTTCTTGCACGTCCGTAGTGGACGAACTTGACACGAACAAAGAACACCCAGAGAACACGCCTCGTTCGTTTTTGATTTGTTCCCGCCCCTGAACCCCTGGGGCGTTGGAGAGACGGCGATGCTCACTCGCAAACAGCACGACCTGCTGGTGTTCATCCACCAACGGATCCAGGAGACAGGCGTCTCACCCTCCTTCGACGAGATGAAGGACGCGCTCGACCTCGCGTCGAAATCGGGAATCCACCGGTTGATCACCGCGCTCGAGGAACGCGGTTTCGTGAGGCGCCTGGCGCACCGCGCGCGCGCCCTCGAGGTCCTCAAGTCACCGCAGCCCGGACTGGCCGTCCCCTTTGCGCCCCGCAGCGCCGCGGCCGACGTGCGTCCCGTGCAGACACCCCCCGCCGCGAACGACACCCGCGACCTGCCGGTCCTTGGCCGGATCGCCGCGGGAACGCCCATCGCCGCCATCCAGCATGAGCGCGACCGCCTGCAGGTCCCCGAATCGCTCCTGGGCGCAGGCGAGCACTTCGTCCTGGAGGTGGAAGGCGACTCGATGATTCAGGCGGGAATCTTCAACGGCGACTATGCGATCATCCGCAAGTCCGACACCGCCAACTCCGGCGACATCATCGTCGCCCTGGTCATGAACGAGGAGGCCACCCTCAAGCGCCTGCGCCGCAAGGGAGCCTCGATCGCCCTGGAAGCGGCGAACCCGGCTTACGAGACGCGGATCTTCGGCCCAGACCAGGTCCAGGTGCAGGGCAAGCTCGTCGCGCTCATTCGACGGTATCACTGATCGTCCACGGACGGCGGCCGCGCTCGGCCTGGGACCAGACGATCCGCCATCCGCCTGGGGCGGCGAAAACCTCCGCCGACCCGCCCGCTTCAAAATCGCCACGACGCAGGACAAAGGCGTTGCGACAGGCGTCGAGAACGGCGACGTCCGCACGAAGGATGAAGATCTCCGCGTTCCGGCACTTGTCCGCCAGGGTCCAGGGCTTTGGCTTGCGGCGTGTCCACCATGCGCCGAGGGCCGGGCGAGTCCCGGGCAGCGGCGCGCAGGACTGGCGATTGCAGTCGAACGCTTCCTCTTGGGCGCGCTGGGCGTCGATCGGGAGGTCGAAACCCCGCTTCTGAGCCCATAATCCGGTCGCGTACTGACGCACCTGGGGCTTCATGGCCACTTCCCGCCCCGAGATCACCACCGCGGCATCGGCCCCATCGGCGGCAATCCAGGCCACGGGCGGCGCCGGACGCGGCCAGAGGGCCACGGCAAGGGAGAGGACAATGCCGATCGCGCGCAGGCGACCCCTCCAGAGGCAGGCAAAAACGATTCCCACATAGGAAATCGCCAGAGCGACCTCGGGGGCGCTCGAGATGTGCAATGACGCCCCGGGCGCGTCGGCGAACAGCTGTCCAATCCAGATCACCGAGCGCGCCGCCCAGCCGGCCGTCGCAAGCAGAGGAGACGCCACGTCGGGGCCGAGACCGACAACCTGGACGATCAGGCACAGCGCCAGGGCGGGCATCAGGACCACGCTCGCCACGAAGTCGGCGGCCAGGTTGGCGAAAACCCCGTAGTTCGCGAGCCGGTTGAAATGCTGAATCGCGAACGGTGCGGTGGCGGCTCCTGCGACGAAGCTCACCACGAACATCGCCACCAGCCAGTCCCGAGCGCCCTGGAGGAACCGAAGGGGCCAGGGAAGTTCCTTCGGGGTCGAAGGCCGGCGCCAGACCTCGGCCAGGGCAATCAGGGAGGCGGTCGCGCAAAAGGACATCTCGAAGCCGGGCTGCACGACGGCCTCAGGCTGCAACACCAGGATGACGAGAGCGGCGACGGCCAGAGAGTGCAGGCTCACGGCTCGGCGATCCGCCAAAATCGCAAGGAAGGCCACGCTCGCCGTGATCGCCGCACGTCGCGCCGGAGGGTGAGCGCCCGAGAGCACCAGGTAGCAGAGGACCGCGAGAATGGCCCCGACAGCCGCCACCTTCTTTCCGTTCACCCTCAGCGACAGCCACGGCCATGCGGCGACGCCGAGCCTCAACGCGAAGAAGGCAAAACCACTGATCGCGGCGGTATGCAGACCGGCGATAGCGAGCATATGGGCCAGTCCCGAGCCCCGCAGGACGTCCCGATCCGACGGGGCCAACCAGTCCTGGTGCGAAGTCGTGACCGCGGCGCCGAGCCCGGCCGCGCCGCCGTCGTTGGGGCCAAGGATCGCGTGAATGTCATGCGCCAGCCGGCTCGCCACGGACCAGCGCAGCGCATTGACCGCCATCTCCGCCTTCAGACGCCACGGCGGATCGGGGAGCGTCGCCAGGGAGGGTTGCTGCATGGTCAGGCCAACCCCGCCCACGCCCTCGAACCAGGCATCCCGGGCGAAGTCATAGGCGCCGGGGGAAGCTGGGCCCGGCGGCGGATCGAGCAGGGCGACGAAGCTGACAGGTGTCCCGGGCGCAGGCGCCGCATCAGGTCCGCCCTCAGCGCCGACAACAATCCGGATGCGGGTCGGTGTCGTCGCCGGAGACAAGCCGGCGATCGATGTGGGAGCAATGATCAGCCGCTCGCCCCGCGCGCTCGGCGTGTCGATGTCGACCACCCATCCCAAGATCCGGGTCATGCCGGGCCGCGCAGGGGCGATCGGCGCAGCCATGGAGTCGCTGTGGAGCTTGGCGGCGAGGAATCCTAAGGAGGTCATGGCCGCCAGCCCCGTCAGCGCGGCCAGCCAGACGCTGCCTGCGCGGCGCCAGACCAAGAGGTAGAGGCACGCCAGGACCGTGGCGACCAGGACGGCCGACGTCAGCGGAGGCTCATCCTTGAGCCCCAGATAGGCCGCAGCGCCCACGCCAAAGGCTACAGGCGACCAGAGCAACAGACGCGCGCGCTGCGCCTCCAACTCCGCCCGTAATCCTGAATGAATTGCGCCTCTGCTAGGAAGCTTCAGCCACGGCGTGATAAGAGCGCCGACCCTGCGCACGGGCGACGGCCGAGACGCCGGAGCGCCCGGCGCGATCTTTTGTGTCGAAACGACAATGTCTGATCCGGATCGCCCCGTCGTCACCCGCATCGCCCCCTCCCCCACGGGCTCGATGCACATTGGCACAGCTCGGACGGCCCTGTTCAACTGGCTCTATGCGCGCCATTGGGGCGGACGCTTCCTGCTGCGTATCGAAGACACCGATCGCGAGCGCTCGACCGAGGCCGCGGTGCAGGTCATCCTCGATGGACTGGATTGGCTCGGGCTCGAGCCTGACGAGCCGCCGGTGTTCCAGTTCGCAAGGGCCGAACGTCACCGGCAGGTCGCCCTGGGGCTACTGGCCTCGGGTCGCGCCTATCGCTGCTACATGACCGTGGACGAGCTTGCGGCGGAGCGAGAGATCGCGCGCGCAGAGGGCCGGGCGATCCGCTCGCCCTGGCGCGATCGCGATCCGCTCCAGGGGAGCAACCTGCCTCACGTGATCCGCTTCAAGGGCCCGATCGAGGGCGAGACGCTGGTCGATGACCTCATCAAGGGCCCGGTCCTGTTCCGCAACAAGGAACTCGACGACTTGGTGATCCTCAGGTCCGACGGCGTGCCCACCTACAACCTCGCCGTGGTGGTGGACGACCACGACATGGCGATCACGCACGTGATCCGGGGAGACGATCACCTCAACAACGCCGCACGGCAGACCCTGATCTATCAGGCCATGGGGTGGGAGCTTCCCGCGTTTGCCCACGTGCCGCTGATTCACGGGCCCGACGGGGCGAAGCTGTCGAAACGCCACGGGGCGCAGGCGGTCGGCGAGTTCGCGGAGATGGGCTTCCTTCCTGAGGCGATGCGAAACTATCTGGCGCGCCTGGGTTGGGGGCACGGCGACGACGAACTGTTCAGTGATGACCAGGCGATCGCGTGGTTCGACGTGCGCGATGTCGTGAAGGCCCCCGCCCGACTCGACTGGAACAAACTCCACCATGTGAACAATCACTACATCCGCATCGCCGACGATGAACGGCTCACACGGCTGGTCCTGGAGTCGCTTGCGCGCCGTGGGCGCGCGAGCGAGCCGGACGATGAAGCCCGTCTGCTCGCCGCCATTCCACTCGTGAAAGACGGTGCGAAGACGATCGTGGAGCTCGCCGACCTCTGCGCCTTCGCCCTCGCCCGCCGCCCGCTGGTCCTGACGGAGAAGTCCGCTTCGCTGTTGAACGACGAAACCCGGGGGCGTCTTGCGCGGCTGTCCGCAGCCCTTGCGGAGGCGCACGACTGGGCTCCCCCCGACCTGCTCGAGCGGCTGCGGGCCTTCGCAACCGCCGAAGGCGTCGGACTTGGCAAATTCGGCGGCGCATTGCGCGCGGTTCTCTCGGGGGACGGTTCCGCACCGGATCTTGCTGGCGCGCTGGCGGCGCTTGGACGAGAGGAGAGCCTCGGCCGCATCGATGACGCTCTTTCGCGGTCGCAGTGAGCCGCTATAAGGCTCACCGCAAAGACGCCCGGGCAGAGGGCGCCCCGATCAAACAGGAGCCTCTGGAATGGCCGAAAACGCGACCCTCACCCTCGGCGCCAAGAGCTACGACCTGCCGATCATCAAGGGCACGACCGGCCCTGAGGTACTCGACGTGCGTCGCCTGTACGGTGAGTCCGACGTCTTCACCTTCGATCCGGGCTTCACCTCCACGGCGAGTTGCGAAAGCAAGATCACCTATATCGACGGTGACGCCGGCGTGCTGCTGCATCGAGGCTATCCGATCGAACAACTGGCCGAGAACTCCACGTTCCTCGAGGTCTGTTATCTTCTGCTGAACGGCGAACTGCCTTCCGCTGCCGAATTCACACAATTCGAGTACACGATCACGCGGCACACAATGCTGCACGCGCAATTCGACCGCTTCTTCAGTGGCTTCCGCTCGGACGCCCACCCCATGGCGATCCTGACCGGCGCGGTCGGCGCGCTGTCCGCCTTCTACCACGACAGCATCAATGTCGATGATCCCATGCAGCGGGAGATCTCCGCTCATCGGTTGATTGCGAAGATGCCGACCATCGCGGCCCGCGCCTACAAGTATTCGATCGGCCAACCGTTCGTGACGCCACGCAACGACAACACCTATGCCGAGAACTTCCTGCGTATGTCGTTCTCGGTTCCCGCCGAAGACTGGACGCCCAATCCCATTCTGACGCGGGCGATGGACCGGATCTTCATCCTTCACGCCGACCACGAACAGAACGCTTCGACTTCCACAGTCCGGCTCGCAGGCTCTTCGGGAGCCAATCCGTTCGCGTGCATCGCAGCGGGGATCGCGTGCCTCTGGGGCCCCAGCCACGGCGGGGCCAACGAGGAAGCGCTCAACATGCTGCGCGAGATTGGTACCGTCGATCGTATCCCTGAATACGTGCAGGGTGTGAAGGATCGCAAGTATCGCCTGATGGGCTTCGGCCACCGCGTCTACAAGAACTACGATCCACGGGCGACCGTGATGCAGAAGACCTGCCACGAAGTGCTGGCGGAAGTCGGCCATCAGGACGATCCGCTGCTGAAGGTGGCAATGGAGCTCGAGAAGATCGCCTTGAACGATCCCTATTTCGTCGAGCGCAAGCTGTACCCGAACGTGGACTTCTATTCTGGCATCACGCTCACGGCCCTCGGCTTCCCGTCCACCATGTTCACGGCGCTGTTCGCACTGGCGCGCACCGTGGGCTGGATCAGCCAGTGGAAGGAGATGTTCGAGGACCCGCAGCGCAAGATCGGGCGTCCGCGCCAGCTCTACACCGGCCCGCTGAAGCGGGACTACAAGCCGCTGGAAGCGCGGGGCTGAACCAAGCCCCGCCGCCTTAGCAGATCGACGATCGCGTCGGCCGCCGCGCCGGCCGGATCGTCGATCCCCTGGCGAAGCCGTTCGACCGCCCCTAGCTGCGCCTTGGCCTGCTCATCGCGCAGTCGCGGATCATCGAGCAACCTGCCCAGGTCCCGGGCGAGGACCGGACCCGTGCATTCGCCCTGAACGCGCTCTGGCGCGATGAAGCGCTGCGCCTCAACGTTGAACAGAGTGATGTAAGGGGTGCGGATCAGCACCTGGGCGGCCTTGTGGGTCAGAGGGTCAAGACGATAGGCGACAACCATCGGACAGCCAGCCAGGGCGAGCTGGCTAGTGACCGTGCCGCTGCACGCCAACCCTACGGTGGCCGCCCTCATCGCAGCCCACCGGTTCGCCTCCCCCTCTACGATGATCGGGCGAGGCGCCCAGGCGGCGGTGCGGTCGCGGACCTCTTGAACGACCTCGTCGGCCACGGCGACGACGACGTGCAGCTGCGCTCGCGCTTGCCCTAGCCGGCGCACCGCGTCCCCGAAGGGGCCGATCAGACGTTTCACCTCGCCTGAGCGGCTCCCCGGAAGGACGAGCAGGACGGGCGCGTCTTGTGGGATCGACCGGGCTTCGCGGAACGCATTCCCATCACCTGGGTGTGGAGGGACGATGAGGGCGGGATTGCCGACGACCCGGGTCTCGAGGCCCTCGGCTTCGAAATAAGACGCTTCGAAGCTGTGGAGCGCCAGCAGGGCGTCAACGGATCTTGCCAGCGCGCGCGCGCGTGCGGGTCGCGTCGCCCACACCTGCGGTGCGACATATTTGATGAGGGGCAGGCCTGGATCCTGCCGGCGCAGGGCCAGGCCGACGCGCAGATTGAACCCCCAGGCGTCGATCAAGATCGCCGCATCAGGTTGCTCGGCGCGTGCGAGCGCCGCCGTCGCCTTCACCAGTCGCCTGACACGCGGATAGGCCGCGATCGCGTTGAAAGCGCCGACGATGGCGAGGGACGAGGGGTCGAACGGACTCCGGACGCCCTCGTCGGCCATGCGGCGCCCGCCCACGCCGACGAACCGAGTTTGCGGTCCCAATCGTTGACGAAGCGCCCTGATGAGCCCCGCGCCAAGCACGTCCGCGGACGGCTCGACGGCTGTCAGCATCAAGCAAAGACCGTTCACGGACCTTCGCCGAGGATGAACACGCCCAGTTCGTCCGCCAGTCGGATCGTTTCCTCACGCTGGAGGACCAGGAGTCGGCCCGTCTCGCCGACGATTCCGGCCAGCCCCGCCGCGGACACGCGCCTGATTGTTCCGGGTCCGATAGTAGGCAGGTCCACGCGGAGTTCCTGGCCCGGCTTGCAGGCCTTGGCGAGCACGCCGCGAGGATCGTCGGGGCCTCCGCGGATCGCCCTTGGGAGCCCCGCCACCCTGTCCAGGAGGGCGTCCGTCCCCTCCTGCGCCTCGAGCGCTAGGATCAGGCCATCGCAACTCACGGCCGCCTGTCCGGCGTCGAGCCGGCCGATCGCCCGCGCCGCATCCAAGGCCCTATGGATGTCGCCGAGGTGGCGATCGGCCGGCGCATGACTGCCGAGGGGACCCACCCCAAGCGTCAGCTCCGCCATCACCTGGTGCGCCCCTTCGATGGCGAAGCCTTCCTTCTCGAATTCCTGCAGCAGAAAGGCGAGCAGGGCGTCATCCCCCTTGCGGGCTGCGGCTATGGCTCCAGGAAGGGCGGCGAGGCCGCGGAGGTCCGGCTTGATATTCCGCAAGTCGGGTCGATCGACCTTGCCTGCGAAACAGACCGTCTCGCACTTTGAACGCCGAAGGGCGCCCATTCCCTTGCCCAGCTCGGCCATCCCGGCGTCGACGCCATCGAACACAGCCAGGGCCGGGTCGGCAAAGCCGAGCAGGCGAATAACGAAAAGCGGCCGGCCGACTGCGCGGCAATGGCTCGCCAGGGCGACCGGGAGCCCTCCCCCTCCCGCGATCAGGCCGAGCTTGCGCATGGCCGACCCCGATCAGACCTCGCGCTTGGGGGTCGTCAGAGGACGGTTGGCGTCGGCGCGGATGAAGGCGACGATCTCCATCACTTCGGGCGCGTGGGCATAGGCTGCGGCCGTGTCCTCCAGGCGCTCCTGAAATGTCCCTTCCTCGGCAAACAGCATCCGGTAGGCGCCTCGGAGCGTATTGATGACCTCGCGAGGAAATCCGCGACGCTTGAGGCCCACGAGATTGAGACCCTCGAGGTGGGCGTGGTTTCCCCACACATTCCCGAACGGAATGACGTCATTGTTGACGCCGGCCATCCCGCCAACGAAGGCGTGGCGGCCGATGCGAGTGAACTGGTGGGCGGCGGCCAGTCCGCCGATGCCGACAAAGTCCTCGACCACCACATGCCCGCCGAGCGTCGCCGTGTTGGCCATGGTCACCTGGTCGCCCACGGTACAGTCGTGACCGATGTGGACGCCAGCCATGAAGAACCCATCCGAACCGACGCTCGTCACGCCGCGGCCGTTCGCTGTTCCCCTGTGCATCGTCACGTGCTCGCGGAGCACGTTGCGGTCCCCGACGACGAGCCTTGTCGGCTCGCCCCGATAGCCCTTGCTCTGAGGCGGACCGCCCAGGTTCACGAATGGATGAAGCACGCAGTCCGCGCCGATCTGCGTGTCGCCCTCGAGAACGACATGGGATTGCAGGCGAGTGCGGGCGCCGACGGTGACGCCGGCTCCGACGATGCAGTAAGGGCCGATCTCGACATCCGACCCGAGGTTCGCCCCGCGATCGACGATCGCGGTGGCGTGAATGGCGGTCATTTCCGTGTGTCGACGAGCATGGCTGCGAATTCCGCTTCCGCGGCGAGTTTGCCGTCGACCACACCGCGGCCCTTGAATTTCACCACATCCGCGCGCGTGCGAAGTACCTCGACCTCGAGACGCAGCAGGTCCCCTGGCCGCACCGGCTGGCGGAAGCGGCAGTTGTCGACCGACATGAAGAGGATGATCTTCCCCTCGGGATCGACATCCCATGACTTGGACATCAGAAGCCCGCCCGTCTGAGCCAGGGCTTCCACGATCAGGACGCCCGGCATGACCGGGGCGCCTGGGAAGTGGCCGACAAAGAACGGCTCGTTGATCGTGACGCACTTGATCCCCACGATCGACTTGCCCGGCACGAACGCCTCGGCCCGATCTACCATGAGGAAGGGCGGGCGGTGCGGGATCCGCCGCATGATCTCCTCGACGTCGATGGCCACGCCCTCGGCGTCCGGCGCGAGGGCGCCCGCGTTGATCGTCTCACTCATGAAGGATTGCTATAACTCCCCTGCGCGCCGGCGGGCCAGTCTGGCCAGAAGCGCCGTCTCACGCAGCCACAGTTTCACCGGACGAGCCGGAGAGCCGCCCCAGCTCTCGCCCGCCGGAACATTTTTCATCACGCCGGCCGCCGCGGCGATACGCGCGCCCTTGCCGATCACGATGTGGTCGCTGATGCCGGCTCGTCCGCCAAAGACGCAACCATCCTCGACTACAGTGCTGCCGGAGATCCCGGTGTAGGCTGCGAGCAGACAGTTCCGTCCGATCACCACGTTGTGGGCGACCTGCACGAGGTTGTCGATCTTGGTGTTCTCGCCGACCACGGTGTCCTGGAAAGCGCCCCGATCGATGCAGGCGTTGGCGCCCACCGTCACCCCGTCCTGTAGAATCACGCGACCGAGTTGTGGCAGGTCCACGATCCCGCGGGGTCCAGGCGCTGCGCCAAACCCGGGCTCGCCAATCACGGCGCCGGCATGGATCCGCACCCTATCGCCGATCAGGGCGAAGCCTATGACCGCGCGGGCGCCAATCCAGCCGTCGCGACCAATGGCGACGCCAGGACCAATCACCGCCCCCGGCCCGATCCAGGAGCCCCGCCCGATCTGTGCGCCCTCGCCCACCAGGACCCCGGGACCCAGGGTAACCCCAGGTTCGAGTTCGGCGGACGGATGGATCGCCGGCTGATCGGCCAGGTGGCGACGGACGCGGATCAGGCGCTCGGCGGCTGCAGCCATGGCCGCCTGCGGCAGAGGCGTCAGCGCGACGGCGCACCCGGCCGGCGCAGCGGCGGCCATGGACTGCGGCAGGAAGACCGCGGCGGCCGCCGTGCCCGACAGGTCCTCCAGGTGCTCCCGGCCCGAGCAGAAGCTCAAGGCGTCGGGCCCGGCCATCGCCAGCGACGCAACGGTGGCGATGGGCCGCTCGCCCCACGATGAATCGGGAAGCGTCGCGCCGACCAGGGCGGCGAGCTCGCCGAGCGGAATCCCGCCGGTCGTCTCGTAAAAGCGACGATCCGGGAATACGGGCGCATCGGCCAAGGGACCGCTCACGACCAGTGCGCCCTCAGCGGTTTAGCGGGCGGCCGGCGCCGGCGTGGTGTCCAGGTGCTCCCGGTCAAAGGCGAACTGCTGGATCCGTCCGTTCAGCTGGGTCACCGCCGCCGAAGTCAGGTCCATGTCCGGATTGCCGATCAGGACCGCGTTGCGGTTGATCAGGATCGAGCAGCGGTGCTGTTGGTAGAGCTGCTGGGCGATCGGATCGAGTTCCTGGGCGATGCGGTTGAGC
The DNA here is from genome assembly GCA_036488995.1 of Caulobacteraceae bacterium. Lineage (GTDB taxonomy): Bacteria > Pseudomonadota > Alphaproteobacteria > Caulobacterales > Caulobacteraceae > Acaudatibacter. The sequence goes on from DASXGQ010000170.1 coordinate 12,686, forward strand.
GCCTTTTCCTGGGTCGCCTGCATCTCACGCTGGCGCAGCTCGTACTTCTGCTGGAAGGCGTTGGCGCGAGCCTGCAGCGCCTGCCCCTGGCTCTGACGGGACGTGGCGTCCAGGGTGGACGCCTTCGCCTGATAGGCCTTGGCGTCGTTGGAGATCGACTGGTCTTCCGGCGTAAGTTCGGCGCTCACCTGCTGGCCGAGTTGCTGCAGGCGCGTGCGAACGAACTGACCCACCTGGGATTGCGCAATGGCCTCGTTGATGGAGATCGTGCAGACGCCGGGAATGACCGGCCCTTGCGCGATGGCCGGGGCGGGAGCAGCGGCCGGGGCTGCCGCGGCTCGCGACTGCGCCGAGGCGCTGGTTGCGACCAGGGCGAGACCCAGGACGACGGCGCCGGTCATCGTGGCTCGGTGAGAAAGAGAAAACATCAGAACCTCGTGCTCGTGGAGAAATAGAACAGCATAGTCTGATCGTAGCTGTCCTTTTTGATGATCTGGCTAAGATCGAACCTGAGCGGCCCCATCGGCGAGCGCCAGAAGACGCTAATGCCGGCCGTAGCGCGCAGGTTCAGATCATCCCGGATCGTGGTGATGGGCTCGTTTGTAAATTGATTGATCAGTTGGGACTTGTCCAGCAGGCCGACCGTGCCGAAGTCGAGGAAGACCAGCGTCTTAATGCCGTATTGTTCTGGCAGCCCGTTCGGGAATGTCTCCTCGATCGTGCCGATGGCCGACAATTTCCCGCCAAGAGCGTCGCCAAACTGGATATCGCGTGGTCCGACACCTGCCAGGTTGAAGCCTCGGAACGTATCGCCACCCTCGTAGAACCTGTCGCCGATGCGGATCGAGTCGCCGTTCCAACCGTCGATGTACTTCACAGATCCAGTAAAATCGAAGATGAAGCTCTTGCTGAACCCGTGGTAGAAACCGCCGTGCAGTTGTGAACTCACATAGTGCACGGTTCCGCCGAAACCGGCGACGTCCTGGGAGACGTTGACGTAGAAGCCGCGGGTCGGGTTTCGCGCATCGTTCCGTCCGTCGTAGCCGAGCGTGTAGCCGAACGCCGAGGTCAGATAGGCGCCGCCTTCGCTGCAGAGGGCTATCGACACGGTCTGCTGACCGGGGATGCAGAGCGAGGGGTTGATGTTGATGTTCTCTGTCCGGATCGTGTAGCGCGCCGTCAGCAGCGCGTTGAGAGCCAGCGGGAAAGCCACGTGCCCCACGGCGCCGACCGATTCGGAGATGTAGTCGGCGTACTGCGTGAAGTCATACCGCTGAGCGTAGAGGTCGTACCCGGCAGTCAGGTTCCGATTGAGCCAGTGCGGCTCGGTGAACGACAGATCGATGAGCTGCTGCAGGTATCCGACCGAGGCGCGGGCGGAAACCGTCTCGCCACGGCCGCGGAAGTTGGTCTGGCTGATGCCGATGTCGGTCACGATCTTGTCGATCGAACTGTAGCCGGCGCTGAACGAAAGCTGGCCCGTGGGCTGCTCGGTGACCTTGACCAACAGGTTCGTCTTGTCCGGCGCATCACCCGGCGTGTTGGTGATATCGACGTCCTTGAAGAATCCAAGATTCTTCACCGACTGCTTGGAGCGGTCCACCAGAGCGCGGTTGTAGGCGTCGCCCTCCGCCACGGACAGCTGGCGACGGATCACATAGTCGAGCGTCTGGGTGTTTCCGACGATGTCGATGCGGCCGATGTAGACGCGCGGCCCTTCCTTGACGTCGAACACCACGTCCACGGTGCGCGTGCGCGGATTGGGCGTATAGCGGGGACGCACATCGACGAAGGCGAAGCCGGCGGCCCCAGCGGCGAAGGTCAGGGCGTCCGTCGCCTTCTCGATCTTGTCGTCGGAATAGACCTGACCCTGCCGGATCGGCAGGATCGCCCGGAGGATGTCCGGGTTCAGCTTCTTCAGCTCGGCCCGCACCGTCACCTTGCCGAACCGGTACATCTCGCCTTCGTTGAGCGCATAGGTCACGGCGAAGCCGTTGCGTTGAACATCGAGTTCGGCAACCGACGATATGATCCGGAAATCATAGTAGCCGCGATTCCGATAGAACTTGCGCAGCTGCTCCCGATCGTACTCGATCCGGTCGGGATCGTAGTTGTCGTTGGTGGAGAAGAATCGGTACCAGGCGCTAGCTTTCGTGACGACGACGCCTGAAAGGTCGGCGTTGGAGAACTTCTTATTGCCCTCGAAGTTGACTTCGACGATCCCGCTCTTCGGTCCTTCCTTGATCTCGAAGATCAGATCGACGCGGCGCTGTGGCAACTGAACGATCTTTGGCGTGACGACGGCGGAGATTCGCCCCTCTCGGCGATAGAGCTCGACGATTCGGCCGACGTCCTCCTCCACCTTGGCGCGAGTGAAGACGCCACGCGGACGTATCTGAATCTCGTCCTGCAGCTTGTCGGTCTTGATGTTCGAGTTCCCCTCGAACAGCACCTGGTTGATAATCGGGTTCTCGACCACCTGGACCACCAGGTCCGAACCCTGCAGGTCGATCTTCACGTCCGAGAACAGATCGGTCGCGAACAGCGCCTTCAACCCCGCATCGATCTTGGCCGGATCGACCGTCTCCCCGACGTGGATCGGCAGATAGGCAAGGATCGTCTCCGGATCGATTCGCTCTTCACCGCGGATGTCGATGCGCCCGACAACGCCGACCTGGGCTGGAGGAACCGCGGAGGGAGGCGGCACGGCCGGTTGCGACTGCGAGGGCGGAGCAACTGCGGAGGGAGGCGGCGGAACCGCCTGCGACTGAGAGGGCGGAGAAGCGGCGACCTGGGCGAAAGCGACGCCCGGCAAGGCTGTTCCCGCCAGGAGGCCTGCAAGGCTCGAAACGGCGAGCACGGCGACAGCCGGCAGGGACCCTGTCGTGATATCAGGCATTAGGACGCGACCGCCTTAGGAAAATAAACTGCCGATAAAGCGGAACAGGCGAAGCCGCTCGACATCGTTCCAGGTCGCGAACAACATCAAACCCAACAGCAAAGCAAGTCCCGCTCGATACCCCGCCGCCTGCACCTTCGCCGCAGCGGGGCGTTTCGCCACCCACTCGTATGCATAGAAGATCAGGTGACCGCCATCCAGCGTCGGAACGGGCAGGAGGTTGAGGAACCCGATGCTGACGCTCATTACCGCGGCAAGCTGGCTCATGAAGAAGGCTTCGGCGACGATCCAGCTGACCTTTGCCGCGTGCGCGGCGCTGAAGGCTTCCTTAGTGATGGCGCCCGAAGCGTGGACCATTCCGACGATGCTGTGGAGCTGGTCTGCGCGCATGTGCCCCGTGACGATGCGTCCCAGGGCGTAGGCCGTCGTGGCGCCGACGTCCCAGGTCCTCTGTACGGCGAGAGTCGTGGCCCGGACCGGGCCGACGTGAACGACGGCGCCCTCCTGGGCCTGCAGACCGAGTCGGCCGACAGCCTGACTTCCGCCAAAAGCGCTGGGCTCCTGCACGGTCCCCGGCCGGGCAGTCAGGTGAACTAACGTTCCCTGACGGCGAACGGCGAAGTCTATCGGAACGCCCGGCCGGTATTGGACATAGAACTGCACCTGCTCGAAAGTGTTCATCGGCCGGCCGTCCGCCGAGACGATGAGATCGCCGGGTCGGAAACCGGCCTGTTGGCCCGCCTCGCCCGGCATCACGGCCTGGACGCGAGGCGTGGTCACCGGCTCCCCGAACGAGAGGAAGAAGGCTGCGAAGATGACTATGGCCAGCAGGAAGTTGGCCGCGGGACCGGCGAGAATCACCAGGGTCCGCTGCCAGAGTGGTTTGAAGGCCAGATATCGAAGCTCAGCGCCGGGCCCCTCACGGGCCACGATCGCCGCGCGGACGTCGTCCAGCGTCGCCTTGTCGGGCATGCTGGCGGCGTTTTCGTCGCCGGCGAACTTCACGTAGCCGCCGAGCGGTATCCAACCGATTCGCCACTCCACGCCGGCCCGGTCGCGCCAGGAGACGATCGCCTTGCCGAATCCCATGGAGAATCGCTCGATCGCCGTCCCGAACGCCTTGGCCGTGAGGAAGTGACCCAGCTCGTGGATAGTCACGATCAGGCTGATCATCACCACGAAGGGGATGGTGGAGCTTAGAACGGTATAGAGGAAGGCCGACATCGGCGGGCGGGTCTCCCTGGATCGCTGGGGCCGTGGCGGTCGGGCTTGGTCGCCCTCAAGCCATGCGCTCGAATCGCGACAGGACTTGGGCCGCAAGTCGACGTGCGACGCCGTCGACACCGAGAGCCCAGTCCACCGCGGCATCGTCGTCGCAGGCGACAAGTTCGCCGCGGTCGTTCAGCTTTTCGAGCGTCTCGGCCACCACTGCGGAGATCTCTAGGAAGCCGATGCGTCCGTCGAGAAAGGCGTGCACGGCGATCTCGTTGGCCGCGTTCATCGCCGCTGGGGCGCCCCCGCCGGTCTCGAGCGCGGAACGCGCGATGCGCAACGCTGGGAAGCGGGCCTCGTCAGGCGCCTCGAAGGTGAGCTGACCCACGCGCGCCAGGTCGAGTCCGGGCGCCGGCCAGGCCATCCGACGGGGCCACGCGAACGCGCAGGCGATCGGCGTGCGCATATCCGGCGGCCCGAGCTGGGCCAGGGTCGAACCGTCCGCGTATTCCACGAGGCTGTGAACCACCGACTGCGGATGGATGATCACATCCACCTGGTCGGGCGCCATGCCGAACAGATAGGCCGCCTCGATCGTCTCGAGACCCTTGTTCATCATGGTCGCCGAATCGATCGTGATCTTCGCGCCCATGCTCCAGTTCGGATGGTTGAGCGCCTGCTCCCGAGTCGCCGCAGCCATGGCCTCGAGCGTCCAGGCGCGGAACGGTCCACCCGACGCGGTGAGGATCAGGCGTCGGACCTTGGCCTGGTCGTCGGGCGCGAAGACCTGGAAAATTGCCGAATGCTCGGAATCCACCGGGATGACCTGAGCACCCGCCGCCTTGGCGATCCGCAGCAGGGCCGGTCCCGCACACACCAGGCTCTCCTTGTTGGCCAGGGCGACGATCGAACCGGCGCGGGCGGCCGCCAGCGTCGGCTCGAGGCCGGCCGCTCCGACGATTGCCGACATGACCCAGTCGGCGCCCTGCCCCGCCGCCGCGACGATCGCGGCGCGGCCCGCCGCCGCCGCCACGCCGCTCCCATTGAGCCGGTCGCGAAGCTCCGGCAGGGCCGACTCGTCCTCGATCACCGCCGTGTCCGGCCGCCAGGCGCGGGCCTGCTCGGCGAGCAGAGCCACATTGCGCCCCGCGGTAAGGGCGAGGATTTTCGGCCGCTCTTCGCTATGGGCCAGGAGTTCGAGGGTGGAGACCCCCACCGAACCGGTCGAACCAAGAACAACGACGGTGCGCTGGGTCATCAGTGGCGGAATCCCACATGGACGATGAGGCGCGCGGCCGCGACGACCATCACGGCGAACATCAGGCCGTCCACACGATCCAGCAGTCCCCCGTGCCCAGGAATCAGCGCCCCCGTGTCCTTGACCCCGTAACGTCGCTTCAACATCGACTCCCACAGATCGCCGCCCATGGTGGCGAGGCCGACGATCAAGCCGATCACGGCCGCGCCGACAAGGGACAGTCGCATGAATGCCGCGGCCACCCCAACCGACGCCACGGTCGCACCGACGAGCCCCCCGAAAAAACCGGACCAGGTCTTCTTGGGCGACCACCGCGGCCAGAGCAGCGGACCCTTGAGCGCGTTGCCGACGATGAAGGCGCAGCTGTCGGCCGCCCAGGTGCAGGCGAACAGCATCAATGTCCAGCCCGAGCCCTGAGCGCTGCCGGCTAGCCAGACCAGCACCAGGCAAGCGGGCGCGATATAGAGCACGCCGTACGCCGCGTCGATGGCTCGGTCCCCGCCGCGCCCCACGGCGAGCGCCGCGGCAATGGCGCCCAGGCCGATCAAGCTCCAGGCCAGGGCGAACTGGCCGACAAACGCCAGCAGCACGACCCCAACGACCGCAACCGACATGACCGTGGTGACCCGCGCGCCTGCGCGGGGACTGGCCATCGCCGACCACTCGATCGAGAGCAGGACGGCGCCGATCGAGATCATGACCAGGAACGGCGCGCGCCAGAGCGGATGGGGCCAGTTGTACACCCAGATCGCGCCGAGCGCGGCCGCCGCGAGCACGAGACCCGAAGCCGCGCGAATGGCGAAGTTTCTCCAGTCGAAGGACGGAGTCGTGGTCAGATCAGCACCCAGGCGCCTCCCTCCCTTCCGGAAGGGCGGCGCTGACGAAACGGTCGATGACGTAGAGCGGCGCGGGCCTCATCCCTCTGCCCCGATCGCTGCAGGGAGCTCCAGAATGCTCCAACGTCCCCGATCCACACTGAACGCGTGGTGAATGGGCGACGCCCGATCAAACGGCGGCGCGGATGTCATGCGGCTGAAGTCCGCCAAAACGGCGTTCGCGCGTGAGGAATTCGGCGATCGCCGCGCGAAGTTGCTCCGGCCCGTAGTCGGGCCAGTAGATGTCCTGGAACACCAGTTCGGCGTAGGCGCAGTCCCACAGGAGGAAATTTGAGAGGCGCCGCTCGAAACCGGTGCGGATGATCAGGTCGGGCGGAGGCGAACCGGCCGTCGACAGGCGTGAGGCGAACGCCGCTTCGTCGAGGTCACGTGCGCTCGCCTCTCCCCGCTCCACGGCCGCGGCGAAGGCGCGGGCGGCGTCGACAATGTCCGCACGGCCGCCATAGTTGAACGCGACCTGCAGATGGAACCTCGAATTGGCGGCGGTGCGGGCCTCGGCGTCGCGGATCATCTCAAGGATGTCCGGTTCCAGTCCGGTGCGACGCCCGACGATGCGAACACGCACCCCCTCCCGCTCCAATCGTGCGAGATCGCTGTGGAAATAGGCGCGCAGCAGGCGAAGCAGCTCACTCACCTCCTCGCGCGGGCGCCGCCAGTTCTCGGTTGAGAATCCGAACACGGTGAGACGCTTGACCCCAAGCTCCCCCGCTCCCTCCACGGTCCTGCGGAGGGCGGCCACCCCAGCGCGGTGCCCCAGGCTGCGCGGCAGACCGCGCGCCTTCGCCCATCGGCCGTTGCCGTCCATGATGATTGCGACGTGCAGGCCTTCGGGCGCCCCCCCAGGGAAGTCGAGCGTCTCCGTGGGCGGCGACATAGCGGATCCTTTTGACGTCCTTGGGTCCAAGTTGCTCGTCGGGGCCCCAGCTCCGCTGCGAAGCGCCGGCTCGGACCCACTGGGATCGAAGAGCGCCTGCCGAGGAATCCTGCCGCCGGCCGCTGTCTCCAGCGACTGGCTCAGACCTGCATGATCTCTTGTTCCTTGGTTTTCAAGGCCTCGTCCACGCGCTTGATCGCCTCATCCGTGGCCTTTTGGACCTCGCCTTCGAGACGCTTGTGTTCGTCCTGGCTGATCACGGTGTCCTTTTCCGCCTTCTTCAGGTCGTCCATGGCGTCGCGACGGACGTTTCGCACCGCCACGCGCTGCTGCTCAGCGTACTTGCCGGCAAGCTTGGCCAGATCTTTGCGGCGCTCCTCGGTCAACGGCGGGATCGGGATGCGCAGGTTCTGGCCCTCGACGACGGGGTTGAGCCCAAGGCCGGCGTTCCGGATCGACTTCTCCACCGATACGACCAGGCCCCGGTCCCATACGGCGACCGTGATGGACCGCGGCTCCGGCACCGAGATCGCGCCGACCTGGTTGATTGGAACCTTCGAGCCATAGGCCTCGACATGGATTTGGTCGAGCAGCGAGGCGTTGGCGCGACCGGTGCGCAGGGTGGCGAACTCCTCCTTCAGCGCAGTCACGGCCTTGTCCATTCGTTCGCGATAGCGGGAGATCTGCGGTTTCTCTGCGGTCGCCATGTCCGTCTCCTTGTTATCCAGGACGCAGCCGCCTCACGCGGCGCGCGCCGTGCGATCCTCGATCGTGGTGTGGGTTCCCTCCCCGGTCAGGACCTTCAGGAGGTTACCCCGCTCTCGGATGGAGAAGACCACGATCGGGATGTTGTTGTCGCGCGCCAGGCTGATGGCCGAGGCGTCCATCACCCTCAGGTCCCGCGCCAGCACTTCCTGATAGCCGATCGAGCCGTAACGGCGCGCGGTCGGATCCTTCTTGGGATCGGCCGTATAGACACCATCGACGCTGGTGCCTTTGAAGAGGGCGTCACAGCCCATCTCTGCGGCCCGCAGCGCCGCGGGCGTGTCGGTCGTGAAATAGGGCGCGCCCAGGCCCGCGGCGAAGATCACCACCCTGCCCTTCTCCAGGTGGCGAAGCGCGCGGCGCCGGATGTACGGCTCGCAGATCGCCTGCATGGGGATGGCCGATTGGACGCGGGTGTCGACGCCGCGCCGCTCGAGCGCGCTTTGCACCGCCAGCGCGTTCATCACCGTGGCCAGCATGCCCATGTAGTCGGCGCTCGCCCGCTCCATGCCGCGACCGGCGACCTGGACCCCACGGAAGATATTCCCGCCCCCGACGACGAGGCAGAGCTCGAAGCCAGCTTCCACGACCGCGGCGATGTCCTCGGCGACGTGGTCGAGAGTGACCATGTCGATGCCGAACGGCTCCTCGCCCATCAGGACCTCGCCAGACACCTTGAGCAGGATGCGTCGGTAGGGCGGGCGCTCTGACGTCATATGAAGATCCGGCGAAAGTCTACGGTCGGCGCATCCTCTAGTGCGCGTCGAGCCTGAAACGAAGCCCTTTGGGGCTGATCGGTTGTCCGTACGTCCGTCCCT
>DASXGQ010000178.1:0-18945 GCA_036488995.1 Caulobacteraceae bacterium
ACTGCTGACGCTGGCCTTCCTCGAGGACGACCGTGAGGCAGGACAGCCCCAGAGCCAGGCCGATGATCCCCAGCCAGTCCGCGTGGATCACCTCCTGAAGGTTGGACTTGGTGTGCGGCAGCCCCAACAGCAGAAGGGCGACCAGCCCGATCGAGATCGGCAGATTTAGGAAGAAGCACCACTGCCAGGCCACATTCTCGGTCAGCCATCCGCCCACGAGAGGGCCAACGAGCGGGCCGAGCAGGACGATGAGGCCGAACATGCTCATGCCCACCGGGATCTGCTGCGGCGGCAGTCGAGTGCGTGTGATGGTCTGGGCGGTCGGGATGAGGGCGCCGCCGAAGAAGCCCTGCCCCACCCGCCCGAGGATCATCATCATCAGAGTGTGGCTGGTCCCGCAGAGCATCGAGAACACAGTGAAGAGCACGACGCAGACGAGCAGCAGGGTCCGGAGGCCCAGAACGCGGCTGAGCCAGGCGCTCAGCGGGATCATGACGACTTCGCTGACGAGATAGCCCGTCGAGATCCAGGTGCCCTCGGTGCCGCTGGCGCCGATCTCGCCCTGGATCGTCGGCAGGGCTGCGTTCGTGATCGAGATGTCGAGGGAGGCCAGGAGAGCGCCCAGCGCGCCGGCGAAGACCGCGATCCAGTCCTCGACCGAGGCCTTTTCCTGTTCCGGCCAGGCTTGCTGAACGGCGGGCGGCGGTAGGGTCGGCGCGGCGGGCGGCGACAGGGCCGGGGCCGCGGTCTTGTCAGCGACGTCCGTCACGCCGTCCCTCCCCGCCCGGAAGGCCGGCAAGGCTGCGGTCGGCGGGGCGCCGGCGCGGCGTTGAGGGACTTGGGCATGCAGGATTCGCGCGGCTTGCAACCGACCAGAAGGCGGTAGGCGGGAAGAAGTCTTCCATTTGGACGATATCTGGTCAAGGGCGATCGCTCGTTCCGGCCAACTCCGCCCGACCTCAGGCTCGGGCGCCGTTCGTCGACTGGAGCGTGTCGATCTTCACCGTGGCCGACAGACCTGGGATGAGCCGACCCCTGAGGTTCGGCGGCGGCAGCAGGCGAAGGCGGACGGGGACGCGCTGCACGATCTTGATGAAGTTGCCCGTCGCGTTCTCAGGCGGAAGCAGAGCAAACTGGGCCCCCGTTCCCGGCGCGAAGCTCTCGATCACCGCGTCGATTGTGCGCCCGCCGAAGGCGTCGATCCTGACGCTGGCGTGCTGGCCGATGCGCATCCGCCCGATCTGCGTCTCCTTGAAGTTCGCCACCAGATAGACGTGCTGGATCGGCACGATGTCCATCAGGCGCGTTCCGGGCTGAACGAACTGACCCAGGCGCACCGTTTTGTCGCCCACCCGCCCGTCGATGGCGGAGGTGATCAGCGTGTCTGACACATTGAGGTGGGCGGACTGCGCGGCGGCCCGAGCCGCCTCGAGCTGCGCCTGAGCCTGGGCGATCTGCGCCTTGAGGGCTTCTGACTGCCGCTGGGCGACGGAAAGAGCGGCCTCGTCCACCTTGACCTGTTGCGCGGCCTGGTCGGCCTGATTCTTCGCCTGGGTGTAGCGCTCGGCAGTCTCGACGCCCTGCTGGCTGAGGTTGCGATAGCGCGCGCCTTCGCCGCTCGCATAAGCTGAATTGATCTGCGCCGTGTTGAGGCGGACCCGCGCCTCCGCTACCGCCGCGTCCTGCTGATCGACCTGGCGCTGTGCGGCCTCGATGTCCGCCTTTCGGGCGTCGAGGGCGGCTGTCTGCTGGGCGAGCGCAGCGTCGTAGGAGCGCGCGTCGATGCGAACGAGCGGCTGGCCGGCCTTCACGTCCTCGTTGTCGGAGACATAGACCTGATCGACATAGCCCAGGACCTTGGGCGCCACGGTCACGCCGTCCGCGCGGAGGTAAGCGTCGTCGGTCCCCTGAACGTACCGCCCGTGTGTCCACCAGTTGAAGCCGAACACGAAGAGCGCCACGAGCACAACGACGCCTCCGACGATGAGCACTCCGCGCACCATAGGGTTGTGCAGAGGCGAGCGTCGGGGCGCTCGGGCGGCGCCGTTCACATCGGACATCAGCGGATTCGCACGGAATTACCGGTCAGGAGCTGCGCCGGCGTGGCGGATGTCTTCCGATTGGACGATATCTGTCAAGCGGCAAAATTGTCCAACGGACCGCCATGTCTGCCAATTGGAAAATATCTGTGCGGCGCCGTATAAGGCGCGGATGAGCGAGGCGAGGGCCAGCGCGCCGCGGCGTCGACCTGACCGAGGGGGCTACGCCCGCGGAGAGGAGACGCGCGCCCGTATCATCGACGCCGCCCTGCGGGTCTTCGCCGACGAAGGCTATGCGCGGGCCTCGACCCGGCAGCTCGCCGAGGCGGCGGGCGTGACGCCTCCGGCGCTGCAGTACTATTTTGACAGCAAAGAAGGCCTGCATCGGGCCTGCGCCCAGTTCATCGTCGGCGAACTCTGGCGGACTCTCGGAGAGGTTTCCCGCAACGCCGATCTCGCCGCAGAGACCGGCGAGCCGCCGCGCGCCCTCGACGCCTTGTGCGACCTCCTTGACGGCCTGGTCGAGCTCTCCCTCGTGGCGAAGAGCGCGACCGACTGGGGTCGCTTCATCGGCCGGGCCGCGGCCGACGGCGCGGGTCCCGCGGCGGCCCTGGTGCGGGAGGAGGTCTCGCGGCCGCTTCACGCGCGCGTCTCGCGCCTTGTCGGCGTCATCCTTGGCCTGCCGCCCGAAGCGGAAACGACGCGGCTCCGGGCCAGCATGGTGCTTGGCCCCGTCAGCGCCTTCCACTCGGGACGGACCAACACGCTCGCGATCCTGGGCTGGCCCGATTTCGAAGGCGAGCGCCTGACTGAAGTGAAACGGGCCCTGCGATCCCATACTCGCGCCGCCCTCTCGCCGGAGTGCGCCGACGCGCACGACGCTCGGCGCCACGCCTCATAGCGTCGCGATCCATGCCCAAGCCCTCCTAGCGAGCTCGGCAGGCAGACCGCATGCCCAACCGCAGTCGTGCTGGCGCCGTGCTCGTCCTGGCCATCTGCGTCCTCCCAGTCGCCACTGGAGCTCAGGAGGCGTTCGTGGGTGTCTTCGCCCATGACGTGAACATCGGCGTCAGCGCTCACTCGCGCGAGGCGGGAGTCGACGAGCAATTCGGCCTGAGATCAGCGCCCTGGGTCGACACTGGGCGGTGGGGATCTCTGCGCGGCTATGTCCTGGGTTCGGTCAATGATGAAGGCGGAGTGGACTTCGCGGCGGTCGGCGCGGCGTGGCGATGGAGCCTGCCGCGCCGGATCTACGCACAGCTCGGCCTCGGGGCGGCAGTGCAGACCGGCTACGCTGATGGGTTCCAGCGCTATCCGAACCGGCTAGACCTCGGCTCGCGCTTCGTCTTCGAGCCGGAGCTGATGCTGGGTTACGGCCTGACCCGGCGGTGGACGGCGGAGATCGGCTGGGTCCACCTCTCCAACGCCGGCATCTCTCACCATAACCCCGGCATGGACGACCTTGGCGGCCGCCTGCTCTACCGGTTCGGCCGGTAGAGCCAGGGAGCGCCCCGGGCGCCTAGGAGCAGGGGCCGGTGTGCCTGGCGATCGCGTGGCCCGCGAGAGCGCCAGCGCCGGCGCCCAGGAGCGCGCCGCCGAGGTGTCCGCCGATTGCCCCGCCCAGGATCGCGCCGCCGGCGGCGCCTGCCACCGTGCCCGTCACCGCCCGATCGTGCTGCGTCTTGGCGCAGCTCTCATGGTAGTAATGGCGGTGGTGGTAGTGGTGATAGTGCTGGGGCGGAGGCGGCGGGGGCGGCGGCCCGTACCCGTAGGGCTGGGCGCTCACCCCATTGGGCGCCAGGGCCGCGACGATTGAGAGAGCCCCGAGGGCTGCTGCTATCTTCATTTCATCCTCTTGGTCATCATCCCTCAGGCGCGCAAAACGAGCGGGACCTTCGGGCTGTTCCTCTACAGCGACGTTTCGACCCAGGTTTCAGGCCTGCGGCTCTCTCCACATACTCCACAGGAGAGGCGCGTTCGGCTGGGGCCGGTGTTCGGAAATGACCTCGAAACCGTGGCGTTTATAGAGCGCGACGTTCCGCTCGGTCTGCGTCTCGAGATAGGCCGGAAGGCGCTGGGCGTCGAGCCTTTCCGTCGCGACCTTGAGAAGCCTCGATCCGATCCCCCGCCCTTGTGCGGCCCGCGCAACACCGAGGAACCAGAGGTAGGCGTGGGGCCGGTCCATCGGGTGGTGCTTGTCCATGTCCTCCATCAGGGCGAGGAGGCGAAGGGCGCGGCCGAAGCCGGTCGCGGCCAGCATGGTCGGCGCCGCGCGAATCAGCATGGGAAGGGGCGTCGGCCCCACCGCCTCGAACGGCAGCCAGACCGCCGCGGCTCCGCCGCTGGCAGGGCGCTCGATCCGGCCGACCCCTACGGCCATGTTGGCGATCACGAAACGAAAGAACCGCGCCCGGGCGGCGTCGCGCCGCGCGTCCGTGCGCAGGAACCAGTCGAACATCACGTCGTCGGCGAACGCGTCGGACAGGTCCGCGGCCACCGCATCCACATCTGCCGGTCCGGCCACGACCGGCGCCTCCGCCTCCCGGCGCAGGGTCTCCACATCCATCAGCGTCTCCCTTCCCCGGCCCCGACCCTAGCCGAGACGTGGCTCAAACCCCAAGAGCGGCGCCACAATATCAAGCTCTACCGGCGGAGCCTCCCTGTGTGACGGTTGCGCCGAAGCGCGCCAGGACGTTGCGGGTGATGCGGGTGACGAAGGGATCGCCTGCGGCGAGTCCGTGCGCCCACTCCGTCGTGCCGGCGTTGAAGACCTCACCCTTCCCGCGCGCGAAGGCGGCCATCACCGCATGGCCGCGAAGGACGCGGGCCTGGGCCGCGGGACTTGCAGAACCGTAGGCGATCGTCGCGACCACATCGAGCTGCTCGGGCGGTATCAGCGGTCGATAGGGGCTGGGCGCCTCTGCGAAGGAGGCGGGCGCGAGGGCGATGATCTCGAGATTCTCCGGCACGCCCAGCGTCGCGGTCGAGGTGGGCAGACCGTCCGCATCGAAGCCGAACAGGCACCCGTCGTTCTCGTAGCCGAGCAACGGGATGTCGTCGCCGAAGACATCTCCATAGTAGAGGTCGCACCCGGCCAGCGCCCAATGATCGTTGCGATAGACGGTGTAGCCGCCCTGGCCGCGCGCCGCGCACATCCCCAGGCGATGATAGCCTCCGAAGATGAAGCTGAGGCCCGTCGTCTCCGCCTCGGGACGGCCGAACGCCGGATGCGACCAGAGGTGGGTGGCCAGCGAGGGATCGGCAGAGGCGACCGGATCCGCCTCCAAGCCTCTCCACTTGTGGCAGATCAGGGTGCGACCCTCATCCTCCCAGCGCACCTTCCAGAAGGCTGTGTTGCCGGAGAAGATCGCGAGCCTGCCACCGGCCAGGACGAAGCGGTCCAGGGCGTCTCGCTGCGGCCCGGACCAGTACTCGCTGTGGCCGACCAGGATCGCCACGCCGTAGGGATCCAGCGCCGCCGGGTCGGCGTCGAGGTCGAAGTCCGTGAGATAGTCAAACGAGATCCCCTCGCCTTCGGCCCAGCGGACGAAGTGGTGCTCCCACTTGTTCAGGTAACCCGCCGAGCCGTCATAGGGGCTTTGGCCATGGGCGCGGGACCAGGCGGAGTCGGCCCCGGCCCAACTCCGCTCCTCGAAACCCCGCTTTCGGAGGTTCACCAGGCGGGGCATGTCCGCCGGCGCGCCCAGCAGCATGGGAGAGATCGGTCTCTGGGCCGACAGCACGCCCAGCGCGCCGGCCATGGCCTCGGGCAGGCTAAGCCGCCGGCTCATCAGGGCCTCGACATCGCAATATGCGCTGCGTCCGCCCCAGGAGTTGTAGGCGTGAAGGGTGTTGGTGGTCAGGACGAGGACGGCCCCAGCCCGGGACGCGCCGCGGGGCGCCTTCACGCAGAGGAAGTGGCGACCGATCTCTCCATAGGCGTCGGTGAGCGTCAGGTCGTAGTAACCGCTCCGCCAGTCGCGGCCGATCTCGAAGCTCGCAGCCGCTGGCCAGGAGCAGCCGTTGCGATCCGCCTCGGGCGGTGTCGGATGATCGCCAACCCGCACGTCGCGGACCAGGACGATCTCGCGATCGGCGCCCACGCGCGCGATCTCCAGCCGGCAATTAGGCGAGGAAGAGGACGCGAACAACGTCACGGACTCTCCCGGCCGGACGCTTGTCCTGTCGGTGTAGCAGCTCGGCATGCCGTCCCCTGCGCTGTCTAGATCCGCTCGGAGATCTTTATCGCAGCGCGACATCCCGCACGGATCACCGCCGTCAGCAGACGCGCGCCTGGAGCCTCGCGCGCGCCGTTCTCGATGGCGAGGCGCTGGTGGTCGAGCTCGTCGTCGCGGAACTCCGAAAGCTCTCCGGCGAGTTCGGGCTCCAGGGCCGCGATCTCGGCCACCTGGCCGGCGTAGTGCTCCTCGATCACGCTCTCGACGGCGTCCGTGCAGGCGTGCGCCGCCTTCTCGCCCAGGAGGGCCGTGCCGGCGCCCAGGGCGAAGCCGGCAGCTCTCCAGAAGGGCGCCAGCAGAGTCGGGCGGACACCCCGGCTCACCAGGAGCTCATCGAAGCGGGCGAGATGGCGCGCCTCATGGTCCTCCATCTCCGCCAGCGTAGCCGCCGTCGAGGCGCAGCCTGGCGCCCCGCCAAGGACCGCTCGCTGGCCCCGATAGATGTGAACGGCGCCCAGCTCGCCGGCGTGATCGACCCGCAGCATCTGCGCCAGGCGCATCTCCTGACCGCCAGGGCCAGGGCGAGGGGGAATGGGGCGCTCGCTCATGGGATCAGAACTCCGCGCGACGGTAGGTGAGACGGCAGGCTGCGACGCTCAGCAGCGAAAGCACAAGCGAGATGACCGCGTTCCATCCAGCCATTGAGAGGCCAAGGAAGACGAACGGAGGCTTGTCGCAGCGTGGAATGTTCATCGCGGCGCCGTTGAGCAGGCGCTGCATGTCGGCGACCGTGATCCGGACGTGCGATCCCGTGCAGGACTCGGGACCGGGCCACCACTTCCACTCGACGCCCGCATGGTAGCCGGCAAGCACCGCCCCCCCGAGGAAGACCAGACCGAGTAGGATGCACGCCCACAAGCGGACTCGCGGCATGCGCAGGGCGGCGAGGCCGCCGACGAGGCCGACCGCCGCGGCGGCCCAGTAGACCTGACGCTCTTTCAGGCAGAGCTCGCAGGGCGCGAGACGGCCGAAGGTCTCGAAACCATGGGCGATCGCGAGGATCGCGAGGCTGGCCGCCAGGGCGGTCCAGGGCCAGTGTTTCAACAACGTATTCACTTTGCGGATATGGGCTGGCGGGCGGCCCACGTCAAAGCTTCAGCCCTCCGCCACGCGTCAGGCGGAGTGGTGGTGAACCATCCTGAGAACCACCAGCGCCAGCACCGCGAGGCCTGCCACGACGCTCGCGACGAGAACGAGGCGACGTTCGATCACCGGCAGCAGGGTCGGCCCGAAACGGCGCACGAGGAAGGCCACCCCGAAGAATCGGGCGGAGCGTGTGACGCAGGTCGCGAGGATAAACTGCCAGAGAATGAACTTGAGCAGGCCCGTCGAGATCGTCACCAGCTTGAACGGGACGGGCAGCAGGCCCAGGCCCAGGATGACGAGGACGCCGTGGCGGTCCAGCCAGGTGTGGAATGTCGCCTCCTCCCCGGCGAGACCGGCATGCGCCAGGATCCAGAGGCCGACCGGCGCCAGCAGATAGCCGATGGCGTAGCCGAGCACCCCGCCGCACACCGAGCCGGCGGTACAGATGGCTGCCGTCCGCCAGGTCCGCTCGGGCCTCGCCAACACCATCGGCGCGAGCATCACGTCAGGCGGCACCGGAAAGAACGAGCTTTCGGCGAACGCGACGGCGAACAGCGCCCATCCCGCATGAGGCGACCCGGAAAGGCGCATCACACGATCGTAGAGCCCCTTGAGCATACGGCTGTCTTCACCACGTCTTGATGCGCCGAAAGTACGGCGGGGGCGCTCTGCTAGCAGCGGCGGCGCGCTTCCGCAAAGGCGCATCGCCTGCGATGATGACGATCACCCTTTTTCGAGAGTTCCGCCCATGAACGCCAAAGTCCAGCTCGATCGGGATTTGTTCGACAATCCCCTGGGCACAGACGGCTTCGAATTCGTCGAGTTCACGGCTCCCGAACCGGAGCGCCTGTCGGACTTGTTCCAGAAGATGGGCTTCGTCCCAGTCGCCCGGCACCGCTCCAAGAACGTGCTCCGCTTCACTCAGGGCGACATCAACTTCATCCTCAACATGGAGCCCCAGGGCCAGCCCGCGGACTTCCGCCATCAGCACGGTCCTTCCGCCAATGCGATGGCGTTCCGCGTCAAGGACGCGGCCAGGGCGCTGAAGATGGCGGTGGAGCGCGGGGCGAAGCCCGTGAAGGGCCTCGTCGGCCCGATGGAGCTGAACATTCCAGCCATCGAGGGGATCGGCGGGACCAACCTCTATCTGGTGGACCGCTACGGCGCGAAGGCGATCTACGACGTGGACTTCGTTCCGCTGGAAGGCGCCCAGGACAAGCCGCCCGGGCTTGGCCTTACCTATATCGACCACCTCACCCACAACGTGCATCGCGGCCAGATGGCCAAGTGGGCGGACTTCTACGAGCGCATCTTCAACTTCCGCGAGATCCGCTACTTCGACATCGAGGGCGCCCAGACGGGACTGATCTCCAAGGCCATGACCAGCCCCTGCGGAAAGATCCGCATCCCTCTCAACGAGAGCCGCGACGACCACTCGCAGATCGAGGAATTCCTGCGCGACTACAAGGGCGAGGGGATCCAGCACATCGCGCTTGGCACAGGAGACATCTTCTCGTCCGTCGAAGCGATGAACGAGCGTGGCGTGAAGTTCCAGGAGACTCCCGACACCTACTACGAGGCGCTCGACAAGCGCCTTCCGGGCCATGGGCACAACGTCCAGCGCATGCGCGCCGACCAGATCCTGATCGACGGCGCGCCCACCGAGGGACAGGGCCTGCTGCTGCAGATCTTCACCCAGAACATGATCGGGCCGATCTTCTTCGAGCTCATCCAGCGCGAGGGCAACGAGGGCTTCGGCGAGGGCAACTTCAAGGCCCTGTTCGAGAGCATCGAGGCCGACCAGATCCGTCGCGGCGTCCTGCCGGCCAAACCCGCGGCCACGGCCTGAGCCCGCGCGCATGGCCAGGAACTGGATCCCCGTAAAGGCCGCCGAGGGCGTCCACTCGAGCCAGGCGCATGCGGACATGCCCGAGGGCACCTACGAGCGGGAGGTGAGCAAGGAGGGGTTCTTCGGGCCCGCAGCCTTCTTCCATCACCCGCGCCCGCCCACCGGCTGGACCAGCTTCGAGGGGCCCCTGCGGCCCCGGGCGTTCGATCTGGCGGCGCTCAACGAGGCGCACGCCTCCCCCTGGGCCGCGCCCAAGGTGCTGTTCAATTCGCACCTCGAAGTCCGCTTCTGGAAGCTCGAGGCGCCGATGCCGGCGCTGGCCCGCAATGCGGACGGCGATCAGCTCCTCTTCGTCCACCAGGGCCGGGGCGACCTCTTCTGCGACTACGGTCGCCTGCCGTTCACGGCGGGCGACTATATCTACATGCCGCGTGGCGCGATGTGGCGGCTGGCGCCCGAAGGGCCGGCGGCCCTGCTGACGATCGAGTGCGTCGGCGGCCACTTCACCCTGCCCGACCGCGGCCTTCTGGGCCCGCACGCCCAGTTCGACCCGGCCATGCTCGCCACGCCCCACATGGACGAGGCCTTCCGCGCCCACCAGAACCAGCCGGGCGATGTGCGCGTGGAGGTCAAGAAGCGGGGGCAGGTCTCCACCGTCACCTATGCCTACAATCCGCTCGACGCGGTGGGCTGGCATGGCGACCTCGCGCCGGTCCGGCTCAACGTGAAGGACATCCGGCCGGTCAACAGCCACCGCTATCACCTGCCCCCCTCGGTCCACACGACCTTCATGGGCGAGCGTTTCGTCGTCTGCACCTTCACGCCGCGGCCCTTCGAGACCGATCCGGGCGCGCTGAAGGTGCCGTTCTTCCACAACAACGACGACTACGACGAGGTTCTATTTTACCACGCCGGCGACTTCTTCAGCCGAGATCATATCGAGGCCGGGATGATGACCTTCCATCCCAGCGGCTTCACCCACGGCCCGCACCCGAAGGCCCTGAAGTCGATGCTCGTCCAGTCGAAACCCGCGACCGACGAATATGCAGTGATGATCGACGCGCGTGACCCCCTGGAAGTGGGCGAAGGCGCTTCGAGCGTCGAGAACCTCGCCTATGTCGACAGCTGGAAGGCGAGTGCGTGACCTCGCCGATCCCTGCTTGAGCGAAACGGGCGGCGCCCGTCGCCTGGCCTCGACCTCATGACCGCCGACGACCTGGAAGAGATGGCCAGGGACGAGCTCGCGCGCGCCCTGACCCTGCGCTGGCGAGATCTGGCGACGATCATGCCGTGGGGCGACGCCTTTGAAGGATTCTCGCCCGCCGGGCGAAACGTCACCGTGGAGCGCTCCTACATCTGGGCGGACAGTGTTGGCGGCGACATCCTGGTTGAGGTCAACGTGTATGGTGGGCCCTCGCGCTGGGAGCATGGCGCACGGGTAAGCGCGAGAATCCCGAGGGAGCTGGGGCGGATATGAAGCTTGCATCGTTGAAGGGCGGGCGCGACGGCCGCCTGGTGGTCGTCTCGCGCGATCTCGCCTGGTGCGTGGACGCCTCGCCGATCGCGCCGACCCTGCAGGCGGCCCTGGACGACTGGGCGCGCTTTGGACCGCAACTGGCGGGCCTGGCCGATGAGCTCGAAAGCGGCTTCGCGCCGCGCGAGAGGTTCCACGAGAACGAGGCGGCAAGCCCCCTGCCCCGCGCCTACCAATGGGCCGATGGCTCGGCCTACCTCAACCACATGGAGCTGGTACGTCGGGCAAGGGGCGCGGAGATGCCGGAGAGCTTCCGGACCGATCCTCTGATCTATCAGGGCGGATCGGACGCTTTCCTTGGGCCACGCGATCCGATCACCCTGGCCGACGAGGCCTGGGGCTGCGACTTCGAGGCGGAAATCGCCGTGATCACCGCCGACGTCTTCGAGGGCGCAGGCCGCGAGGAGGCCCTGGACGCGGTACGGTTGGTGATGCTCGCCAACGACGTGAGCCTGCGCAACCTGATACCCGGCGAGCTGGCCAAGTCGTTCGGCTTCTTCCAGTCCAAGCCCGCTGGATCCTTCTCGCCGGTGGCGGTGACTCCGGACGAACTGGGACCAGCATGGTCGGACGGGAAGGTGCGCGGCGCGGTCGAGGTCGAGTTGAACGGCGCGCCGTTCGGGACTCCCGACGCCGGCGAGGGCATGAACTTCGACTTTGGTCAGTTGATCGCTCACTGCGCCAGGACACGCACGCTAGCCGCCGGCTCGATCATCGGTTCGGGCACCATCTCGAACCGAGGGTCCGACAGCGGACCGGGCCGTCCGATCTCGGCCGGCGGCGTGGGCTATGGCTGCATCGCCGAGCAGCGGACCGTAGAGACTTTGCTGGATGGCGCGCCGCGCACCCCCTTCCTCAAGGGCGGCGACCGAGTGCGGATCGAGATGCGCGACGAGAACCGCCGCTCGATTTTCGGCGCCATCGAACAGACGGTCGTTGCGGTCTGAGGGTCTCAGGCCGGGCGCGTCAGGCGCCGCCAGATCCGCCGCAGGGCGCCGACCGGTCCCGGCTCTGGCGTGGGCGAACCGGCGAACGGTTCAACATCCCGCGTGAGCCCAAAGAACCGCGCGATCTCGGCCGTGGATGAGACGCCCGCCTCGAGCAGGAAGGCGCCAGGGCGCCCCAGGGGGTTGGTCCCGAACGCGGCGATTGGCGCCCCGTGCCCCAATCCCTCGACGAGGTCGAGTTCCACGACAGGTTTTCCCCAGCGGTCGGTCCAGGTGGAGCGACGGACGGGCCCATGCTCGGCGACCGCGGACGGCGTCTCGGAGATGCCCTGCACGGCGAGCCATTGGGCCGCGATCGCGTGACCGTTCGCCGGCGCCACCGTTCGGTCCGCCTGGCCCTGCCAGATCGCCAGCCGGGGCCAGCGCCCGACATGACCCGCCGAGGCTCGCAGGCGAGCGGCTAGGGCCTGGCTTTCCACGGCCGGCGGCTGGCCCAGAACAATCATGGCTTCGCGCAGGTTCGAGGCCGCGCCGACAGGCGCCGCAGCGATGACCGCGCCGGCTTCGAACACCTCCGGATAGGCGGCCATCAGGGCGAGCGCCATGCACCCGCCCGCTGAGAGTCCCGTGACGAAGACGCGACGGCGATCGAGGCGGTGCACTTCGAACATCCGCTCGATCATGGCGCGAACGGAGGCGGCCTCGCCTCGACCGCGAGAGGTGTCGCCAGGCTCGAACCAGTTGAAGCAGCGGGCTGGATTGTTGGCCCTGGTCTGCTCTGGCGCGAGCAGGGCGAAGCCCCGCCGCTGCGCGAGGGTCAGCCACCCCGTCCCTGAGGCGAACCCCTGTGCGGACTGACCGCAGCCATGCAGGACCACGACCAGGGGCGCGCCGCGCGGCAGGTTTGCGGGCGCCCAGCTCCACATACGCAGGCCGCCCGGATTGACCCCGAAAACCGGAGTCGGGCGGAGACGCAAAAGCGCGCCGGCGGTCGGTCGAGCGAGGGTGGAGATCATCAGGCTTGCGCGGCCGCCGGTGGGCGACGAACCGGCCGACGCTCTTTGAAGCAGGCGAGCGGCCAGGAAAAGGCGCCTCCGCGAGCACGATGTCCAAGGCCTGACCGCCGTACGCTCTTCCATTTCGACGGCAGAGGCGAGAGGTTGCCCCGTTCGGCGGGACGCCGGGGGCGCCCGCGCACACGCATGGGGCATTCCAGGTGGCCAAGGCAGAGACGCAGGCGACGACCGAGATCACGCCGTTCAACGGATTCGGCCCGCAGCTGTTCGAGTTCTTCGAGGCATTGTCGGCGAACCAGACCCGCGACTGGTTCCAGGCGAACAAGGCGGCCTACGAACGGCATGTGCGGACGCCAATGGCCTCGTTTGTCGAGAGCCTCGCCCTCGCCTTCGCGGCCCACGACATCCCACTCACCGGCAGCGCGGAGCGCTCCCTGTTCCGGATCAACCGGGACGTGCGGTTTTCCAAGGACAAGCGCCCCTACAAGACCAATGTCGCGGCCCTCCTCACCCGCGACGGCACGAAGCAGGGGAAGGGCGTCTTCTACATCTCGCTGGGCGGCCACCATGAAGGCGTGGAGCGGCGCGGGATGATCGGCGCCGGTTTCTACGCCCCAGAACCCCCGGACCTGGCGGCCCTGCGCGCCGCCATCGCCAAGACGCCGGACAGGTGGCTGAAGACGGAGGCGGCGCTGGCGGCGGCGGGACTGGCCTGTGCGCATGAGAACGCCCTCGCCCGACTCCCGAAGGGATTCGAGTCCTACGCCGGCTCGCCTGTGGCCGAGGCCTTGAAGCTGAAGGGGCTGCACGTCTGGACCGAGATCCCGACGGAACGGCTCTACACGGCCGGCCTGATCGACGACGCGGTGGAGTTCGCCCGCGCGGTCCAACCACTGCTGGAATTTGGCTGGAGCGCCCTGGCCCGCCCGGCGCGCTGACCCCGTCAACCCATGAGATCCGAGCGGCTCTTCGCCTTCGTCGACGCCGTCATCGCCGTGATCATCACCATCATGGTGCTGGACCTTCGGCCGCCTGCGCGTCCCGACTTCCGCGCGCTTGCGCAGACCGCGCCGACCTTCCTGAGCTATGTCCTCAGCTTCGTCTATGTCGCCATCTACTGGACCAATCACCATCACTTCTTCGCCCTTGTGAAGCGGGTGAACGGAGCGGACCTGTGGGCGAACCTGCATCTGGTGTTCTGGCTCTCCCTGATCCCCTTCGCCACGGCCTGGCTAGGCGCCCACCCCGCCGGTCTGGCGCCCACCGTCGTCTATGGCGCTGATCTCCTCGCCACCGCGCTCGCCTGGAGGCTGATGCAGACGGTGATAATCCACCATCAGGGGGCGGACTCGGCGCTGGCGAGGGCCATCGGATCGGACGTCAAGGGCCGGATCACACCCGTCATCTACCTGACCGGCATCGCTTTGGCCTTCGTCACGCCGATCGCCGCCGACGCCTGCTACGTCCTGGTGGCCTTGATGTGGCTGATCCCGGACCGGCGCATCGAGCGCGCGGTGGCGGCGTCGGCCGATCCTTCCTGAGACTGCGACAGAGGGGCGAGCTTACGCGCGCTGGACGCCGCCCACGACCCATGGCATCGAACGCCCCTTCGCTGCGGGCGTGGCGGAACTGGTAGACGCGCCGGACTCAAAATCCGGTTCTGGTGACAGAGTGTCGGTTCGATTCCGACCGCCCGCACCAGCCTTCGCGCCTCTGGCGCTTCGGCTCGGCGAGCCAGCTGACGCGAAGGCTGTCGCGCCGCCAGCGCCTCGAGTGCAGGGATCAAGCGGTCCGAGGGCGGCCAGAGCCGCAGTTCAGTGCGGCCCCTGCTGGGCGGCGGCGTTCGCCGCGTTCTTCGCCTCCTTGGCCTGGAAGAGGGCCCGCTTGCAATGGAACGAAACCTGGGCCCTCTGCGCCTTCAGGCACTGCATGACCTGGCCCCCTCCGGGCGGCACGTTGGGGCAAAGCCTGGCGATGTCGGACTCGCAGGCCATGACGACCTTCTGGGCGACGGCCTTCGCCTCGGCGTCCGACATGTTCTGGGCGCCGGTAGGCGCCTGCGCGGATGCGGCGCCGAGGCTGATGAGCGCGACGGCGACAGTGGCGCTGGCGAGCGAGCGAAATGTCATTACGTACCCCTTGCAGCATCGGTACGGCAGTCAGCTGCTCACTCAGCATCGCCTCGTCAGGCCACCGACGGGTTAACCTGCATCAAGGCCAGGGGGCGGCGGCCAAGGCGGAAGGATCATCGGCCATCCTCGCCGCTGCGGATGGCCTGGGTGGGCTGAGGGCGCCTTCCGCGGCATCGGCTCGCGAAATCCCGTCGCGCCGCGCATCACCGCGAGGTCCACGACGCTTCAGAACGCCTCTTGACGCGTGGAGGCGCGACGCGTCCGAGTCGGGCGCAGATCTGACCGGACATGAGCAGATGAAGTTTCGCTCGTCGCCAGTCCGATCATGCGCGCATGCGAGAGAGGGCCGCTCGCCGTGCCATGAATCAGAACCGTCAAGGTGATGGCGTCGAATTCGGCCCGTTTCAGCTCTATCCGGAGCAGCGGTTGCTGACGCATCACGGGATTCCCATTCCGCTGGGCAACCGTGCGTTCGACATCCTGCGAGTCCTGGTCGAGCACGCTCCGAACGTCGTTAGCAACCACACGCTGCTCGAAGAGGTCTGGGCTGGCGTCTTTGTCGAAGACGTCAATATTCGATTCCAGATCGCGACGCTGCGCAAGGCTCTCGGTGAGGGCAAAGACGGCGCCCGTTACATCTCGACCGTCGCCAACCGGGGCTATTGCTTCGTGGCGACGCTATCCAGCTCGCCGTCAGGGGCGACAGCGGCAGCCAGCCCCGACCGAGCAGGCGATACCGGCGATGAGTCAGGCGCGGCGGCGCCTGCTTCACCGGAAACCAACTTGCCGGTCCCACTCGCCAACATCATCGGCCGCGATCCCGAATTGGCGGAGGTGCAAGAGTGGGTGATGCGCAGCCGGCTCGTCACGCTCGTCGGGCCCGGCGGCGTCGGCAAGACCCGCCTGGCTGTAGATCTCGGTTGGCGCCTCCTCAACGCGTTCCCCGCGGGGGTCTGGCTCATAGACCTCGCGCCGGTGAGCGATCCTGGGATGATCGCAAGCGCAGCCGCCGCCGCTCTTCGTGTGTCGGTGGAGAAGGCCGACGCCACGGTGGATACGATCGTCGCCACAATGGGCAAGGCGCAACGCCTGCTCATCTTCGACAATTGCGAGCACCTCATCGACGCCGCCGCCGCGCTGATCCGGACGCTGCTGGAGCACGCGCCGGGCCTGTCGGTGCTGGCGACCAGCCAGCAGGACCTCCATCTCGCCGCCGAACAGGTCTACGGCCTGGATCCGCTGCAAGTGCCACCGGCCGGCGCCGTCGAGATGAGCGGGTTCGGCGCGGCTGACCTGTTCGTCGCTCGCGCCCGGGCCGCCGATCGGCTTTTCGAACTGAATGAGGGCAACAGCGCCGCCGTCGGCGAGATCTGCCGGCATCTGGACGGATTGCCGCTGGCGCTTGAGATGGCCGCTCCGCGACTGCGGATGCTTGGGGTCGACGGCCTGCGCCGCGGCCTCGACGATCGCCTGCGCATGCTCAAGGGCGCGCCGGATGGCGATGCGCGCCACGCCTCCCTGCGCGCGGTGCTGGAGTGGAGCCATAGCCTGTTGGCGCCACTGGAACAGCGAGTCTTTCGTCGCCTTGCCGTCTTCCCCGGCAGCTTCTCGCTGGAAGCTGCGGTTGCCGTCGGAGGCGAGGAAGGGGACGAATCCTGGGACGTGGTGGATGCGCTCGGCCGGTTGATCGATCGCTCGATGATCACGCTCGAGCAGCGTGAGCCGCCGCGCTATCGCCTGCTCGAGACGTTGCGCCTCTATGCGGCGGAGCAGTTGCAGGCGAGCGGCGAGGCGGAAGCAGCGGTCGAACGGCATGCCCGGCACTTCCAGGCTGTCTTCGACGAGGCTGAGCTTTGCTGGGAGGAAACCCCGGACCCAGACTGGATCGCGCGCTATCAACCCGAATTCGACAACCTGCGTTCGGCGCTGGAGTGGGCGCTTGCCGAGCCGTCGCGGCGGAGCCTCGCCATTGCTCTGGCTGCATCCGGCGCCCTCCTTCTGACCGACATGTCGCTGACAGCCGAAGCACGCAAATACCTGGACCGGACCATTCCGCTCATCGACGACGCCACGCCCGCCGTTTCGACCGCACGCCTGTTGATGCGCGCCGCCGTCCTCTACGCCCGAACGCTCGATCCGGAAGGACTGGCCTTCGCGGAACGGACGGCAGCGCTCTATCGTGAGCTCGGGGACCGACCCAATCTGGCGATCGCGCTGGGACAGATAGGCTATTATGGCGCAATACAAAGTCGACACGCAGAAATCAGACCACTCCTCCTGGAAGCCAAGCAACTCATCGGCGATGATGGTTTCAATAAAAGTCGAAATCGCCTACTAACTCTTCTTGGAATCGTCTCGATCTACATGGGGGACGCCGCAGAAGCGCGGCGGCAGTTCATCGAGGCGCTCGGCCTGGCCCGCGCGCTCAAATCCGCGCGCGAGCCCACGATGCTCGCGAACCTCGCTGTGGCCGAGTACCTTTTGGGCGATCTCGATCGAGCGATCGAACTCACCCGAGAAGCGCTCAGCCGTGGGAAGACCTGGCCCGGACACGCGTGGCAGGGGAATGCGCTCTGCAATCTTGGGGCCTATCTGATCGCCAAGGGACGCCCCTCCGAGGCCAGGCCGCCGCTTATGGAGGCGCTCTCGGCCCTCACCGAGTGGGGCAACTATCCGGCGCTGAGTTGTTTGCAGCCTTGGGCCGTGCTCGGGGCGGTTGAGGGGCGCTACTTCGAGGCGGCGAAGCTTGTCGGCTTCATCGACGCGGAGCGTGCGCGCCTTGGGCAGACATACGCGCCTTCGGAGCAGCCGCTCCGCGATCGGCTCATGGGGCTGCTGGAGGCGGGACTGCAGCCCGCCATCCTGGAGGCTTGCAAGGCTGAAGGCGCCCGCTGGAGCGAAGCGGCGGCCATAGAGTACACTGCGACCCACCTCTTCCCGGACCCGGACGCGCGAACATAGACGGCGCCAGCCTTCGCGCCCTCGACGCTTCGGCTCAGCGAGTCAGCTGACATTGCCGGCTGCGAGCCGTGACCGCCCCCTACTTCAACGCCACGGTCATCGCGATCGGCCCCGTCTTCAGCGGCGGCGCGGCGATCAGGAAGATGCGCTTGGGATCGATGTGGCCGGTGTCGACGAGAGCGGTCTCGACGGCCTGGGCGCGGGCCTGGGCGAGGGCGGCGAGGGCGCTGTCGCTGGCCTTCGCGCGTGCCTGGAGCGCCGTTTCGAGCGCACCGGCCGCCGCGGCGTCGCGATCCTTCGCCCCAGCCTCCGCCGCCTTCTCGACCCCTGTCGGCGGCTGGCCGTAGCTCTGACGGTAGGCGGTCTCCAGGAGCCTGAGCTTCAGCTTGGGCGTCGCCTGCACCTGCTCGAGCGAAGGCGAGCCCTGGCGTTTGAAAGCTACGCGGTAGGCGGCCTGAAGGGAGTCGTGATAGGCGGCTTGGGCCAGCGTCGGCCCGTCGAGGTCAGGCGCCACCGTCGCCGGGATCTCGAGCTGGAGTCCGGGGCGTTGATCGAGGGACTTGGCCAGGGCCGAGATCTTCTCCGTTTCCGAAGGGGCCAGCGCCGCCGAGCCCGGCTGGAACACGATATTGCCAATATCCTCGCCGCCGCCGCCACCGTGGTGACCGACCAGATGTCCCAGCATGGTGAAGGGCGCCGTCGCGATCTTGCCGAACGTGTTGCCGACGATTTTCCAGATCGCCGGCCAGAAGTTGAACTTCGGGTCGTCGAGCGAGCCGGAGACGTCGATCGGGATATCGATCACGCCGTTCCTGTCCTTCAGCAGGGAGACGATCAGCTTGACCGGCAGCTTGGTGGCGTCGGCGCTGTCGACCTTCTCGCCGAGCTGGAGCTGGTTGATCACCACATGGTGCTTGGCGTCGATGTGCTCGTTCTCGATGTTGTAGCGCATGTCGATGTCGAGCTTGCCCCGCTCGATCCGATAGCCGGCGAACTTGCCCGAATAGGGCGAGAAGGTGGTCAGCTCCATGTTGTGGAACTGCATCGCAAGGTCGAGGAAGCGGTCCGCGGCGAAGGGATCGAGCTGGCCCGTGATCGTGACCGGCGCGAAGGCGTCGACTCCGCCCTTCAGGTCGACGTTGG
>DASXGQ010000185.1:0-48183 GCA_036488995.1 Caulobacteraceae bacterium
GGACAAGGGCGTGTCCAACAGCTGAAGCAGCAGGGCGCGATTGACGCTGTCGTGGCCGACCAGAACCACTGTCTGCGCGGCATGGGCACTCAGCGCCATCCGAAGGGCGTCGGCCGTGCGGAGGACGAGGTCCTGCAGGCAATCGCCGCCCGGAAACCGGACGAGATGCGGGGTCGAGAACCACCGCTCGAAAAGAACCGGGTCGAGCCGGCGCGCCTCATCGAACGTCTTCCACTGCCAGTCGCCGTAGTCGATGTCGTGCAGGCCCTCGATCGACTGAACGCTCATTCCCGTCCTGCGGCCGATAGCCTGGGCTGTCTGGAGGGCTCTTTGCAGGGGGCTGCTGTAGATCGCCGACGGACGCCACTGGCTCGAGAGGCGCTGGGCGGTGAGTTCAGCCTGCCTTTCGCCAAGCTCGGTCAACGGCACGTCCCTGCGTCCGCGAAAGCGGGGCGGGTCGATGCCCTCAACATGGCCATGACGGACGAGGACGATGCGGGTCACGAGCGCATTGTGTCGGCCAAAGACGCCGCCGTCGACGACAGGCGGCTGTGACCCTGAGATTCAGGTTGTATCAATCGTCCCGCCCCTCCGGCCGGATGGTCGACTTCAGTATTTTCTTCCTCTCAGAAGAAACCTTTCTGAGTGGGAAGAAATACTCAAGGCAGGGTTCACTCCCCCAAAACCCAGATCAAACCGCTTGCGCCGGCGAAAGCAGATCGACCGTATAATCGATGAACGCTCGAACCTTGGCGGCCCTCAGTTGGCGTGATGGGTAGAGTGCGTAGAGGGGGAAAAGCTCGCCGGTCCAGTCCGGGAACAGGTCAACCACCCTACCCTCAACAAGCAGATCCCTGGAGCCGAGTTGCATGACCTGCGCGATGCCGACGCCGGCCTCGCAAGCGCTCAGCATGGCGCCGACGTCCGACACCATGAGGCGGGCCGCCGGACGGACCGGCACGACCTCACGGCCTCTGCGGAATTCCCATTCGAACGGGCGGGCATTGGCTGCGTCGTAAAACTCGATGCAGGGCAGCCTTGCGACCTCAGACGGATGCTTGGGTCGCCCATGGCGAGCGACAAAGTCCGGCGAGGCCACGGTCAGGATGCGGGTCTCGATCAGCTTGCGGGCGATCAACGACCCACCCGGTAGTTCGCCAAATCGCAGCGCCAGATCGAAACCGTCTGCGACCAGGTCGCCGACATGGTCGCGCATGATGAGTTCGATGCGAACGTCGGGGTGACGATCGAGGAAGGACGCCACCTGTGCGGCGAGCACGACGCGAGAGAAGAACGGGTCGACATTGACGCGAAGACGGCCGCGCACAGCGCCTGCCGCCCCTGCCGCTGTCATCGCGGCCTGTTCGATGCCGTCCAGATGCGGCCCCACCTCCTCATAGAAGCGCCGACCCTCGTCGGTCAGCGTCATGGTGCGCGTGGTGCGTTCGAGTAGCCGGACGCCGACTCGCGCTTCCAACCGTGCGACCGCGCGGCCAACGCCGGACGAGGTCAGACCTAGCGCCTCGGCGGCGCGGGCCATGGAGCCGGCTTCGACGACGGCCATGAGGACCGTCACGCCGGAGAGAAGGCGGCCGTCATAAGGCATGGCCATTCCTGACTTTGAGTCCGAAGTCTACGTACTTTTCGGCGTTACAATCAAGTCTCAACCCGTGACAACTTCTCGCTCGAACAGGCGGTGACGGCCGCTCCAGGAGGCAGAGATGGACGCAGTAACCGGAATTGCCGGGAAGGTTGGGGGCGCGGCTCAAAGCCGTGGTCGCCGGCCTGGTCGGCGCGAGAAGCGCAGCACGAGCAACAGAACATCGATCGTCCGGCAGGCGCTGGGGGTAGCGGCTCTCGCCGCCTTC
This sequence comes from Caulobacteraceae bacterium, assembly GCA_036488995.1. Classification (GTDB taxonomy): domain Bacteria; phylum Pseudomonadota; class Alphaproteobacteria; order Caulobacterales; family Caulobacteraceae; genus Acaudatibacter. Next base: position 1,869 of record DASXGQ010000185.1, read on the forward strand.
GCGCTCGCCGGTTCCATGGCCCCAAGCCGGGCCGCCGCTCAAACAGGGAGCACCACCATGACGATGAAGCAGGACCTCGCGAACCGCGAGAAGGATATTCACTGGCCGATGGGTTTCGACCCGTCGCAGGCCGACCTCTTCTCGCACAACGAACTGGTGATCAACGCCAGTTGCGAGCGGATCTGGGGACACATCATCGACGCGACGAAGTGGCCGCAATGGTATCCAAACTCAAAAGATGTTCGCATCGACGGCGGCGACGTCCTCAAGGACGGCACGGTGTTCCACTGGTCGACCTTCGGCCTGCCGCTCGAGAGCCGGATCAATGAGTTCACGCCCTACACCCGTATCGGCTGGTACGGTTACGCGCCGGGCGCGGCGCCGAGCTTCTATCACACTTGGTATCTGAAGCCGCAGGGAGACGCCTGCCTCGTGGTGACCGACGAGGTCGGCAAGGGCAAGGACGCGGCCCATCTGCGCGAGACAGATGAAAGCCTCATGCATCGCGGCCACGACCTGTGGCTGGCGACGCTGAAGTGGGTCTCCGAGGGCAAGTGAGCCGCCGACATCCAGAGAATTCAGAAGTAGAATTCGGGACAGGAGTTTGGAGTGGACCCCTAAGCTTGAAGCTCGAGATCATCCAGGACAGGAGGACGCTATGCAGGTCTATGAGCTGAGCGCCGCCGCGGTCGATCGAATGGTCCCGGTGGACCTCGCCACGCTGGAGGACGAGCCTCCCAGCCCGATCGGGTACTTTGACTTCCACGGATGCGCCTGCGGGATTGCGAGCTTCGTCGGGCAGCCGCCCTGGGAGCTGCACAACGGCGGCGACGAGTTGCTTCACATCCTCGCCGGACAGTGCGAGCTGACCGTACTCTCCAAGGACGCGGAGGAGACACGACCGCTCAAGGCCGGCGATATCGTTCTCGTTCCGCAAGGCTGCTGGCACCGAAGCCAAACCTCAACGGGCGTCACGATGCTGTTCATGACGCCCAGCGAGGGGAGCGAACACACGTGGGAGGACCCCCGCCGCCAACCGGAGTATAAAGCCAGCACGACCTGACCGCGCTGGAACCACGGCATCTGCATGTCGACCGACTGTCCACGCCTCGACCAACTGAACATCGTCGTCAGCGATATGGATCGGTCCCTGGCGTTCTATCGTCTCCTTGGCGTCGACTCGCCCCAGGTGTCGCGCATCTCCGACCAGCAGCAGCACGCCAACGCCTCGGTCGATGGCTTCGGCTTGGATTTCGACAGCCCAGCCTTTGCCGCCAGCTGGAACCGCGGCTGGGCCGGCCGCGCAGATCTGGCCCGGCGGGTCGTCGTCGGCTTCAAGCTTGCCGGGCGGGACGAGGTGGACCGGATGTACGCAAGGCTGACCGGGGAAGGTCACCTGGGCCTGCAACCCCCGTACGACGCGGTCTGGGGCGCCCGCTATGCCGTCGTCGAGGACCCGGACGGACTGGCGATTGGCCTCATGAGCCCGACCGAGGCTCCGCCGGCTGGCTAGGCGATACCGAGCTGGACTGTGACACCAGATCAGCCGGGGTTTGTTATCATGACCCCGAAACCAGATCATTAGCTGAACGAAACGCCGCGGAGCTTGTGAGTCGATGGTCGAAGTCGACGGTGAGATCGAAGCGGTGATGGCCGAGTACGCCTCTGGCGTGCTGGCAAAGGCGCCGTCGCGCGTCGCTGCGCTCTACGCGCCGGATGTTCGCGTGTTCGACGCCTGGGGGGTGTGGAACTATGACGACCGGGAGGCCTGGAGCCGGAACCTGCAAGAGTGGCTAGGCTCGCTTGGAGACGAGCGCGTTCAGGTCGGGCTCGATGACGTACGCATCGTACAAAGCGCCGAAGCGGGATCGGTCAGCGCAATCGTCACTTATAGCGCCGTCGATGCTGCCGGCGACGTCGTCCGGTCGATGCAGAACCGGCTCTCCTGGTTCCTGACGAAGACCGACGGGCGTTGGGTCATCGTTCATGAGCACACCTCGGCCCCGATAGATTTCGAAAGCCAGAAGGCCATGCTGCGCCGGGGATGAGTTACGGCTGCTCACAGCCCCACGGGCCTGGACGCCCTTGTGATCCAAATTCGGCAGACCCAGAGTCGGGCCCGATATGCAACCGATCCGCATTGGTCTCCTGGGCGCCGGCGCCATGGGCGCGGAGCATGCCTATTGCTACGGCCTCATCGACGGGGTCGAGGTCGCCGGCGTCTTCAGCCGCGATCTGGCGCGAGCCGCCCGTCTGGCGGGCGAGAGCGGCGCGTCGGCGACTGCTGACGCATCCACGCTGATCGACGATCTCGGCATCGACGCCATCGACGTGTGCGTTCCCTCGACCGCTCACGCAGCGGTCGTGGTTCGCGCCCTCGAGCGGGGCAAGCATGTGTTTTGCGAGACCCCGCTCACCCTCGATGCTGCCGAGGGCCGGCGGATGCGCGACGCCGCGCGCCACGCCGGGCGCCTGCTGCAGGTCGGCTTGCTCACGCGCTCGATCGGCGCGTGCGGGCTCGTCAGGCGGGCCGTCGAGACGGGCGAGCACGGCCGGCTCCTCAGCCTGACGACCCACCGGCTCGGCTCTTACCTGCGGGCCGGCGCGCCCGATCACAAGGACCACTACTCCGATCCCTCGACGGAGCTGATGACCTTCGACTTCGATTTCGCCGGCTGGTTGATGGGGCCCCCGAAGCGCCTCGTCGCCAATGCGGTGTCGACACCGCAGGGCTTGGGCGAAATCTCGGCGCTGCTGGACTATGACGACGGCCGCAGCGCCACGGTTCTGGCCAGCGGCCTGGCGCCAGCCACCTATCCGTTCAGGGTCGGCTTTCGCGCCCTCTTCGAGACCGCTCTGATCGAGAGCGAGGCTGTGTTCTCTGAGGCCGGGCCGCCCGAAGTGTCCCTCAGCGTCTACCCGCAAACCGGCGAGCTCCAGCGTCCCGACGTGCCGGCGGCCAATCCGTATCAGGTCGAGCTGGAGCGCTTCGTCGCCTGCGTCCGCGGAACCGCCGACCCCGCCCTGCTCGACGTCGACAACGCGTTGGCGGCGCTGACGCTCTCGATCGCCACCCAGACCTCGCTCAGCGAACGTCGGCCGGTCGAGCTTGGATGAACTCGCAAACGCCGGCGCGATGAGAACCTCGCTCAGACGGAACCGTCTGAACGAGGGCGATTTGCTCTCTGACTGTCATTCGAGAAAGTCGGAGCAGAGCGATGGGCAAGCTGACGGGCAAGGTGGCTGTCGTCACGGGCGGCTCGAAGGGGATCGGCGCCGAGATCGCCAGGCGACTGGCGGCCGACGGCGCGGCGGTCGTCGTGAGTTATGGGGGCGATCGTGAAGGCGCCGCCAAGGTGGTCGCCGACATCAAGGGCGCCGGCGGCAAGGCCGTCGCGGTCCAGGGAAATGTCGGGAAATCCGAGGATGTTGACCGGGTCTTCGTCGAGGCGAAGAACGCCTTCGGAACGGTAGATATCCTGGTGAACAACGCCGGAGTCTACCGGTTCGGCGCAATCGAGGAGGTCACCGAAGAGGAGTTCCACCGGCACTTCGACACCAATGTGCTTGGCCTGTTGCTTGCGACCAAGGCGGCCGTCGCCCAGTTCGGGCCGGAGGGCGGCAGCGTGATCAACATCGGCTCGGTCGGCAGTCGCCTGGCGCCGCCCACCTCGTCGATCTATGCCGCCACGAAAGGCGCCGTGGATGTGATCACGCGGGTGCTCGCCAAGGAACTGGGCCCCAGAAAGATCCGCGTGAACTCGATCAATCCAGGCGTGGTCGACACCGAAGGCAATCGCGCCGCAGGCATCATCGGCGGCGACTTCGAAAGGCAGGCGGAGCAACAGACGCCGCTGGGCCGCACAGGGCGTCCCAGCGACGTCGCGCCCGTCGCAGTGTTTCTTGCCTCGGACGACGCTCGCTGGGTGACCGGCGAGATCCTGGTCGTTTCCGGCGGCTTGTAGGCACGTCCCCAAAATCGCGGGGCGAAATTCTCGAGCGCGTCTAAGCCTGGGTGAAGGCGAGGAGGTCGGCGTTGAGACGGTCGGTGTGGGTGAACATCAGGCCGTGTGGGGCGCCCTCGTAGATCTTCAGTTCGCTGCCCGGGATCAGGGCGGCGGTGGGCGCGCCGGTGAGGGCCAGCGGGGCCGAGACGTCGGCGTCGCCGTGGATGACGAGGCACGGGACGTCGATCCGGACCAGTTCGGCGCGGAAGTCGGTCTCCGTCACCGCCCGGTTGCAAGCCAGGGCCACCGGTAGCGGGATCTCCAGCATCATCCGCACAGCCCAGTCGATCAGCGCCGTCGAGGTTGCGGGCGTGAAGAAGGCGGCGGAGTTGTCGGCAATCCAGCCGGGGAAGTCGGCCATCCAGGCCGTCCGCATTGCCTCGAACGCGGCCGCAGGCAAGCCCGCGGGATTGTCGGGCGTCTGCATCAGGAACGGCGTCGTCGGCGCCAGAAGCGCGATCCGCTTCACCCGTCCGCTCCCGTGGCGGGTGAGATAGCGCACCACTTCGCCTGCGCCCATGGAATGACCGACGAGGGTGAGGTCGCGAACATCCAGCGCCTCGATCACGGCGGCAAGGTCGTCGGCCAGAGCGTCGTAGTCGTAGCCGTCCGCCGGCTGGCCCGATCGGCCGTGGCCGCGGCGGTCGAAGCCCAGGCAGCGCAGGCCGTGTGGGGCGAGGGCGGCGAACTGATAGTCCCACATCCGCGCCTGCATCGCCCAGCTGTGCAGGAACAACACCGGCGCCCCTTCGCCCCACGCGCTGCACCGCAGCCGCGTCCCGTCGCGGGCCACCGCGAAGGGCTGCGACGCGGCGACCGCGGAGGAATGGGGCTTCGACTTCAGGGCGGTAGCGCGATCCATGGCGGCCTCCGAACCTGGCTCCGGGCTGAGGACGCCGCAGGCCAGGGCGCGACGCCGCGCCCTTGTGCGACGCCCCGGCGCCGCGAGCGATTACCTGACAGGTAATCGGGCCAGCGATCCGTCCGGACTTGGCGATCTACTCGGCCGCAACGCGCTGACGCTGGTAGGTCTTCAGCGCCGGCATGACCTCCTTGGCGAAGAGACGCATGCTCTTCTCGGCGTAGTCGAACGGCATGTCGCCGTAGCTGAAGACGCCGGTGAAGGTGTCCGCCCGGCAGCGATCCGTGCACGCTGTGATCTTTTCGAAGCACTGCTGTGGCGTGCCCCAGATCTGCAGGCCCAGGAAGAACTCGACCATGGCGTCGACGCCGCCGGGCTGGTTGATGGCCTGTTGCATCGGCGCGTAGGACTCATAGCCCTTCATCGCCTGCAGGTGCGTGCCCTTCAGCTCGTAGTGGCGAACGACCGAATGCCAATAGCCGCCGATGTGCCGGACGGCCATGTCGCGCGCACGGCCCTCGTCCTCGTCGCAGATGACCCAGCCGGCGTTGATCGGCGCCGGCGCCTCGGCGTTCATGGTCTCGCGGTAGATGCGCCGATAGTTGGAAAGCTCCTCCTCCACCGCTTCCCAGGGCTTCTGCGGGATGATCAGCAGGCCGATCCCGAGCCTGGCCATGATCGCGGAGGATTCCGGCGAGACCGCCGCCGCATAGGTTCGGCCGCGGAAGCTCTTGAATGGCCTCGGCCGGATGTCCCGCCGGGCCTGCTTGACCAGCTGCCCGTCGAATTCGCAGGTCCCGGTCTCGAGGCCCTCGAGGATCATCTGCGCGGCCTCGACGAAGAACTGCCGGCTCTGCTCCTGATCCTTGCCGAAGCCTTCGAACTCCACCCGGCCCAGGCCGCGGCCGAGGCCCAGGATGAAGCGTCCGTCCGACATGTGATCGAGCATGGCGACTTGCTCGGCGACACGCATGGGATCGTGCCAGGGCAGGACCACCACCATCGAGCCAAGCTTTACGGTCTTCGTGCGCGCGGCGAACCAGGTCAGATACTGCAGCACGTCGGGGCACATGGTGTAGTCGGTGAAGTGGTGCTCGACGCCCCAGATCGACTCGAAGCCGAGCGGCTCGGCGAGGTCGCCCATGGCCAGTTCGCGGGCGTAGACCTCGCGGTCGGTGACGCCGTCGTGACGGCCCTGGAAGATGAGCGCCATGCCTACGTGCATCGGAACTCTCCTGGTCACTATCCCAAGACCAGCTTGCGCCTTCGATCGCCTGTTCGGCAACCAGGGGCGTCGTAGAACGCGTACGCTCGACCCGCGTCGCAGGAGCCTAGACCGGGACCTCACCCGCGACCGTGGTTCGGTAGAGTTCGCGGCGGAAGCCGTCGGTGTCGTTGAAGGCCTGATGGACACACAGCCGGTTGTCCCAGAGCGCGAATGTCCCGGCTTCCCAGCGGAGGCGGCAGGTAAAGGCGGGCTGGGTTATGTGGCGCACCAGGAACTGCAAGAGGGGAGAGGCTTCTTCCGGCGTGAGGCCGTCGATGCCCGCCGCGTAGGTCTGGTCGCAGTAGAGCGCCTTCTCGCCGGTGACCGGATGAGTGCGGACGAGCGGATGGCCCGAGCCCTCGACCTTGCGGACGATCTCCGCCGGCAACTGGGCCTGGCCGCGCGTAGCGGCGATCCGGCCGATCGGGGTCTCGTCAGGCGCCTGGTGCGCCTGGGCCGTCTCCAGCACCGTGCGCATCGACATCCGCACCCTCAGCGGCGCGAGCATGGTCTTCATGACGTCGGAAAGCGTCGCGTAAGCCAGCGCGGAATTGGCCCACATGGTGTCGCCGCCCCAGGGCGGAACCTCGACCGCGTAGAGCATGCTGATGGCCGGCGGCTGCAGCAGGAAGGGCGAGTCCGTATGCCAGCCGGAACCGAAGATCACTCCGGGGCGCTCGTCGGCCTCGCGGATCACCGGCTGGACATCAGGGTGGCCCTCGACGCCTCGGGTATAGGCGTCGGGCGCGAACGGCCCGAAACACAGGCTGAACCGTTCCTGCTCGGCGTGGCTCACGTCCTGGCCGCGGAAATAGATCATCTTGTGCCGAAAGAGCGCGGCGCGGACCTCGGCGAACTGGGCGTCGCTGAGGCTTGCGAGCCGGACGCCAACAATCTCCGCGCCCATGGCGGCCGCCAGCGGACGCACCTCGATCTCGCGGTTGTCGGCCGGCCCATTGTCGAAGCGGCCGGTGGGATGAAGGATCATGGCTTCGCTCCCCCGGGGTCCGAACTTAGCAGAGGGTCTCTGGTCAGACCACCAGGAGCCCCGGCATCGGATTCCTAGTCTTGGCGGTTCGCGCCGGAATGCGGCAAGGGCTGTGTGATCTCCGCTCCGCCATAGTGCGCGCCGATGCGGCCGTTGCGGATGAAATCGGCCATCATCTGAAAGTAACCCGGCGCGTAGCGCGTCGAGATCCGTTCGCCTTTCGTGTTCAACTCATATTCGGTCATGCCGTGTTCGGCGCCAGGGTAGATGGCGAGCGTGTAGTCCCTGCCATCTGCGATCAACGATTTGATGCGCCTGGCGGTTTCCGCGCTCGGCGCTTCGAGGTCGTCGCTGCCCAGGACCCACAGTTGCGGCGTCGTCGAACGTCTGAGGACCGGCATCGGCTCATACCGGAACGGTGTGTGGAAATCGAATTGCTTCGCGGCTTCGTCGACCTGCGGCTTGTCGAGCGGCAGGATGAAGAACACGAAATCACCATGCACATACTTGTACCAGGATTCATTCCTGTATTTTTGCCGTAGCGCGTCGAACTCAGCATAGCCCTCCTTCCCATTGGTCTCGATGAGCCGTTCGCCTGCGCGAGCCAACTCCAGCGCCTTCGGCGTGTCGGCTTCGTGACCACTGAAATGCATGTCGAGCGCTACGCTCTGCTGGTCTTCTTCCAGTACTGTTACGGCAAGGCCGAAGCTGACGATGGTGAAGTCCACTCTCGCCTTGTTCGCCGCGAGCGGCGCCACCCATCCGCCTTCGCTGCCGCCCTGATAGCCGATCCGGCCCACACGCGCGCCGCCGAGCCTGCGCGCCTGTTCCGTGGCGACCACCGCATCATCGGCCAAGGTTTCGAAGTCCTGGGTATAGACGCCACCAGACGCGCCGGTTCCACGCTTGTCGTAGACGAACGCGCCGATCCCCTGCGCGGGGAACAAGCGTTGCAGAGAATTGAAGGCCAGCGCGGAGTCGTGCTCCGACCCGTGGATCAGGACCACCACGGGGACCTTGTTCTTGCCCTTGGGCATGATGAGTCGGCCCACGAGCTTCACGCCATTACTGACGAACGTCGTGTCGGTGATGTCGAAATCGATGCGATGGCCGACGTCCGCGCCGAACCTGAGTTCGCCCTTCTGGCAATCGGAAAACGAAACGGCCTTCCCGTCCGGCCGATCGGTCCAGCCAAACGTGCTGGTCCATGCGCCATCGGCCTGGCTGTGAAGCTGGCCGGTCTCTCCGGTGAGCAGCCGCCAGCGCAACGTGTCGCCCTCCGACGGAGCGATATCCACCACTGCGCCATTCGCCAGTCGATACGAGCCCACATGACAGTTCGCCGTAGAGTCAGCGAACGCTGGGACGCAGGCCAGCAGCCCGACGACACAAATGGCTGCGTGGACCATTGTCGACGCGAGGGGCTTGCAGCGCCGCTTGACCGGCTCGGTCGACCTTCCCGCCATTTTCCGCTGGTCAGCGCCCCCTGCCATCCGACGGTCCTTTCGTGATCCTCAGTGGCAGTCACGCTCCCACTGCAGTGAGAGACAGTCCCGTTAAACGTTCTCCATATTTCGCCTCCGGGTACAAAACCTCGGCGGGACGCCGGCGGCCCAGAGGCGCGGCGCCGCAAGACGGTTGCGCTCGCGCCCTCGCGGAGCGATCGAATCGGGCGGGGTCAACGAAGGATTGCGAAGATGATCACCGTATGGGGCGAAGGACGGGGGTTTCGTGTCGTCTGGCTGCTGGAGGAGATGGCGCTCGCCTACCGGCTGAGGCCTGTGGACCTGCTGGCCGATGTCGAGAAAGACACGGAGTTCCTCGCCATCAACCCCGCCAAGTTCATCCCGGCGATCCAGGACGGCGAAGTCACCATGGTCGAGTCGATCGCGATCATGGAGTACCTGATGGCCCGCCATGGGCCCACGCCGCTGGCGCCGGACCCCCACGATCCCGCCTTCCCCGCCTATCAGCAGTTCCTTCACCTCGGCGAAGCCGGCCTCGCGGCCTCCATCTTCTTCGTCGTCGGCGCCCGCAATTTCGCGCCCGAGTCCGAGCGGGACAACTGGAGCGCCGGCCAGGCGCTGAGCGTGTTCGAGAGCCGGCTTGGCCTGGTGACGCGGCAGCTTGGGCGCTCGCCCTATATGGCCGGAGAGAGGTTCACGGCCGCCGACATTTCGGTCACCTACGCCCTGACGCTGGCCCAAAGAAGCGGGGGCGTTACGCTTGGCGAGGCGGAGCGGGCCTATATGGCCCGCACCACCGGACGCGAAGCCTACAAGCGGGCCATGGAAACATGCCAGGCCACGAAGGCGTGGCTCGCAACTGCGGCGGGTCAATGAGAATTGCATCTCACCCGACGGGCGTTACAAACCATCGCTCGCGCTCGCCGCGGTCTTAAGACTTCGCCTGTCCGAAGGAGACCCTCACGTGCGATCCGACATTGTTCCAGGCGCTGCTTTTCCTGACTACGAGCTTGCCGACCACACCGGGAAGCATCGAAAACTGTCGGAGCTGCAAGCACAGCATCCGATGGTCGTGGTGCTCAGCCGCGGAGGCTATTGCCCAAAAGACCGCCGGCAAGCCGAGGGGCTCGTCCAACTCCATCGCGAGATGGAGGTCGGCTATTGCCGCCTGGTCACGATCTCGACCGACAACATAACCGAGACGAACGAATACCGTACCGGGGTCGGCGCCCACTGGCCGTTTCTCTCCGATACGCGGCGCATCATCCAGAAGGATCTCGAGATCGTCGAGTATACGGACGCCGCGCACAATCCCATGATCCCGCACGTCATCGTGCTGGAGCCAGGCCTCGTCATCTTCAAGATCTACAATGGTTACTGGTTCTTTGGCCGCCCCACGATGGAAGACCTCCGCCAGGACCTGCGCGCCGTCACCATGAAGTGCCGGTCGGACTGGGACATCACCAGGCCGGAGCTCGAAGCCGCGTGGCGAGAAGGCCGCAAGGAACTCTTCTATCCTTACGGCAAGACCTACGCGCAAACGATCGGCGAACAGGACTGAAGGGCCGCTCAGCGCTTCACCCCGATCTCGGTTCCCTCCGTGTAGCGGATCGCCTCTCCTTCGACGGGCGTCACGAGGAACCGTTGGCGCTCGCCGTGATCCCAGGCCTCGCGCAGCCCTGGCGCGCCGAGATCGAAGTCGGGACGAAGAGCGCGCATGACCTCGCGCAGGTCGCGGTGCAGCTCTTCGACGGTCGGGCGGCCCCAAAACCAATAGCCGTTGTAGATCGCCGAAATCTTCAATGTCGGGGCGAGCACGAACGTATGCGGGATCATCGGATCGTGGACGGGATCGGTATACTCCACGATGTCGAGATCCTTCTGCACGGTTCGCCCGGGGTCGGCGAGGAACGGGAACTGGGCGCCGACGCTGTCGCGAAACTCGTTGATCTCAAGTTGATTGTCCGTCGAGATCACGACGAGGCGCGTATAGGCGACGCGGAAGTCGAGATAGGCGTCCACCAGATGGCGAAGGAAGCGGTGCTCCTTCGGATCGAACCCTCCGCGCGAAAGGTGAAGCACCATCGGGTTCGAGCCTTGAAGCTCTGACAGACGGCGGCGGATCCCGTCCTGGTCCGGCAATACGTAGTCAGGAAAGACGGCTCCGACCTCGATGTCGCTGCGCATGCTGGACCTCCTATGGGGGAATTGCTCCCGCCATCGGAACGCCCGCCGCCCTTGCAAGATCACGACTTCGGCTGACGCCGGCATGAACCCGGCGCACCGCGGCAACGTTGCCCGGCCTGGTGCGTTTTAGTGGGTTCGGCCGATCGCAAATCGCGTCTCCAAGCCCTGCTCGCCCTGCCATCGGTCCTGCGCAGGAGATCCGCATGCCGCTCCGTCTCGCAGTGTTCGCCGCCGGCCTGATCGCTGTGGGCGCGGTCGCCGTTCAGGCCCAACCCATCGGCAAGAACTTGACCAAGAGCGTCACCCACACTGCCAGCTCCGCTGGTCACACCGTCGCCAAGACCGGGGAGGAGGCGGGCCACACCGCCGCCAAGACCGGACGCACCGTTGGCCACGGGACGGCCCAGACCGCCCGCCACGTCAGCCACGGCACGCAAAAGGCCTTCGGGGCCAATCCCAAATAAGCCCATCCGCAGGGGCTCCGCCTGTACTGTGTAAAAATGACGACTCGCGTCAGGTCCTTGCATGAGCCAGCACGTCACCGTCTCGCCGGAAGAGGCCGCAGACCGGCTCGCGATCCGCGAACTCGTCGAGGCCTATGCCTACTGCGCGGATCGGCGCGACGCGCAAGGGCAGATGGCGCTCTTCACGCCCGACGCGCACTTCGTCGTCTACATGGATGCGAAGGACCCGGCGCCATCTCAGGAGCTGCACTCTCGCGCCGAACTTGCGCCTGTATTTGCAGACCTGAACCAATACCACGCGACGATGCACTTCCTCGGCCAGAGCACGATCACGCAACTGTCGGCGGATCGTGGCTCGGGGGTGGCCTATTGCCTCGCCCATCATCTGAAGGTGGATGACCGCGGGCGCCGCTTGATGATCGCCGCCCTTCGCTACGCGGACAGCTTCGTGAAGGTGGAAGGCGCCTGGCTGTTTTCCGAGCGCCTTCTCTACGTCGATTGGATTGAAGAGCGGACGTTGTGAAGCCCGCGACCAGACGTGGCCCACACGCTCTCCTCGCACTAGAGCAAACTCTGACCAGACGGAACCGTCTGGTCGGAGTTTGCTCTGGATCCTAAAGCTTGAGCGCCGTCTGATCGCCCAACCAGTTCCCACTTGGGCGGACGGCGCCCCAGGGAGGCGCTCATAGCCGGGACGCTGGAACCAAGGGACGACGCGAAGCGTATCCGCGCTTCACTCATCTCGCCCCTGAGGCCGCGCGATCCGGCCGAAGCCCACCGCGTCTCGACGCAGCTCGAGCTGCTCTTCGACCTCGTCAGCGTGATCGCGATCTCGGCGGTAACGAGCGGTCTGAGGGGCGCCGTCATCCACGGGCATGGTGTCGAAGCGCTGCCTGCCTTCGCCTTCCTGTTCGCCGGCATCTGGTGGGCGTGGATGAACTTCACCTGGTTCGCCTCGGCCTTCGACAACAACGAGCCGAGCTATTGGCTACTGGTCATGGTGATCATGTCCGGCGAGCTCGTCTTCGCCGGCGGGGTCGGGCACATCTTCAGCACGCTGGACGCCAGCTGGGGCATCGTCGGCTGGAGTATCATGCGGGTTGGGATGGCTGCGCTCTGGCTCCGCGCAGCGGGCAATCCTGAGTTCCGCAGAACCTGCTTACGCTATGCGGGGGGCGTGTTGATGGCCCAGGCCGGATGGATCGCGTTCTTTTTCGTTCTGGCCTGGCGGGGCCCAGCGGTGTTCTTTCCGGCCGCGGGCGCGTGCTTTGTCCTTGAGTTCACCGTTCCGTTGTTCGCGGAGCGTGCGCGCTCTACCCCCTTCCACCGCCATCACATCATCGAGCGATACGGTCTTCTCACGATCATCTCACTTGGCGAAGTCATGCTTGCTGTCAGCCTGGGGTTCGGCGCCCTCTTCGGCAGATCGCCCAGACCGGGCGCGCTCGTGACCACGGTGTCGGGGCTGGTGATCCTTTTTGCGCTGTTCTTCCTCTATTTCTGCGAACGGGAACACCTTCCGTCCCGCAAGCCTGGAATAGGTCTCGTCTGGAGCTACGGCCACATCTTCATTTTCGGCGCGATCGCGGCTCTGGGAGCGGCGATTGGCGCCACGGTCGCTCTCGCCGGCAATGCCGCCGCTGGCGCGACGTCCAGTTTGTCCCTGTGGCTGGGGGTTCCTCTTGCGATCTTTCTCGCCGCTCTGTGGATCGCCCGCGACCGTCACTTCGCGCTCGGGTCCCGCGGGCCGGCGCTCCCCGCCACGGCGGCGGTCGCGATCGGCGCCGCGCTTCTGGGAGCGCCCGCCTGGGTGTTCGCGGTTACCGCAGTCGTGGGGGTGTGGTGGCGCGTCCCGTTCTTCGCCCCCAATAGACCGTGACGCAGCTGAGCCGACGCTTGCCTAAGGCCGATCCCCACTCGCGACGCCCGGCGCAGAACTGACCCGCCCGCGTTGTTCCCGGTCGGGGATTGGAGGAAACGGCGCCGTGGGGCGGCGCCTAACGCTGAATGAGTAGCTTCAGCAGGCTATCTATGGCGTGGCCTGCAGGGTTCGGCTCACCCGGCGCGGCGCCTGGGCGCTGGAGGCTGAGCCCATGGGCGAGCGCGGTCAGAGCCCGGGCCAGGTCCTGAGAATCCATTGGCATCGGTCTCGACGCGGCCTCGAAATAGCGTTCGAGGATCCTGGCCAAGGTGCGGGTCTGCTGCGCCTGCAAGGCGTAATAGCGCTCCGCGAATGCGGGGTTCCGACGCGCCTGTAACTGCAGCTCAGTTACCAGGAGCGGGCAATCGGTCTCGCTGTCCATGGTTTCCAGCCAGCGCGTCAGCGCCGCTGAGAGCTGGTCCGGCTCCAGCTCAACGATCTGCTCGAGCGCCGCCATGTCGCGCTCCATGTACTGTCGCAGCAGTTCGAGGAAGACCGCTTCCTTGCTCTCGAAGTTCGAATAGATCGCGCCCTTCGAATAGCCGGCTTCAGCCGAGATCAGATCGATCGAGGCGCCGCCAAAGCCATGGCGGTCAATCACCTTTTCGGCGGCGGCGAGCAGCCGCTCGCGGGTCAGCGCCTGCTGCTGGGCGCGGCTCAGACGCACTCGCCGTTGGTCCACGCGCACCTCTCGGACATCCGTCACGCGACAATTGCCAGCAAATTATCTGGATGCCAATTGCAATTCAAATTCCTGATAGTATCTGAATGCGCATCGATCCACCCACGGACGAAGGGACGAACGCGATGAAGATCCTGGTGACGGGCGCTACCGGGTACATCGGCGCTGCTGCGGCGAAGGCGCTGCGTTCCGCCGGCCACGACGTTTCGGCCCTAGCTCGGTCGGAAGGCGCAGCGGCGAGACTGAGGCAGGCGGGTCTGTCGCCGGTCGCGGGCGACCTCACCGACCCATCGAGCCTCGCTCGCGCGGTCAAGGATGCGGACGTCATCGTCGGCGCCGCGAGCATCGGCTCGCTCGGCGGCGACGCCGATACCTTCGCGAAGGACCGCGACGCGGTGCGGGTCATGCTCGCTGCACTGGAAGGCAGCGGCAAGACGCTGCTCTTCACCAGCGGCTCGGCCGTTGTGGGGACCTTTGCGGCCGGCGAGGCCACCACTGTCATCTACGACGAGGATGTGAAGCTCCCGCTGCCCGAGGCCGTATTCGCGCCTGCCTCGGCGGAGGTCCATCCGATGATGGTCCGCGGGTTTGGCGCCGCCATGGCGGCCCGGATCGAAACCGAAAGCGACGTTCTCGGCGTCTCGGGGGTCAAAGGCGTCGTCATCAGACCAGGCCTCGTCTACGGCGCGGGCGGCAGCTACGACCTTCCCGCTCTGATCGGCGTCGCCCGCAAGAACGGCGTCGCGCCACACGTGGGGTCCGGCGCGACCCTGCAGGCCTATGTCCACATCGATGATCTCGCCGATCTCTTCCGCCTGGCGGTCGAAAGGGCGCCCAAGTCCGCCGTACTCCACGGTGTAACGGCCGAGGTCAGCCAACACGACCTCGCTGCGGCGGTCAGTCGGATGATCGGAGCCGGCGATCGGACAGAGCGCCTCACGCTGGAGCAGATGTTCGGGGCCGCTGGGTCGGTGGGCGTCAGCCTCGCCCTGAACAAGCGCCTCGCCGCCGACAAGACACGCGAGATCACCGGCTGGTCGCCGACCCGTACGGACATCCTTCAGGACGTGGAGATTGGTTCCTATGCTCGCTGAATCGACGTCCGCCCCCGCGGCGGACAGCGCGACGACCCTCAACTCACCGCTGACCTTGCCGTCGGGCGTCACCCTGCCCAATCGACTGGTGAAGGCCGCCATGTCCGAATTGCTGGCCGACGGGCGCAACCGAGCGACTATGGCGCACGAGACGCTCTACGGCGCCTGGGCCCAGAACGGCGCTGGTCTGCTGCTCACTGGCAATGTGCAGATCGACCGCCGCCACATGGAGCATGCCGGGAACGTGGCGATCCAAGGCAGGCAGGATGCGGAGCAACTGGCGTTGCTGAGGGCCTGGTCGGCCGCCGCCAAGCGAGGTGGCTCGCGCGTCTGGATGCAGCTGGCGCACGCCGGTCGCCAGACACAAAGGTGGGTCAACGCCACGCCCAAGGCGCCCTCGGCCGTGCCGCTCGACCTTCCCGGCGTCAAATTCGGGACGCCTGTCGCCCTGACCCAGGCTGAAATTCTCGATCTGATCGAGCGGTTCGGCTACGCCGCCTCCATCGCCCGGGACACCGGTTTCGACGGCGTGGAGCTGCACGCCGCGCACGGATACCTGTTCTCGCAATTCCTATCCCCGCGCTCGAACCTGCGGGAGGACGAGTGGGGCGGCGACCTGGCCGGCAGAGCCCGATTCCTGCTGGAGGTCGTCCGGACCATCCGGACGCGGGTCGGCGCGGATTTTCCGATCGGCATCAAGCTCAATTCCGCCGATTTCCAGCGCGGGGGCTTCAGCTTCGAAGACAGCCAGGTCGTCGCCGGCTGGCTCGACGAGGCGGGCGTCGATCTGATCGAGATCTCCGGGGGCACCTGGGAACAGCCGAAGATGGCCAACATCGAGGGCATCGAGCCGGCGTTCGATCCGTTCGTCAGCAAGGCGTCGCGCGATCGCGAGGCCTATTTCGCGCGCTTCGCCCCCGAGATGCGCAAGCGCCTCAAGCGCGCCAAGCTGATGGTCACCGGCGGGTTCCGCACGGCGCGAGGCATGGCGGACGCCATCGCCAACGATGGCGTCGATCTGATCGGCCTGGCCCGTCCCCTCGCCCTGGATCCTGGGGCGGCGACCGCGTTGCTGCGGGGCCAGCCCATCAGCCTCGACCAGCCGGACGCGCGGCTGCGTCTGGGCCCTGGGCTGCTTGGTCCGCGCTCTCCGGTCAAACTGCTGCGGGCCATCAACGGTCTGGGATCGATGACCTGGTACAATGAACAGCTCATCCGACTGGGCGCGGGTCTGAAGCCCGACCGCGACATGAGATTTCTGCCTGCCTTCATCAGCATGCAGAACCGCGACAAGCGCATGGCCCGGGCGCTGGAAGGGCAGCCCTACACGACCTCGAGATAGTCCCGGTCGGGTAACGGAGGGAACGGCGCGGTCGGGAGGGTCTGGTACCAGAAGGCGACCGAGGCGATGTCGTCCTGCAGGGGGAGATAGCGGCGGTCCTTGTCGGTCCGCCAGCCCAGGGCCTGGATTGTCACGCGAAGGTCGGTCTCGAACCGGATCGGGTCCATGATGTGCCAGCGGTACATGCCGAAACGCTGTTGCGACCTATAGAGGCCGTCCGGCCGGATCACCTGGGGCAGGCCGGCGTAGGGAGTCGTGAACTCCACATAGGCGGGTGTGGCGGTCATGTCCCTGTCGAGCTGTCGCGCCATCGAGCCAGGGTCGAAGTTGTAGGCGCCGCAGAAATAGTCCTCCGTGCCTGTACCGCAGATCGTCGGAAACGCGCCGTCGCCATCCATAAAGAACTTGATCTCGCCTTCGCCCCACCAGCCGTTGTTGTTGACTCCCCAGGCCATGTAGGTTCCCACGAACTGGCCCTGCCCGCGGACGCCATCGAGGATGGTGTAGTCGCGCTTGTAGGGCAGAGGATTTGTCCGTCGGAACTGGGCGTGAAAATAGGCGACGTCCTCGGGAACCTCGGTCAGCGTGTAGTTGATCTGGTAATAGACATAGATGGCCTCGTCGCTGAGATTGGTCAGCGTCATGCGCGCCCGGCTGCGGAACGGCATCTCCCAATAACAGTTGAACGCCCGACCCGGATTTACGCAGACCGGCAGCGAGGTCACCTGCGCATAACGTTCCCAGCCGCAGGCGAAAAAATCGCCGGCAGGGCATTCGATCGACGGCTGGGCCTGATCGTCCCAGTAGGCGCGCAGGATGGTGTGGCGCCAGCGGCCGCGGGCCAGGGTCATCCAGATCTGTTGGATAGCGCCCGCCCCTTGGATGTCGGCCAGATCGACCGTCTTGCCAGGTTCAACGATGATGTAGGGCGAAACCTTCCAGCCCTGTCCAAGCCCGCGCGCAGCGTTGGCGGCCGGCCCGTCGGTCGACATCCCTCCCCTGCCCTTTTCGCCGGTGAAGTTCTCTGGGCTGATCGAGCGGGTTTTAGCGTTCGACAGCCGGGCGAGATTGCCCAGGCCCATGCCCAGGCCGTTGAACGCCGCCATCTGGAACTCCCCGAGAGTCTTCGTTGGGCGACAGGCTAAAGCGCTTCCACTCCGATTGCATCGGAGCCACGCCCAAAAGAACACGGTAGTGATCGGGTGGCCGGAACCCCGGTCACCCGATCCAATCTGGACACTTTCTGGCAAAAATCATACAAATTTTGCCGCAGTCCTGCCTCTCAGGACAATGGACACCGTTTATTCGCCAGGGAGGAAGACAATGAATACACCGTTACGCTTGTTGTTTGGCCGTATAGTTCTGCCCTGCACTACGGCTACGCTGGCATTATTCGCCACCGCAACTCCCTCCGTCGGTTCGACATTTATAGCGACGCTGGCCCAAGTCGGGCCCGATGTCATCGAAAGCGGAAGCGGAACCATTGACCTGACCGGCCTGACGTCCTTTGGCTCCGCCTTCTCATCTCCCGAACTGTACCCTTTGCACGGGATCCTTGGCGTGGGGCCGTCGGGCACGCACGATCAGTACGACGGAAGCAATGGACCGCCGAGTTTCGGCCCCGGCAGCGCGTTCTTCCCCAGCACCACCAGTGGAGACTCCGTCTTCCTCGAGGATTTCGGACTGGGTATCGACGTACCTCAAGGTTACGTCTCAGGCTCCAGCCTTTCCGGCAGCGCGACCTTTGCGGGGACGACGCTCTTCAAGCTTGGCGTGACGGCCGGCACCTACACATGGACCTGGAATTCTGGCGCGAACAGCTTCGTGCTCGTGGTCCCGCCCGTGACCGTGCCTGAGCCCGCTGCCTGGACTCTGGCGCTGGTCGGCCTCGCCGGCCTGGGCGCCGCCCTGCGCTCACACAGGAAGTCCGCAACCGTTCTGGCCTGATCGATCTGCGGGCACGAACCCTGGAAGATGCGGGGTGGAGCGCCGAGCACTCCTGAGTGAGACCGGCAGTGAAGCCGCGCGCAGATCGATCCAGATTGAGGCGACCCAGCTACAATTACCGGCATCGTTGCTTTGGCGGGGAACGCCAAGGCGCGTCGGAGCCGTGCCCCAAGGATCACGGGAGTGATCGGGTGGTCGGAACCCCCGGCCACCCCAATCCAAACTGGACGCATTGTGGCAAAAATCATACAATTTTGCCGCAGTCCTGCCTCTCAGGACAATGGACACCGTTTATTCGCCAGGGAGGAAGACAATGAATGCACTCTCACGCTTGCTATTCGGGCGCATCGTTCTGCCCTGCGCTACGGCTACGCTAGCTCTATTCACCACTGCAACTAGCTCCGCCGGTTCGACATTTACGGTGACGCTTGCTCAGGTCGGTCCTGACATGGTCGCAACCGGAAGCGGAACGATTGACCTGACCGGCCTGACTTCCTTTGGCTCTTTCCCCACGTCTCCCGAACTATACGCTGCGCACGGGATCATCGGCGTCGGGCCGTCGACCACAACCGATCTGTACACTGGACCCACTGGGCCGTTCAGTTTCGGCGCCGGCAGCGCATTCTTTCCCAGCACCACCAGCGGAGACTCCGTCTTCCTCGAGGATTTTGGGCTCGATCTCGACGTGCCGCAGGGCTACGTCTCCGGCACGAGCCTTTCCGGCAGCGCGACCTATGTGGGCAACATCTTCACCCTTGGCCTGACACCCGGCGCCTACACATGGACATGGAACTCTGGCGCGAACAGCTACGTGCTCGTGATCCCGCCTGCGACCGTGCCCGAGCCGGCTGCGTGGACTCTGGCGCTGATCGGCCTCAGCGGTCTGGGCGCCGCCCTGCGTTCACACAGGAAGTCCGCAACCGTTCCGGTCTGATCGATCTGTAGGTACGAACCCTGGAAAATGCGGGGACAGAGCGCCACGCACCCTTGAGTGAGACCGGCATGAAGCCGCGCACAGATTGATCCAGATTAAGGCGACCCACATGCGATAGCCGCCATCGTTGGCTCGGCGGGAAACGCCAAAGGGAGTCGGGCGCGATCGGTCGAGCTCGGCGCCCGCTCATGGACGGGATGATCGGCCGACACCTAACCCACGCCTGATCTCGGCTTCGAGGTCATGAGGGCTGTTCAAGTCGTGCAATTCAAACACGAGGGGACCCGGCATGAAATATAATTTGCTTTCCGCCTCCGCGTTAATCCTGGCCGCGCTCAGTGGCTCGGCAATTGCCCAGGAAGCACCCTTCACCTGGACCGGCCCCTATGTCGGCGTCAACCTTGGGGGCGCCTGGAGCCTGAGCTGCGCAACTTTCACGCCAAGCTCTTCTGGCGTGGCGGCCGTGTTCACCGGAAACCATTGCCCAAACAACGCCTCGTTCATCGGCGGTGGGCAAATCGGCTACAACTATGAGTTCAGCAGTGTCGTTCTCGGGATCGAAGGCGATGTTGGCGGAGGGACCGGTGGAGGTCACAACTTCACCAGATCCACGCTCGGGACCCAATTCATTCCGGCCGGGTCCTATACGTTCAATGGCGGATTCCACCCCTCGAGCGTCGAGACCATACGCGCCCGGTTTGGCTACGCCTTCGGGCGAGTGCTATTGTACGGGACCGCCGGGGGCGCCTTCGCCGGCGGCTCCACCAACGGTCAGATAAACTACACCGCACCAGGCGACCCCGCGCCCTCCGCTGCCTTCACCTTCTCGAACGGTGGCACCCGGATTGGCTGGGCCGCCGGCGGTGGCATCGAATACAACGTCGGCGGGCGTTGGTCTATCGGCATCGAAGATCTCTACGCGTCCCTCGGGTCTTTGAGCAATACTCCTACCGCTTGCTTTGGTTCGAGCTGTTCAACCTTTCCGCCGGACCTGGTCTGGCGCATCAACAACAACCGCCTCGCCCTGAACGTCTTGCGCCTCAAAGTGAATTACAACTTTGGCGCCAGGCCGGCTCCGCCGCCGCCGCCGCCTCCCCCGCCACCCCCACCGCCGCCTCCCCCGCCGCCACCTCCACCTCCCCCGCCGCCGCCACCGCCGCCTCCAGCCTACACGGCGCGGGATTACGTCATCTACTTCCCGTTCGATCAGTACGTGATCACGCCGGAAGCGCAGGCCGTGCTTCAGGATGTGGCGAAGTACTCCACCGACGGACACGCGACCAAGGATGTCGTGGTCGGCCACACCGACACGTCAGGGACCGCGGCTTACAACCTGCGGCTCTCGGAACGCCGCGCGAAGGCGACCGCCGACGCCCTGGTCACCCTCGGCGTGCCCCAGAACACCCTGGACGTCAGCTGGGTGGGCCTGGAGGATCTCGCGGTGCCAACACCCCCAGGCGTGAAGGAGCCGCTCAACCGGCGCTCCACCATCCACGTCCAGTTCTGACCCTCAAGTCGGGATCGGATCGACCTTCGGGTCCTAGAGAAATCCCCGTTCAGACGAAATCGCCTGGACGGGGATGTCTTTATTGCTTCCCATAAGGGCGGAGGGAAAACATGCCATCCTGTCCATCTGTCGTTCGCACTTACTTCGCCCTGGCGAAAAAAGAACGACATCGGATTGGTATGGGTGTCGCGCGCGCCCTGTTGGCCTTGATTTCGGTCTGTCTGATCGCATTTTCCCCCCGCGCCGCCTGGGCGTGGAAGCCAACGACGCACGTCTACCTAGCCGAGATCGCCGTGCAGGAGGCCCTGAGCACAGGCCACGTCACCATTCCAGTCCTCGGAACACAGGAAGTTCGGACCTATGCGGTCCCGCCCGATGTGCTCGAAGCGTTGCGCGTGGCCCGCGCGCAATATCATGCGGGCGTGCTCGGCCCCGACGCCTTCCCCGATATCGCCACCGGGCAGATGAGCATCCATCCGAAGGAGGAGGAGTCGGGCGTGCCGGGGGGCTCGAACACCTGGCTCGCCAATGTCTGGGATAACTTCGGCGGATCACCGCAGGAGCGTGCGTTTCGCCTCGGATTTCTCACCCACGCGGCCGGCGACATGTACGGTCACACGTTTATCAACCACTTCACCGGCGCCCCGTTCACGTTGAGCCCGCCAACAAACGCCATCAAGCACGTCGTGCTCGAGGGCTATATCGACAAGCGTCTGCCGGGCAATGCGCTTGTCGGGTCGTTCTGGGACACCTCGATCGACGGAATCGACGGGAAGATCTACAGCACGATGGTCGATGCGCGACCCGGCACGCGTCTCGACGGGATCCTCAGATCCGGCAGCCCTGGCGGCAAATACTCTGTGCCGCGGATTTTCTCGACGCTCCGAGCGGACCTCGAACGCGACATCAACGAATATTACCGATATAAAACCGACCTTCAAAGACAGATCAATAATTGCGGCTTGCTTGATTTCAGTTGTTTTCCTAGGGCCAAGCTTACGGCCTACGTAGCCGCCAACGGCCTACAAATTACCTACAAGGAAAGATGGCGCAATGACATCGACGATGGTCTGCGCGCCTGGCCTACCATAAGCCATGAAGTCGCGAAGGCGCTTTTCTTCAATCCTCAGCGAAAGACCGACACGGATCGGGCCGATACTATTCTGACCGAATACGCCCAGGTCCACCTACTCTCGATGGCGGGCGCGCCCAATTTCGTGGGACTCACCATGAATGCGGTGAGCCAGATCATCCAGGCGATCACGCCTGATTTCCTTCTGGTTCCCATCAGGGCCCTCAAGGAGCATTTGCTGAACACCATGCTGACGATGGCCATCGGCATGGATAAGCAGCAACTTTACGACTACCTGACGCGTCCGGATCGGTATTTCGATCAGGTGATGTCGACCGGCACCGGTCAACAAGTCACGCTGGCCGGCTTCAATCGCGACTACCTGAAAATCTCCGACCCCGCATACACAAATCCGTCGGAAGCCTTCGACTGGCGTCAGGTGCCAGCCGCGTACAACACAGTGATGTTGTCGAAACTCATCCTCATCGCGCCACCCTCGGCCATCAACCGGCTGATCGCCGATCTTGGCGGCGGCGCGCAACTGTCCGAGCCGAACGTCATGCTTGGCTTTATCCGGACGCTCGATGGGTCTCGGCAATGGCGGTCGGGTTTCGTCCTCGCGCGCGATTGCAAAGTGTACGACAAGATTTTCAAACCGCTGCCGGGCGACGGCGGCTGTCAGGGTTGAACCTCATTCCGATGCATGGCGTCGCGCCCCCGAGACCCGCAACGGCCTCGGGGGCGAGCGCGGCTCTCACCCGCCGGTGACGGCGAGGACAGCTTCCTTGATCTTCGCCTGGGCGACCCTGCCGAGTTGGGCGAGGTCGATATGCGGCACGTTCGGAAGTTCGTCGGCCACGACGACTGCGTCGACGATCGCCGGACCTTCGCAGGCCAGAGCCTTGGCGATTGTGGACCTCAACTGATCTGGCTTGTCGACCTTGAAGCCCTGTCCGCCGCAGGCCTGGGCCAGGGCCGCGAAATCCGGGTTGGGGAACCGGATGCCCTTTTCGTACGCGGGCACGCCAAGCGCCTCCGCTTCAAGATGGATCAGGCCGAAGGCGGAGTTGTTGTAGATCACCACCTTGACCGGCAGCTTGTGATGGACGGCAGTCAGGAACTCGCACATCAGCATGTTGAAGCCACCGTCGCCGCAGAGCGCGATGACCTGACGCGTGCGGTCGGCCGCCTGGATGCCATTGGCCTGGCCAAGCCCCGTCCCGACGGCCGCGTTGTTGAATGAGCCGATGATCCTTTGTGAGTCGCTCTGGCGGATCCAGTTGCCGGACCAGAGGGTGTTGAGGCCGGTGTCGAAGACGAACACGGCGTCTGGCGAGGCGAGGTCTCCGACCATCCGCGCCACGGCCTGCGGATGGATGCGGTCGCGGCTGCGTGCGGGGTCGGACTGCTTGTCCAGCATCTCGTTCCACTTGGCGCGCGCGCGGGCCGTATGGTCGAAGAAGGCGGAGTCCTCCTTGGCGGCGACGCGGCTCAGCAACCGCATCAGTGAGGGGCGCACCGAGCCGACGGCGGCGTAGTCCGTCGGCGTCCTGCGTCCCAGCGCCTCGGCGCGCTCGTCGAGCTGGACGACAACGTGCTTGCTGGGAAGGAAGTCCGAGTACGGATAGTCTGTGCCGAGCATCAGGAAGAGGTCACAGCTCGTGATCGCGTCGTAAGACGCCTTCGTGCCGATCATGCCGATGCCGCCCATCCAGCGCGGGTCGTCGTAGGCCATGATGTCCTTGCCCTTCACCGAGTGGATCAGAGGCGCCTTCAGGCGATCGGAGAGGGCGCGCAGTTCCTCAGCCGCGCCGTGGCAGCCGGCCCCGCACATGACCAGCACGCTGGACGCCGCATCGATCCGGCGGGCAATCTCTTCGATGTCGCTCTCGTTGGCGGCGATCTCCGAACGCGGCCTGAGGGTCGCGATGCTGGAAACCTCGCCGCGGGCGCTGGCGCCGATCACGTCCTGCGGCAGAGTCAGGTGAGCGACGCCGCGCCCGCCATAGGCCGCCGCGATCGCCTGATGGATCGCCGCCGGCGCCTGGGCCGGCGAGGAGATGGTCTCGGTATAGAGTGCGACGTCCCGGAACAGCAGGTCGGGCTTGGTCGTCTGGATGTAGTCGGTTCCCTGGAACTGGCGCGCCATGTCGCCCGAGAGCGCGAGCACCGGCGCATGATCGCGACTCGCCTCGTAGAGGCCCGCGACTAGGTGGGTGCTGCCCGGGCCCGTGGTGCCCGCGCAGACGGACAGACGACCGGTAAGCTTGGCCTGTCCCGCCGCGGCGAGCGCGGCGCCCTCCTCGTGGCGCACGCCGATCCACTCGATCGAGCTTCGCCGGACTGCGTCTGCGAGTGGATTGAGGGAATCGCCGATCAGGGCGAAGATCTGCTCGACGCCAATCTGCTCGAGCGTGCCGACAAGCATGTCGGCCACCGTCTTGGCCATCTCACTCTCCAGGCTCGGGCGGCCCGGCCACGATGATCGGGCCTTGGAGAGCGCCATTCTATCGTTCGGGCGGCGTCGTTTCCCCCTCATTCTTGCCGGTATGAATACGAGTGCGCGCCATCCGTCAGCACAGAGGAACTGGCCGCGTTCGCAGTGCGAGGTCGCGCCTTAGCCGAATTTCTTGAGCGACTTGTCGAAAACGGATCCCACCGTTCGTCATACATTGAAGGCGGCAAGAGCGGTTCTCCCGAAGGCCGCACAGGAGACGTCGTGACGGGGCGCCTGGCCGCTATTCACCAGCCCCCATGGCGTGGTTCAATCGTCCATCCGGAGCCCCCTATGACCCCCACCATCACCGCCTTTGAGCGCTCGCCCGATCGCGGCAGGGGAATGGCGCGCGACATGCCGGTTCGCTGGGCGCTCGAGGAAGTGGGCCAAGCCTACGACGTTCGTCTTGTCTCGTTTGGCGAGATGAAGGAGCCCGCGCACTTGGCGCTTCAGCCCTTCGGGCAGATCCCCACCTATGAAGACGGCGACCTCGCCCTCTTCGAGTCGGCGGCCATCGTCCTGCATGTCGCCGAGCGCCATGCGGGCCTGCTGCCGGACGACTCGAACGCCCGGGCGCGCGCGATCTGCTGGATGTTTTCCGCAAAAGGCACGATCGAGCCGCCGATCGTCGAGCGCGAAGTCGCCGTGCGGGAGGAGCGCGACAAGAGCTGGCATGCCGAGCGCCTGCCCGTCCTCGAGGGTCGCGTGCGCGAACGGCTGGACCAGCTTTCCCGTCGGCTTGGCGGCGGCGACTGGCTCGACGGCGCCTTCAGCGCCGGTGACCTGATGATGGTGACCGTGCTGCGCAGGTTGCTCAGTTCTGGGATGCTGGAGGAATATCCGAACTTGGCCGCCTATGTTTCCCGCGGCGAAGCGCGGCCAGCCTACAGGCGGGCTTTCGACGCTCAGTTGGCGGTCTTCACGGCGACACAGACCGGCTGATCAGGCCAACGCTGCGGGTGCAGATAGTTGTGAGTTGGGGGACGGGAACCACGGTCCATGTGACTCGGACGGTCCATAAGAAATACTGAAGCCCGCTCTCGCGACGTGAGCGGCCATC
Source organism: Caulobacteraceae bacterium (assembly GCA_036488995.1). Lineage (GTDB taxonomy): Bacteria > Pseudomonadota > Alphaproteobacteria > Caulobacterales > Caulobacteraceae > Acaudatibacter. Next base: position 27,166 of record DASXGQ010000185.1, read on the forward strand.
CGGACCGCCGGCATCCTGCCGGCCCTGTTGCGGGCGCCTTCAGGCAACGGGGGAAGGAAGAAGAGCCGGCAGGATGCCGGCGGTCCGAAGAGCCGGCAGGATGCCGGCGGTCCGGAAGCCGAGGACGGTCGAAAGATGACTCACGATTCCGCTCCTGATCATGACGGTTATCATGATTGCGCAACGATGATGACCGTCATATATCGAGTCAGGGGAGGAGCAACGGAATGAAGGTCACTCGTGAGCAGGCGGCGGAAAACCGGGCCCGGATCCTGAAGGAAGCGGGACGGCTGTTCCGCGAGCGCGGGTTCGAGGGTGTGAGCGTCGCCGAGGTGATGCAGGCCGCCGGGCTCACCCACGGTGGGTTCTATGGACACTTCAAGTCGAAGGACGACCTGATCGCCCAGACCCTTGCCGCCCTGACGAGCGGCGGCCAGCTGGAGGATCGGGATCTGGCTGCATACGCCGCAGCCTACCTGGCGCCCAAGCACTGGCGGGACGTGGCCGGCGGCTGCCCCGTCGCCGCCCTCGGGGTGGAGACAAGCCGCGCGACGCCGGAGGCGAAAGCGGCGATGACGGCGGGCCTGCGCCGGCAGATCGAGGCTTTGTCGCGCTCGGCGTCGGGCGAGACGGCGTCGGAGCAGCGCCAGAGCGCGATCGCCAGTTGGGCGGCCATGGTCGGCGCCGTGGTCCTGGCCCGCATGAGCGACGACCCGTCCCTCTCCGAGGAGGTCGTCGCCGCGACGCGCGCGTGGATCGAGGGGGACGGACGATCGGAGGCGGGCGCCGCTTAGCCACCCGGGCGCGAAGGGTCAGGGCGCCAGCACGCTAATGAGCGCCCAGCAACTCGCGCGCGGCCTGGGCGTCGAGGGTGTCGAAGCCCTCGGTGAAGCTGTCGTAAACGGCCCTGAGCGCCTCAACTGCGGTGGTGTCAGATCCGAGCCGTCGCGCCACTTTGACTGCGCTGATGGCGACGCGAAGTTCGAGACCCCGAGCTCCCCGCCGGCGAGCCGACTCGAAAGCGCGGTCGATGCGCGCCTGCGCCTCGGCTGACTCGCCGGTCGCGGCCAAGGCCTCGGCAGTCTGCCGATCGATCTCGGTCTGCAGGACGTTGGCGAGTTTCACGCTGATCTCTTCCGCGGTTCGCAAATCCGCGAGCGCATCCTGGACTTCGCCTTCCCCGAGACGCCATTTGGCGAGTTCGAGCGAGGCCATAACCACCGACGGAAGGCCGGCCTGACGGCGGACAGAATCCAATAGGGCGATACCCGCCTGGGTCTGGCCTTTGGCCATCATCATGGCCCCTAACAAAAACTCCGTTGGCGGGCGGTACACGCTGGAGGACGTGTTCCCCACCAGACTCGCACTGCGGCGAAGCGCGGGCTCGATCCTGGGCAACTCCCCTCTCCACCAATAGACGGGGGCGGTCACGTGCACGACTTCAAGGAAGGTTTGGGGGTTGAGAGCCTCTGCATCACGCAGCGCAGCTTGCGCCCAATCCAACGCCTGATCGGGAAAACCGTTGATCCAAAGTAGTGAAGAGTAAACACCTCTGCATCGATTTAGCGTACTGAGTGCAAACCGCCCGAGCCCCTCGGCGGGGAGGTGATCGAATATACGTAGCGCGTCCCTCGCCTCCGCCATACCTCGCTCGGGCTGGGATCTGGCAAGCAACAGACTGGCGAGGTTGGCCTTGGCAATCGCAAATGTTTTGAGGTCGACTTCAGGATCTATAAGATCAACCGCCGCCTCCGCTAACCCGAGCCCGAGATCCGTCGCGCCCTGGTTATGAAAGACGTTGCTCATGGCGACAGACAACTCGACGTAGCTACGCGTGTCTTCAAGATTGCGGGCCAGCTCCAGGCTGCGATCGGCAGCGACCCGGTCTATGTGCATGAGTTTGAGCGCCGACAGCGCGCGCACGCCCTGGAGCACCATTTCCATGTCGCCGCCCTGGCTGCCCCGCGGGAGCCGCTTGAGCGCCGCGCCGCTCCATTCGTGGACCTCCTGCAGCCTGAGCAAGGGGATGAGCGCCAGATGCGCCCGCTCGGCCAACGACAGGCCCAGATCGAGATCACCCTCGGATCCAAAGCTCCAGGTCAGAGCCGCCATCAGATCCGGAACAAGCCGCCTGTGGGTCGCGAGTTCGTCATCCGTCGGGTCCGGGTGAAACGTCTGAGGAATAGCCTTCAAATACGAGAGCACGTAGCTCGCGTGCCTGCGGGCCAGCATTTCAGCCTCGCCCAATACCTCCGCTTTTTCCCGGGCGAAGGACCTCGTCATGTCCAACAGCCGGTACGACGGGCCGGCCGGAGCCAGAGAGACCTGGATCAGGGATTTGGCCACGAGCGCCGGCAGCAACTCGATCACCACCGCGTCGCTGTCCGTCGAACCGACAGTGCTTGCCGCGGTCAAGTCGAACGGGGCCGCGAATACTGACAATGCTCGCAGCAGCGCCTGCTCGCGCGCCTCGAGCAGGTCATAGCTCCAATCCAATGTGGCCGCGAGGCTCATCTGGCGACTGGGCGCCGTTCGACGCCCCTTCCAATAGAGAGCTGATCTCTGGTCGAGCAGTTCAGATAACGCCGGTATTCCGAAAGCATGGGCGCGAGCGCCGACAAGACCGAGCGCCAACGCAACGCCGTCGACCTTACGGCAGATTTCGACGGCTGCCGGCGCATCGTTGTCAGCGATGGCGAAATCGCTCGATGACGCCGCGGCGGCCTCGCACAGAACCTGTACGGCGGGAGATGCAAGTGCCTCGGCCGCGGTGAGGTCCGGTCGCGCCGCTGGGTATTCGAGGGGCGCAAGCCTGATCATCCGCTCGCCGGTCACCCCGAGGGCTTCGCGACTTGTACAGAGTATCTCACAGTGTTCGACGCCGGCGTAAAGTTGTTCGGCCAGATCGGAAACGGCGTCTAACAGACGCTCGCAGCAATCGAAGATCACCAGCGACGGTCGCTCGTTTAGCAGGAGCAACAGATCTCGAAGTGCTTCCGCGCCGCCCAGGCCGAGGTGGGACGCGACGTACGGGAGCACGCGGTCACCGCGCCCAACAGGGGCGAGGTCAAAGAAGTAGGCCCTGACACCCTGTTCCCTGAGCAGGGAATGACCCACAGCGATGGCTACGGTCGTCTTCCCGATACCGCCCGGGCCAACGACCGTAACCAGGCGATAATTCTCAAGCGCTCGCGAGACGAGCTTGACCGTCGGATCGCGGCCGACCATCCAGCGAAGTGGCGGGAGCGCCGCGTGTCCGGGTGTCTTCTCGACGAGCTCACCCCCACGTTGCAAGGGCGCCGCGAAGCAATAGCCTCGCCCGGAAACAGTCTTGATGTAACCCGCGCTGCCATCATCGTCCCGCAACGCCTTGCGAAGCGCTGACATGTGATAGCGAAGCGCCGACTCGTCGACAAAGATGTTGGGCCAAAGACGCGCGATCAAATCCTCCTTGGCCACCACCTCGCCTGGCCGCTCAAGGAGTACTTGCAACAAATCGAACGCACGGCTTCCCATGGAGACCAGCACGCCGTCGCGGCTCACATATCGCCGCGAGACGTTTACCTGAAATGGTCCGAAGGAGATCTCGTCGCCCAAGGCCGGTCTTGCTCCCCCCCGCAGGGTGAAAACGGTATCACCCTCCCATGAATGTGGGGACCTGGACACCTGCCATCCTGAGACGCCGCAAGCTCAGAGAGGCCTGCCCTCAGGCGCTAACTACGCAGCCATCGTAACCGGCGGCGGCGACTTGGTTGCACTTGTCGCGGTAGAGCGGGAAGCCACCGATGTAGGGCATGAAGACGCGCGCCTTACCGGGCACGTTGGCGCCCATGTACCAGCTGTTGGCGAGCGGGAAGAGGGTAGCTTCGCCAACCTCGTTGACGTGCGCCACCCACGCGTCCTGTGCGGCGGGCGTGGCCTCGATGGCGGCGGTCTGGCGCGCGCTCATCCAGGCGATGCAGTCGCTGATCCACTCCACGTGCTGCTCGATAGCGACCGCCATGTTGCAAAGCACCGACGGGCTGCCCGGGCCGGTGACCAAGAAAAGGTTCGGAAAACCTGCCACCAGCAGGCCCAGATAGGTCACCGGACCCGCCGCCCAGGCGTCCTTCAGCCGCGCGCCGCCCCTGCCCCGGATATCGATCTTGTCGAGCGCGCCGGTCATCGCGTCGAAGCCGATCGCATAGACGATGGCGTCGACCTGATACTCGCTTGCGGAGGTCTTCACCCCGACCGGGGTCACCCGCTCGATCGGCTCTTCACCGAGGTCGACCAGGCTGACGTTGTTGCGGTTGAAGGTCGCGTAGTAGCCGGTGTCGACACAGATCCGCTTGGAGCCGATCGGATAAGTCTTCGGGCTGAGCTTCTCGGCGACCTTCGGGTCCTTGACGATCTCGCGGATCTTGCCGCGCACGAACTCGGCGGCGGTGGCGTTGGCCGCCGGATCGACGATCAGGTCGCTGAAGGCGCCCAGCAACGCGAAGCCGCCATAGCGCCACCGCGCCTCGTATTCCGCTTCGCGCGCCTCGGCGCTCACCGTGAGCGCCGGCGTCTCGCTCACGCCGATGGAGCGGATGCCGAAGCCGACTTCGCGCGCCTCCTTGCGGTACTGCTCGCGGTGGGCGGCCCAGTCGGCCGCCACGGTCGGGTCCACGGGACCATTGTGGGCGGGGACGCTGAAATTGGGCGTCCGCTGGAAGACGATAACGTGCGTCGCCTGCTCGGCGATCTTCGGGATCGCCTGGATGGCCGACGAACCCGTGCCGATCACGGCGACCCTCTTGCGCGTGAAGTCGACGCCGCCCTCCGGCCAGCGGCCCGTGTGCCAGCTTGAGCCACCGAACGTGTCCGAGCCGGGGAGTTCGGCATCGTCCTTCGGGATCGAGAGGCAGCCGGTCGCCATCACCACGTGCCGCGCGCTGACCTCTTCGCCGCGGTCGGTCGTCACGGTCCAGCGGCGGTCCGCATCGTCCCAGATGGCGGACGTGACGCGAGTCTCCAGCTGGATGTCGCGGCGCAGGTCGAAGCGGTCGGCGACGTGGTTCAGGTACGCCAGGAGTTCGGGCTGGGCGGCATAGCGCTCGGTCCACTTCCACTCGGCGTCGAGCTCGGGCGAGAAGGAGTAGACATACTCCGCGCTCTCGACGTCGACCCGCGCGCGCCCGGATAGCGGTTCCAGAACCAGGTGCCGCCGACGCTGGGTCCCGCCTCATAGACCCGCACGGATTCGCCCAGCTGCCTGAGCCGGTGGAGCATGTAGAGCCCAGAGAACCCGGCCCCGACCACGACGACGTCGCAAGATTGCCGCTGGGTCACGCCTGACCTCCCTCGCTGGCGGACGTGACGATACCTTCCACTCCAGGTTGTGAGGCAAGTTCAGAGGCGCTCGCCGGGAAACAAATTTAGGTGATGAACTCGGCGATACGTGCGCAGACAAGCCCAACAAGGGAGGCGCGACATCCGCGCGACCTGTGACTTGATCGTTGCGGGCGGAGGCAGCCGCGGTGCGCCGCCTGAAGCGACTTGATCAATTGAGATGAAGGAGGCGCAGATGGCGGATCGCAATGGACGGGTTGAGGGCAAGGTCGCCTTGGTGACCGGGGCCGCATCGGGGCTTGGCGCCGCAGCCGCGCGACGGCTTGCCGCCGAGGGCGCAAAGGTGATGGTGACCGACGTGGCCGCCGACGCCGGACGGGCCCTCGCCGATGACATCACTGCGGCGGGCGGAGCTGCGGCGTTCGAAAGCCACGACGTGACGAGCGAGGGGGATTGGGAGCGAACGGTCGTCGCGACAGTCGCGCGTTTCGGCGGCCTCAACGTGCTGGTGAATAACGCAGGCGTCGCCGGCAGTCATGAGCTGATGACCCACGAATACGAGGCCTGGCGGCGCATCCTGTCGGTCAACCTCGACGGCGTGTTCCTGGGCCTTCGCTACGGCGGACCCGCCATGGCCGCGGCCGGCGGCGGCTCGGTGATCAACATCTCGTCGATCCTGGGGAAGGTCGGTTTCCCGAACGCAGCCGCCTATTGCGCCTCCAAGGGCGGCGTGGCGCTGCTCACCAAGGCCGCGGCGCTGGAGTGGGCGCCGCTGCACATCAGAGTGAACTCGGTGCACCCCGGGTTCATCGACACGCCGATGGTCTCTGACGCTCTGCACCAGATGGAGAACAGCAATGAGATGCGAGACCTGATCATCTCGCGTCACGCGCTCGGTCGGCTGGGCGTCCCCACTGAGATCGGCGACGCCGTGCTGTTCCTGGCGAGCGACGAGTCCAGCTTCATGACCGGCGCGGAGCTCGTGGTCGATGGCGGCTACACCGCCCAGTAAGCCGGCGATCCGAACCGCCGCGGCGGCCGGAAAAAGCGGGCGTCGAACGCTTCACCTGAGCGGATTATCGATGCGCCTTCAGAAGCAAGCGTCGCGGCGGTTGCCGCTTTCACGAAATCGGAGCATTGTTTCCACAGGTATAATCAGGAGCCTGCGACCAGAGATCTCTCGATCATTGTTTCCAAGTGCATGCAATCATTTGCACCACAACAGCATCCGGAAGAACTGCGTTGGAAATCGCTGGATTGCGGACCGTCTGACGCGCTGACCAAGGCTGCGAATGGGATCGGCCAAAAACGTCCATGCAATGAGGGAGCGGTTCATGAACGACCTCTGTGACTTCATCGTCGTGGGCGGAGGCTCGGCTGGGGCGGCGATCGCCGCCCGACTCTCTGAGGATCCGGGCTGCACGGTTGCTCTGCTCGAGGCAGGCGAGAAGCCGCCGGAGGCGGCTTCGATCCCCGCGGCCTGCGCATCGCTGCAGCTCAATCCCGAGACCGACTGGATGTTCACGGCCGACCCGGGCCGGTGTGGTCTCGGCCTGCGGGAAAAGAGGATGCAGGCGCCCCGCGGGCGCATGCTCGGCGGCTCCTCCTCGATCAACTACATGGCCTGGGTCCGGGGTCATCCTGGCGACTTCGACCATTGGGCCGAGCGCGGCGCGACGGGCTGGAGCTACGCTGATGTCCTGCCCCTGTTCCGTAAGATCGAGGACTTCGTCCCAACCAACGAGATCACTGTCGACGGCGACGCCCACGGCCAGGGCGGCCCTGTCGGCGTGACCGTCCGCTCGCCAGTGCTGCGAGGCGCCCAGGCTTTCGTCGAGGCTGCGGTCGCCGCGGGAATCCCCCAGGGCGACTACAACGGCCGCGACCGCGGCGGCCCGACCGGCGTCGCCTCGCTGTTCCAAACCAACACGCGCAACGGGCGCCGATCCGGAACCTATCACGCCTATCTCGAGGGCGAGGCCGAGCGTCGGCCGAACCTCGACATCATCACCCACGCGCAGGCGCGTCGCGTGGTGCTGAGCGAGGGCGCGGGACCGATCAGGGCGACAGGCGTCGAGTACAAGGACGCCGCGGGCGAGATAAGGACCGTGCACGCCCGGCGCGAGGTCATCCTTAGCGCTGGCGCCGTCGGTTCGCCGCACCTCTTGATGTTGTCGGGCATCGGGCCGCGACGCGAACTCGAACACGTCGATATTACTTGCCGCCTCGACCTGCCGTTTGTCGGCAAACACCTGAAGGATCACCTGATGGTCCCTCTCTTCTTCGAGGCGCCGGGCGTCGGGCTTTCGATGGCGGAGATCGGCGTTTCGTTTGGACCGGACGCGCTGCGTGCGCCGGGCGGTCCGCTGCCGGCCGATCCCTCGCAGGACGCGGCGCTCGCCCCCGAACTGGCCGCACTCAAGGCCGAGGCGGAGCAACGCGTGGAGGAATGGCGCGCGACGGGCAAGGGTCTCATCGCCTCTTCGCTCTACGACTCGGTCGTCTTCTGCTCCACTGGCCTGGGGGACGCCCACAGCCATGATGCCCAGATCGCCTTCTTCGCCACCGGGTACAGCCGCGAGATGCTCGAGGCGCTGTTCCGGATGGACACTGCCGCGTTCTTTCCGGATCCAGGCGCCTTTCTCGCACCGGAACGCGAGAACATCATCGTCTTCGCCAACCCGGTCCTCCCGCACAGCGAAGGCGAGATCGTCATCGAGAGCGCCGACCCTGCCAGGGCGCCGGCAATCCAGTTCAACTATTTCGCCGATCCCCATGATCTCAAGGTGATGACGGCGGTTATCCGGCGCGCGCTCGCCATCGTCGACGCCTGGCCAGGCCGCCCGAAGCCGGGATCGCTTATCGTTCCCCCGGACCTGGCCCGGCGGCACGGGTATCGACCCGGCGAGCCGCCGAGCGACGCCTTGCTCGAGAACATGGCGCTGCACTACGCGCTCACGGTCTATCACCTGGCCTGCACCTGCCGGATCGGCGACGTGGTCGACCCGAAGCTGAAGGTGCTCGGCGTCGAAGGCCTCAGGGTCGCCGACGCCTCGGTGATGCCCGAGATCGTCAGCGGCAACACCAACGCCGCCTCGATCATGATCGGCGAGAAAGCCGCCGAGATCATCGCGCGCGACTATGGCGTCAAGTTGAGGTCCTTCGTCTCGCCCGCCGCGTCGTAGCAGGTGCTTCGACTTTCTGAATCCTCGAAGTTCTCTTGCCTCTTGGGCACGCCGTTTCGCGTGGCGGCGAAGGGCCGCGCATCACGGGTAGATGGGGAGATGACTCGTGGACCGAGTCGTGGCCAAGCTTGCCGGAGCTAAGTTTATCATGGGGAGGCGAACGTGCGTGTGCATGTGGTGTTCATCGGTCTTGGGCTGATCTTTCTTGTCATCGGCATGCTGTTCGGCGTCTGGATGGGCATCACCAAGAACTTCCAATACCTGGACGCTCACGCGCACTGGAACCTGGTGGGTTTCGTCACCTCGACCCTCTACGGCCTGATCCACCGGGCTTATCCGAGACTGGCGAGTTCCCGGCTGACCTGGGCGCAATGCATCGTCCATGTGGCCGGCGTGCTGATCTTCGCACCCGGCATCATCCTTGTGGTCACGACGCGGCAGGAGATCGGCGCCATCGTCGGTTCACTGCTGATCGTCGCGGCCGCCCTCATGTTCATGTGGATCTACTTCACCCACGACCATCGAACCAACCCGGTGGACTGAACCTTGGGTGGCGGCGCCGCACTCACCGCATCGCGGGCGCCGGCGTTCCATCGGACCAGTGCGTCACCGCCACCATCAGAACGCTTATCGCCTCGGGCGAGTCCTGAAACTGCGGGTTCAGCATCGTGGGCGTTCCGGGCAGGTCTGCGCCCCACGTCGCGCCGGCCGCGCGCGGGAAATAGAACATCAGGTGCGGGACCCAATTGTGCGCGTCATCATTCAGATAGCCCTGCTTTGACATCATGAAGGTCAAGGCTCCGGGCTCAAACGGTGGCAACTCATGCTTTTCGATGCCACTCCTGATCTCGGCGATCATTTGCGGCTTTGAGCGCCCCGCCAACACAAGCTCGGTGCGCTTGATCGTGTAGGGCAGGATCGACCGCACAGCGGTTGGATTGAAGCAAAGCGGCCCGCGCAGGCGGGGATTCCAGAACTCCGAAAAGTCGTATTGCGCCATCCATCCCCGCTCGACCGCGCAGACGAATCCGTTGTCGCCCTTGACCGCGGTTTCGTAGCCGTGACGCGTGAGCACCAGCACAGTGGCCTTGTCTGAGATCGAAGGCGGCGCAGCGCTCTTCGCCAGCGCGATCTCGGCGCCGCGATCCATCAGGTACTGATCCAGCGGCGCCATTGCCGGATAGTCCGCCGCATGCGCAAGCGATGCGCAGAGCAACGCGGCGCAGATTGCGATGGCGTATCTCGTCTCAACGAGCCATCGCGGCGAGAGATTGTCTGACATTCGCTGAATTCCCCAAGTCGACGCTCTGAGATCGGTCGACGTCCCGCACAACATCGACCTCAATCCGTAACTCATCAAGCCACGCGCATCAGATCCTGGCGCATCGCGCGGCCTGGGCCGCCACACTCCAACGCGGCATTGCGGTGACAACTGCTCTGTCCGCGGAGTTCCTCAAGTCGTTGCTGATGTTGTTCCTCAAACGAGGGCGGTCCGAAGCCTCTCGAAGGCGCTGGGACCGCTTCGCGATTCCAGCGCCGAGATGACCTGGGTGGCGAGCGCCGAACTCGGCGTGACAGTGGAATCGATTTCCAGGTCATAGATTGCGTGGGCGTGCACACGCTCGACATTGGCGAGCGCGGAGCCGAGGTCGCGGTCTCGTCGGGCAAGCTCGCGCTGGATCAGTTCTTCGGCGGCGCAGTGCACGCCGACAAAGAAAACATCGATACCGGCGAGCGCCGTCACCCAGTCTTCGAGCAACTCGCGGGTTATGATCGCGTCGTCCACCACCACGCCCAGCCCCTCCTCCACGCAGACGCGCACAGACCGATGATAGGCGCGCCATAGCTTCAGGGCCTCGGAGCCATATTCGAGGAGTGCGCCGCCGCCCTTGCGAGGCGCGCGGAACAACCCCTCGGGCGCGCCGTACCAGGCGACCGGCGCCCGCTGATGAATGAAGTCGTCGATTCCCATGCGAATGAACGACAGACGCGCCTGCAACGCCCCTGTGAGGGAAGATTTGCCGGCGCTCGACGTGCCGTTCAGCAGGATGACGCTGGGGAGCTCCGATGCGGCGGGCCGGCCGGCGGCTCGCCCGCGAATATTGGCTTTGGTCATGATCGTGGTCTCAGATTGCCCAAATGCAGCTCAGCGGCGCGGGTCCGCTGGCGGTGACGAGACAGACTCGCGGTGCGAGTCCGCGTCAGTCGGGCAGTTTGGGAGACGTGAGATCACACATGGCGGGGCGATGCTGTCGTGCAGTCATAGCGCGGTCAAGCCGAACGAGATCGCCCACGCCTCGCGGTCTCAGGCGCCTCGCGCCTTTGCGGCTTGACTTGGCCCGCCGAAGGCAAAGGTTGAGACCGCAACCTGGAGGAGTCGCCGTGCGTCCGACCTTAGTCGCCCTGATGTCCGCGATGCTGGCCGCCTTCGCCTTCCAGGCGGCGCACGCCCAATCGTCCCCACCCGCGGCGGTGATCGCCGATCCGCCGGCGGACAAGGCTCATCCGGCCGCCATGGCGTATGTCCGCGTGCCCAGCCACGGCGCGCTGATGAACGGCGTCATGTACGCCGCCAGCGGCCCGGGGCCGCATCCGACGGTACTGCTGCTGCACGGCTTCCCCGGCAACGAGCAGAACCTCGACCTGGCTCAGGCGATGCGCAGGGCAGGCTTCAATGTCCTGACCTTCCACTACCGCGGCGCCTGGGGCAGCCCCGGCGCCTTCTCCTTCGCCAACGCCATCGAGGACGCGGACGCGGCGGTCGCCTTCCTGCGCGATCCCAGAGTCGCCGCTAGGTTCGGCGTGGACGAAAAGCGCCTCTTCGTCGCCGGCCACAGCATGGGCGGCTACATGGCCGCCAGCGCCACCGCCCACGACCCGGCGGTGGCGGGCCTGATCATGATCTCGGCCTGGAACATCGGCCCCGCGAGCCAAGCGTTCCACGATCCCAAGGCCCGCGAAGCGGCCAAGGAAGGCGAGTTCGCCGAGGACACGATCCCGCTGGCCGGGACCAGCACCGACACGCTGATGGACGAGGCAATGAACCACCCCAGCTGGGCTTTCGCCGCCTTGGCGCCGGCGCTGGGCGCGCGCCCGGTGCTGCTGATCACCGCCGAGGACGGCAGCTTCGCCGCCAGCCATGAGCTCTCGCAAAAGCTGCCCCACGCAACGGAAGTCCACATGGACACCGATCATCCGTTCTCGGATCACCGCATTGCGCTGCAGACGGTCGTCGTGAATTGGCTGGAGCAGCGGGCGGGCGCGGCGGCCCTGTCCGGGTTCAGGAGCAACCGGCTAATTGGCGAACCCGACGAACACGGTCGCCTCGGCGACTGACTTTCGTTGTGACACGACCGCGTTTGCCGGAAAGGTCTCGTCTGGCCAGCCCAGCGCGATGCTTTTCATGATGACCTGGTCGTCGGCGATCCCGGCATGCTCGCGCACGACAGGCGACTGCATGATGCCCTGGCTGTTGATGACGGCGCCCAGTCCGCGAGACCAGGCGGCATTGACCAGGGCGGTCGCCACGGCGCCGCAATCGAAGGGGGTGTCGTCGCTGCCGTCCAGCGCGCGGTCATAGGTGATGATCACGCAGACGGGCGCGTCGAACTGGCGAAAGCCGCGGAGGACCCAGTCCTGGCGCCCGTCCTTGTCGTCGCGGGCGATCCCCATGGCGGAGAACAGTTGCTTGGCGACACCGATCTGCCTGTCGCGGTGCATGCCTGCAAAGGGCTGGCCGGTGCGGAATTCGCGCGATTGCGGCACGCCCGCGAGCATCCTCTCGGTGTTCCCGGCGCGGATCCGATTCAGCGGTTCGCCGGTGACGACGTAGAAGTTCCAGGGCTGGGTGTTCATGGACGACGGAGCCCGCATCGCCAGGCCGATCACTTCCTCGATCAGCGCTCTGGGAACGGGATCGGGCTTGTAACCGCGGATGCTCCGGCGACCGAGGATCACGTCGTCAAACTGCATCAATGTCCCTCACAGACGTCTGCGCGGCTTCGCTTGGAAGCTTTCCGCCAAGGCCTAGTGAGTGACAAGCCGGCCCCTGACAAGCCTGGCGCGTTAGGGCGCGCCCTCGTCGCGCAGGCCGACCAGGGCGGCTACCCTGCCGCTGACGAAGCTCTGCCAGGCCGGATCTCCGATCAGCTGCGGCGCAAGCGTCTCCAGGTGCATCTGGCCCATGATGAAGACCATGACGGCGTTGGCCAGCAGCTGCGGATCGAGGCCCGGCTCCAGCGCGGCGGCGGCCTGGCCGGCCGCGAAGGCCTGGGCGAGACCGGCGATGTTATGGTCGAGCGAGCGGCGCAGCAGGCGACGCACGTCGGCGTCCCTCGCCGCGGCGTAGTGCATCTCCACCGCCATCTGGCGTAGCCGCTTCGACGGCCTGGCTGAGTAGGCCGAAAGAAAGTGACAGACGCGGTCGCTGAGCTCGCGGAACAGGGGAAACATGGCGCTCCAGATCGTGCGCTTCGAGCAGCTCTCCGCGGCGCAGCGCGAGGCCGCCGCCGCAATCCTCGTACGGGCCTTTGCGCATCAACCGACGACGTGGCGCACGCTGCCGGAGGCGCGCTCCGAGGTCGCGACCTTCCTTGAAAACGAGAGGCGCTCGGCGTTGGCCGCGATCGAGGGCGATGTGCTGGTCGGCTGGATCGGCCTGATCCGCACCTACTCGCACGCCTTCGAGCTGCATCCGATCGCGGTCGAACCGGATCGCCAACGCCAGGGCATCGGCGCGGCGCTCGTGCGAGCTCTGGAAGCGCTTGCGCAATCGGAGGGCGCGCTCAGCCTCTACCTCGGCGCCGACGACGACTTCAGCGGCACAAGCCTGTTTGGCGCCGACCCCTTCCCCGATCTGCTGGGCGCCCTTGCGCGCATCGAAGCCCGCGCGCGCCATCCGCTCGGCTTCTACCTGAAGCTCGGTTTCACCCTGGCCGGCCTGATCCCGGACGCCAACGGCCTTGGCAAACCCGACATCCTGCTCGCCAAGCGACTTGGGTAAGGGGCCGGGACCTCACTTCTGCGTCGCGGCCGCTCCAGCTATGCTGAAGACCTTGGGTGAGGTCTTTCAACATGGCGAAGCTCGTTTTCCAGATGTCGCAGTCCCTGGACGGCTATGTCGACCACGAGAAAATGGCGCCAGGTCCCGCGCTCTTTCGTCACTTCATCGAACGCACGCGCGAGCTGACCGGCAGCCTGTACGGTCGCCGCGTCTACGAGATCATGAAGTATTGGGAAGAAGACGACCCTGAGTGGAGCGCGGACTTCCGCGATTTCGCAATGGCGTGGCGGCGCCTGCCGAAATGGGTGGTGTCGCGCACGTTGAAGTCGGTCGGTCCCAACGCCACGCTGGTCGAGGGGCACCTCGAGGCGGCGATACGGGCGCTGAAGGCCGAGCACGCCGGGGAGATCGAAGTCGCCGGGCCCGATCTGGCGCGAAGCCTGACCGACCTTGGTCTCATCGACGAGTATCGGCTCATCCTGCGCCCGATCGTGCTGGGTCGCGGCGCGCCCTTCTTCGCCCGCCCCAGGCCGCCCCTGCGCCTCGTAGCCAGCGATCGCGTCGGCGAGGACGCGGTCCGGTTGACCTACGTTCCCGCCTGATTACGCAATGCAGGTCCGCCTCACCAGCGGCGATAACGATAGTTCCACCGACCATGCCGCGTGCCCGGCCGCCAGTAGGCCTGGTTGTTCCAGTACCAGTAGCGGTACGGCCGATAGACCCAGCGATCGCCGGTCCAGAACCATGGATTGTACCATGAGGGGCCGACCACGGCGCCCGCCGTATAGCCGACGCCGAAGCGGAAGGCCGGAGCTCCCGAGCGGACCACGAAGCCGGGTGGGCAGGCGTTGGAAGGGGCGGACGTGCTGGAGCCGACAGCCGCGCCTGTCATTGCGCCCAGTGCGCCGCCGGCCACGGCGCCTGCCCCGCGGTTGCCCGAACCGGCCACGCTGGAACCGATGATTGCGCCCATGACGCCGCCGATCACGGCGCCCGCGCCGGCGTTGTTCCGGCGTCGGCTGTCCACGCACCAGCGCGCGGCCCACTCCGAATAGCGCTCGGCGTAGTTGCGATCCCACTGCTGGGCGTGCGGGTCGTAGATGGCGCCGGCTCGCTCGGCGCGGCGGGGCGTAACTCCCAGACGGCGGCCCAGCGCGCCAAGAGCGAGGACCAAGGCCAGGCTCCTGGACTCTAAGGACGAAAGCTTCTCCTGCATAGCCATCCTCCCAATCTCTGAGGGCCGGCTTCGCCGGTCCTAGATGTTCAAAGAATATCGGAACATGTGAAGTTTCGGGGACGCGATACGATACCCATTTCTTCATAGCAGACTCTGCCCCGAGCCTCGAACTGAGCGTAAGCTCCAGCGCGAGGAGGCAGGCATGGACCTACTCGAGGCCATCCACGGGCGTCGCAGCGTCCGCGCTTATGAAGCGCGCCAGCCGGAACGCGGCCTGATCGAAGCGCTCATCTGGGACGCGGCTCAGGCGCCGCCGCCCACCATTCGCGACGCCCAACGCTGGGCCTTCGTCGTGGTGGAGGGGCGCGATCGGCTGGCGGACCTGGGCGATCGCGCCAAGGCCTTCGCCGCAGCCCACAGGCCGCCCGGCGGAGGATCGAACTGGATCGACAACCCGGACTTCAAGGCGTTCTGGGACGCCCCGACGTTGATCATTGTCTGCGCAGCTCGCGACCTCCCACAGACCGATTGGGACTGCTGTCGGGCCGCGCAGAACCTCATGCTGTCAGCTCATGGCCGCGGCCTGGGAGCCTGCTGGGTTGGCGCCCCCCTACCCTGGCTGCAATCGGAAGAAGGCGCGGCCGAGGTGGGCGTCCCATGGAGCTTCGAGGCTGTCGCGCCGATCCTGATCGGCTGGCCGCGCGTCACGCCCCCGCCCCGCGAAATCCCACGCCCACTTGTCGTCTGGCCGGACGTGAGCTGAAGTCTCGCAACAAACGAGGAAGCCGCATGTCCTCGAACCTCTTCAGGCCGGAGCAGATGTGGCGATCGAGACGCTCGGCGCTCGCAGTCTCGGCCGGCGCGGCGGCGATTGTCGCTGCGCCGGCGCTGCTCGGCTGTAACGCTTCGCGGTCGAAAGCTCAGAATCCGGCGATGCTCTCGGCGCCCCTCATGGCGATCGCAGCGCCTCCTCACCCAGGAAGTGAGACGTGGCTGAACTCGCCGCCTCTGACAGTCGCCGATCTTCGCGGGAAGGTCGTCCTGGTGAACTTCTGGACCTATTCCTGCATCAATAGCCTGCGTCCTTTGCCCTATGTGCGCGCCTGGGCGAAGAAGTACCGGGATCGGGGCCTGGTGGTGATCGGCGTGCACGCGCCGGAGTTCGGTTTCGAGCACGATGTCGCCAATGTGCGGCGCGCGCTGGCCGACCTGGGCGTCGCCTATCCCGTCGTGCTCGACAACGATTTCAGGATCTGGCGCGCGTTCGGCAATTCAGCGTGGCCGGCGTTCTATTTCGTCGGCGCCGATGGCCGCATCCGGCGCAAGGCTCTGGGCGAGGGAGGCTACGAAGACTCCGAGCGAGCCATCCAGGCCCTGCTCTCAGAAGCGCGGAAGACCCCGGTCACCGACCCGATCAGCCCGATTGCTGGAACCGGCTGGCAGGCGTCGCCCGACTGGAATGATGAGCGCTCGCCCGAGACCTACGTCGGCTATGCGAAGGCTGTGGGTTTCGAACCTGCCGGCGGCCTCAAGCAGGATGTCACCGCTCTCTACCGGGCGCCCGGCCGGCTCGCGCTCAACCATTGGAGCCTCTCCGGCGAGTGGAACGCGGCCGGCGAATTCACCACACTCGTCGGCGCTTCCGGCGCTATCGCCTTCCGGTTCCACGCCCGCGACCTCAACCTTGTCCTGGCGCCGCCGGCGGACGGCCATGTGGTCCGCTTCCGCGTGCGCATCGACGCAGCCGCCCCAGGCGCCGACCATGGTTTCGACACCGATGAGCAGGGGGTGGGCCGCCTGGACACCCCGCGTCTCTACCAGCTCGTCCGTCAGAGCCGTCCGGTGGCGGACAGGACATTCGAGATCGAGTTCCTCGACCCGGGCGCGCAGGCCTTCGTATTCACCTTTGGCTAGAGCGGCCGTCGGCCGATAACACGGAACTGAGGCCCTCGAGCTCCTCCCGCGCAGCTTCGCCAAACTCCTCCAACGGGTCTAGCCACTTCCTGCTTTTGATGAGCTCGTATATTTCGGCAGTCGTCTTGTTCGGCTCGAAATAAGTCCCGATCGTTCTTTCGGCGACCTGCTCGGCGCAGGCGACGGTTCGCGGCAAACACCGCATGCGCATCCTGCGTATCATCGCGTATAGGGCAATCAGATCTTCGACTTGAGGCTCGTTGCTACGAATCCCCTCACTATATACTTTCGACGCCGCGACAATGAAATCCGCGAAGAGGCCCTCTCTCCGTGAGAGTTCATGGGCCTGCTGGGCAACCCTGGTTTGAGCTCGCTGGCTCATCCAGGCCGTGACGCCCGTAACCATGCCGCCGATCAATGATCCGCCGAGCGCCGATAGCGCAGAGATGTATGCGATATTCATGGTTTGACTACGGGCTCGCGCGCGCCACGCCCCCCGCCTCTGCCACCCGAGGATTTCAGAAGTGGAACGCATGTCCGCGGTTCCCACAAGCGGACGGGACTGGACGGCGGATTCCGGGCCAGGCGCGCAATCCAAGCGTGGCCGTGATCGCCGATCAGGCGGTCCATAGGCGCAGGCGCAGCGGCCTCCATTCGCCGCGGCCGACGGCGACAACTATCAGCGAGAGGGTGGCCAGGAGGCTGATGGCCACGGCCACGATCGAAGCTTCAGGGCCGAAGCCGCCGCCGCTCAGGAGCTCGGGTCCGCGGATCGAGACCGGCCAGACGCCGTGCGAGCGGCCGCCTGAGACGGCGGCGCCGAAGACGCCGCCTTCGGTGAAATTCCAGCCGAAATGCAGGCCGATCGGAAGCCAGAGGTTGCGCGTCGCCATGTAGGCGGCGCCCAGGAGCAGTCCCGCCTCGATCGCGATCGCGGCGGTCGAAACTGGCGTCGCGCCCTCATTCCCGGCGTGCAGGAGGCCGAACAGCGAGGCGGAGAGCACGAGCGCCGCGAGCGAGCCCAGGCCCTCCTCGAGCACGCGGAACACGCCGCCGCGGATGGCGAGTTCCTCGCCCACCGCGGCGAAGGCGGCCGCGACGGCCATGGCGGCGACCTGGGCGGCGTCGCCGCCGCCGCTCCAGCGGGCGAGCCCCAACGCGAAGAGCGCCGCCAGCACCAGGGCGAACAGCAGAAAGCCGCCGGCCGCTCCCGCGAACGCCAGACCTGCGCCCGGCCTCAGCGCCAGCTCGGAGGGGCTGCGGCGCTCGAACACGCGCACCAGCGCGCCATAGAACAGAAGCAGCAGGACGCAACTGAGCCCCCAGCCCGATGCGGTCACGAGGCCGCGGTCGGCGCCGGGGAGCAGTCCGCGCACCCAGGCCACGGCGAACTGAGCGCCGACGTAGGCGCCGATGAGCGCTGTCGAAAAGACGAGGAACCGAACCGGCGTGGACGCGAGAACCCGTCGCGCTGGCGTAGGATGGACGGTGTTGGTGGTCACGGCGCCCCTCCAATCAAGCCCGCCTTGAGCAGCCGTCCGCGCCAGAGCTTAACGCCATCAGGGTCGGCCTGACGAATAAACGACGCGGGAAATAGCCCTAGGCAATAGGTGTTTCGACCGATGCCGTCGGGCAGGGGCGGCATGTTCTACTGACTTCGCCAGCCTCGGCCGAGTGCGGCCATCTTTGACCTGGACGGCGCTCGGGCTTCCCGCGGCGGCCTCGGGGGATATGCAATATGGGGTCGCTCGCTATCGCCGCCGTCATGCTGGCCTGTACCTATGGCGCGGCGCTCCTTGGACTGTTCCTTCACGGCAGATTGCACGAGCGGCATCTCGATGGAGACACCAAGGACGTCGTGAAGCTGGTCATGGGTCTTGTCGCCACGATGTCCGCGTTGGTGCTTGGCCTGCTCGTGGCGTCGGCGAACACGTCGCACGATCGGCAGGCCGGCGAACTGGCGTCTCTGTCGGCCGACATCATCCTGCTCGACCAGACTCTCGCGCTCTACGGGCCCGACGCCCAGGCGTTGCGCGACGGATTGGATCAGGACATCCGGCGAATGCATGACGCGATCTGGTCGCCGACCGGCGTCCACACCGAGAACATGAATTCGGCTACAGTCAAAAACCTAAGCCGGACACATCGGGTACAGCTGGCCACCCTCACCCCGAAGAACGACATGCAGAAAGAGTTGAAGAGCCACGCCTTCGGTTTAGCTGATAGTATTGGGAAATCACGGTTGTTGATGTTTGAGAGTTCAGGCAACCAACTTCCCTGGCCGTTTCTGGTGGTGTTAACCTTCTGGCTCTCAGTTCTGTTTCTTGGGTTCGGACTGCTTTCTCGCTTCAACCCGACCGTGGCTGCGGCGCTCTTCCTTGGCTCGCTCTCGTTCGCGGGCGCCATCTTCCTGATTCTGGAATTGAGCGAGCCCTACCACGGCATTCTGCAGGTATCCGACGCGCCGCTGCGGAGTGCGATCGCCCAACTCGGCCGGTAGGCTCTGCGCCCTATTCCTCTTCGAAGATCGCCTCGATCGACTGGCCGAAAAGCCGGGCGATCTTGAAGGCGAGCGGAAGGCTGGGATCGTACTTGCCGGTCTCGATGGCGTTGACGCTCTGGCGAGACACATCCAGGCGCTCGGCGAGCTCAGCCTGGCTCCAATCACGCTCGGCGCGCAGCACGCGGAGGTGGTTCTTCATAGGCGGCCGCCGCGCTAGCGCTTCATCGCCCACCACCCGGCCCGCGCGATCAAGGCGCAAAACAGCTGGGCGACGACGAGTCCGCCCCACCCCAGGGCGAAGTAGGCGCCGGGCGTGCCGCGGCGCAGATGCTGGGCGAGAAACGCGCCACCATTCACGAGCCAGAACAGCATGATCGGCGCGGTCACCAGGATGGCCGCGGTAGACCCGACGAACCAGGAGAACTTGCGCGTTTCCCGTCCCATCTCGTCGAGCCGGCGCCAAGCGAACATCCAACCGATCGCCGCCACCCACGCAAGGCTCGCGAATTTGCCCACCTCCAGCCAGGGCGCCGCCGCCTGCACATCGCGAGCGAAGACGGCTGTTACGATCGCCGCCGCACCGAACCAGATGACGATGGCGCCGGCGACGGCGACCGCGACGGAACTGATGAACGCGACTTGTCGGCGGCTGGGCATGGGTTCGTCGCCTCGTCCGAGAGACAAGGAAACTTGTCATCGCCGCCCACGAATGTCAAGTTTCCTGGACATTATATACGTGACAAAGCATTTCTAATGGCGTAGGTTGGGATCACTGAAGGATTCCAACGTCATGAACCTCACCGACCCCATCTTCGCTGACGCAGACAAGGCCCGCGAGCATCTGGAAGCCACCCGCTGGCCGCATGGTCCGATCTGCCCGCACTGCGGCGTCGTGGATCAGGCCACTGCGATCAGTGGCGAAGGCAAGAAGGCCCGCGTCGGCGCTTATCAGTGCAACGCTTGCCGCAAGCAGTTCTCGGTGACGGTCGGGACCGTGTTCGAGGATTCCAAGGTCCCGCTGAACAAGTGGCTGCTCGCCAGCTACCTCATGGCCTCCAGCAAGAAGGGCATCTCAGCCCACCAACTGCATCGTACGCTTGGTGTGACCTACAAGACCGCGTGGTTCATGTGCCACCGTCTGCGCGAGGCGATGGTGTCGCCCGACACCACCAAGTTCGGCGGCAACGGCGGCGTCGTGGAAGTCGATGAGACCTTCATCGGCAAGAACCCGGACGTGAAGCCCACCAAGCTCGCCAGCACGTCGATGAACAAGGTGCTGACGCTGGTGGATCGCTCCACGGGCCGCGCCCGCTCTATGGTCGTCACCGACTTCAAGCTCACCACGATTGAGCCGATCCTGTTCGCCAACGTGAGGCACGACACGCGCCTCATGACCGACGAAGCCAAGCACTACATCCGTCCTGGCCGCTCCTTCATGGATCACCAGTCGGTCAATCACTCCAAGGACGAATATGTCCGCCGTCAGGATCACTCGATCACCACGAACACCGTCGAAGGGTTCTTCGGCATCTTCAAGCGCGGCATGACCGGCGTCTATCAGCACTGCGGATCGCAGCACCTTCAACGCTATCTGGTCGAGTTCGACTTCAGATACACGAACCGCATCGCCAACAGCGTTGACGACACCATGCGCTCTGACGAGCTACTGCGCGGGATCGGCGGCAAGCGCCTCACTTATCGGCGGACTGGTGAAAGCGCGCACGCTTAAGCAGAAGGCGAGGAAGCTGGCGGCGAAGCGTCGGCGCGCGAATCGCCCCAAATAGTCCAGATTATTCCGTCCTTAGAGTGCCAAACCCGGCGCTCCGGATCGGCCATGGATATTTGAGAAATGCCGGATACGCCCAAAGTGACTTTCATCGACAACCCCCATGCTCCGGAGGTCTTTGCTTCCGACGTCGCT
>DASXGQ010000219.1:0-10196 GCA_036488995.1 Caulobacteraceae bacterium
CTGGTCGAACAGGGAGAGCAGCAGGCGCTCCTCCCCCGTGTCGCCAGTCTTCAGCGGCGAATGGGTGACGCCCGCGACCCCCGCGCGCCCGCGCAGGCCCTGAAGCGGCCAGAACGTCCATTCGAGCTGGGGTAGGGTGCCGGTCCCGGCCCCGGCGGCTTCGCCCTTCTCCCACGCCCAGCGCGCCGCGGTCATGGCGCCGGGGCCGAGCGCTTCAAGGGACGGCGATCCGGCGGCGGCGCGCAGATCGCCGTCCTCTGGAAGCAGAACCATGGCCGACCCTCCGACGGTGGCTGCGGCCTGCTCAGCGAGCGCCTGGGCCGCGTCCGCGCGAGTGGAGACGCTCGAAAGGCGTCGGCTGGCGGCAAGAAGGGAGGCCACGACCGACGCGCGGCGCGACGCCATCCGCGCCTGGTCGCGCACGCGACCGGTCAGGAAGCCGGTGGTGATGGCGACGGCGAAGAACACCGCAAAGGTGATCAGGTCGGCGAAATGACCGATCCGGAAGCTGAGACGGGGCTCGAGGAAGAAGAAGTTGTAGCTGACGGCGGAAAGGGCCGCCGTGGCCAGCCCCGCGCCGAACCCGAACGCGCCGCCGGCAATGAGCACGCTCGGCAGGAAGATCATGGCCAGGTTCGCGTTGGCCATCCACCGGTCCGCTCCCGCCGCGACGATGGTGGAGAGGAGGACCATCGCAGTACCCGCTGCATAACCCCTCCAATCGGTTCGCCGGGGCAGGCGAGGGAGAAGGTTCGCGACGTGGGTCTCGCTTCCGGCCGCATCGGTGACGATGTGCAGCGCCGCGCCCGTGGTGTGGTCGAGGAGGGCGTGGGCCAGCGAGCGCGAAAACGTGAGGCGGAACCCGCGGGGTCGACCGCGGGACGGCGGGCTTCGGCCGATGACGATTTGGGTGATGTTGTTGCGCGCGGCGTACTCGAGGACGGTCTGCAGCAGATCGTCCCCCGTCACGGTCACGACGCGTCCGCCGACCTGTTCGGCCAGTTTCAGCGCCGCGGCCGTGTATTGCCCCTGGGCGGGCGTCGGGGGGCGATTGGGCCGCTCCACGTGCATGACGGTCCACGGCGCATCCATCATCAGGTCCGAGAGCCGGCGACCGGCGCGAACAAGCGCGCCCCCGAACGGCTCGCCCCCGATAAGGACCAGGATGCGCTCGCCCGCCGCCCATGGACCTTCGATTCCGTGGCGACGCATGTGGCCGACGAGTTCGTCGTCCACCTTCTGGGCGGCGCGTCTCAACGCCATCTCGCGCAGGGCGGTGAGGTTCTCGGCCTTGAAGAAGCGGTCCGACGCCAGGCGCGCCGTCTCCGGCACATAGACCTTGCCCGCGGCGAGCCGCTCCCGCAGCTCCTCGGGCGTCAGGTCGATCATCTCGATTTCGTCGGCCCGGGTCAGGGCCTGATCCGGGACCGTCTCGCGAACCCTGACCCCGGTGATCCGCCACACGACGTCCACCAGGCTCTCGAGATGCTGGACGTTCAGCGTTGTCCACACATCGATGCCCGCGACGAGCAATTCCTCCACGTCCTGCCACCGCTTGGGGTGCCGTGAGCCGGGTGCGTTGGAGTGGGCGTATTCGTCGACAATGAGCAGCTGGGGACGTCGGGCGAGGGCGGCGTCGATGTCGAATTCGAGCAGGGTGCGCCCACGATATTCGACGGGCTTCCGCGGCAGGGTCTCGAGGCCCTCTGTCAGGGTCTCTGTTTCTTTTCGACCGTGGGTCTCGACCACGCCGACGACGACGTCGACGCCCTCGGCTTTTCGCCGCTGCGCCGAGTTGAGCATCTCGAACGTCTTGCCGACCCCCGGCGCCATGCCGAGAAACACACGCAGTTGCCCGCGATCCTCGCGCTTCGCATTGGCGAGCAGGGCCTCTGGATCTGGGCGTCTGGGATCGTCCGCGAGGGGCAACCGGGTTTCCGTCAGAACGTCTGCGTCATGCCGATATACACCTGCGCCTTCGGCGTGTCCGGTTCGAGCCGGGTCGAAACCGGGTCAGTGACCGTCCAGGGTTAGGTTCACCGCCAGCACGTTGACGTATGGCTGCCCAAGGAAGCCCAGGGTCGGTCCGTGGGTGTTGCGGTCGATGACCGCCTGCACCGTGGAGAGAGGCAGGTTCCGCGCCTTTGCGATCCGAGGCGTCTGGAACGCCGCGTATTCCGGCGAGATGTCGGGGTCGAGCCCGGAGCCCGATTGCGTCACGGCGTCGGCGGGGATCGCCGCATTGGGGTTCTCCGCGCTCAGGGCCGAGGCGTCCTTGGCGATGCGGTCCCGCAGCTTGGGGTCCATCGGGCCGAGGTTGCTGGCCGACGAATTGGTCGCGTCGTACCCATTCCCGGCCGAAGATCCGCGGGGATGCAGATAGCCCGGACCCGTGAACGCTTGGGCGATCAGTGCTGAGCCGACGATCTTGCCGCCGGTCCTGACCAGGCTGCCGTTGGCCTGGTGCGGGAAGACGATCTGGCCGATCCCGGTAATCGCCAGGGGGTAGAGCAGACCGGTGAGCACCACGAAGAAGACGATGCTGACGAGGCTTGCGCGCAGTTGGGAGAGCATGGCGAGCCCCTCAGGCGAGACGCAGGGTTGAGATGAGAATGTCGATGGCCTTGATCCCGATGAAGGGGGCGACGATGCCGCCCAGGCCATAGATCAGCAGATTCCGCGTGAGCAGCGCCTGGGCGCCGATCGGCCGGTACTTCACCCCGCGCAGGGCGAGCGGGATCAGGGCGACGATGATCAGGGCGTTGAAGATCACGGCCGACAGGATCGCGCTCTGCGGGTTTGACAGACGCATCACGTTGAGCGCGCCGAGCGCCGGCAGGGACACGACGAAGATGGCCGGGATGATGGCGAAGTACTTCGCCACGTCGTTGGCGATCGAGAAGGTGGTGAGGGCGCCGCGGGTGATCAGCATCTGCTTGCCGACTTCGACGATCTCGATGACCTTGGTCGGATCGCTGTCGAGATCGACCATGTTGCCGGCCTCCCGCGCAGCCTGGGTGCCGGTCTGCATGGCCACGCCGACATCCGCCTGAGCCAGGGCGGGGGCGTCGTTGGCGCCGTCGCCGCACATCGCGACCAGACGTCCCTTGCCCTGCTCTTCGCGGATCATCCGCAGCTTGTCCTCGGGCGTCGCCTCCGAAAGGAAGTCGTCGACGCCAGCTTCCGAGGCGATGGAGGCGGCGGTGACCGGGTTGTCGCCGGTGATCATCACTGTGCGCACGCCCATGCGCCGTAGGTCTGCGAAACGCTCCTTCACCCCCGGCTTCACCACGTCCTTGAGGTGGATGACGCCGACCAGCCGGTCGCCTTCGGATACCGCCAGGGGCGTGCCGCCCGAGCGGGCGATGCGCTCGACAGAGCTCTCCACGTCATGCGGAAGAAAGCTGCGCTCCATGCCGAGGTGGCGAAGGACGGCGTCGACCGCCCCCTTGCGCCAGCTGCGCCCATCGACCTCCAGGCCTGACAGGCGCGTGGTGGCGCTGAACGGAATGGCCTTGGCGCCTGCGGGCGCCTCGGCGGTGATCCCGTTCTCGCGCGCAAGTTCGAGGATCGAGCGCCCTTCGGGCGTCTCGTCGGCCAGCGAAGCCATCAGGGCGGCGCGCATCGCCGCCTGCGGGGCCACGCCGGGGGCGGGGATGACCTCAGTCGCCATGCGGTTGCCGAAGGTGATGGTCCCCGTCTTGTCGAGCAGCAGGGTGTCGACGTCCCCGGCGGCCTCGACGGCGCGGCCGGAAGTGGCGAGGACGTTGAACTTCAGCAGCCGGTCCATGCCCGCAATGCCGACGGCCGACAGAAGGCCGCCGATCGTGGTGGGGATCAGGCAGATGAAGAGCGCGCCCAGAACCACCGGGTCGAGGTTCACGCCGGAATAGCGGCCGAGGCCGACGAGGGTGACCACGACGATGAGGAAGACGAGGGTGAGGCCAGCCAGCAGCACGGCCAGGGCGATCTCGTTGGGCGTCTTGCGACGGTCCGCGCCTTCGACCATGGCGATCATGCGGTCGAGGAAGCTGGAACCGGCGCCGGCGGTCACACGGACCTTGATCCAGTCCGAGACGACAGTCGTGCCCCCGGTCACCGCCGAGCGATCGCCGCCCGACTCGCGGATGACCGGGGCGCTCTCGCCAGTAATGGCCGCCTCGTTGACGCTCGCCACGCCCTCGATGATCTCGCCGTCGGCGGGGATCATGTCGCCGGCTTCCACCAGTACGACCTGGCCCGGGACCAGTCGGCTCGCGGGCGTGGGGACGACGGTTCCTGCAGACTCGTCGACGACCAGCTTGGCCTTTGTGTCCACCCGCGCAGCCCGCAGGCTGTCGGCGGCCGCCTTGCCGCGGCCCTCGGCGACGCTTTCGGCGAGGTTGGCGAACAGCACGGTGGCCCAGAGCCACAGCGCCAACTGGAGGGGGAAACCGAACGGCTTGCCGGAGGCAATCGCGGCGACCATCGAGATGGTGGCCAGGACCGCGACCACTTCCGTGGCGAGGATGACGGGATTTCCGGTGAGCTTTCGGGGATCGAGCTTGACGAACGCGTCACGCGCCGCGCGGCTGAGGATCCCCGACTGGGCTCCGGAGATGGCGATGATGGAGGGCATGGAAGATGCTCGCCTCAGAAATCAACGGCCGATCGCGTGGAGCATTTGGAAGTGCTCAACCACCGGGCCCAGGGCGAGGGGCGGAAAGTACTGAAGCCCCCCAAGGATAAGGATGACGCCGAGCAGCAGACCGACGAACTGAAGGCCGCTGGTGGGCAGCGTTCCGGCCGTGGGGGCAAGCTTCGGCTTTGCGACCACCGCCCCCGCCAAGGCGAGGACAGGCACGGCGTAGGCGAAGCGGCCCAGCCCCATGGCAAGCGCAAGGGTTGTGTCCCACCACGGCGTGCTGGCGGTCAGTCCGGCGAACGCCGAGCCGTTGTTCCCCACCGCCGAGGAGTAGGCGTAGAGGATCTCGGTAAGGCCGTGGGGTCCGCTGGCCGAAACCGTCTTGAGTGCGGCCGGCAGCACGGCGGCCACCGCGGCAAAACCGAGGATGGACGCGGGCAGGATCAGGGTCGAGAGAACCGCGTACTTCACCTCGCGCGCCTCGATCTTCTTGCCAAGGTACTCGGGCGTCCGCCCCACCATCAGCCCGGCCACGAAGACGGCGATCACCGCCATCACCACGATCCCGTAGAGACCCGAACCGACGCCGCCAGGCAGGATCTCGCCCAGCTTGATCATGAAAAGGGCCATGCCGCCGCCGATCGGTGTGAAGCTTTCGATGGCGGAGTTGACGCCGCCGTCCGAGGCGCCCGTAGTCATCGCCGTCCACACTGCGGCGGACGGCGCGCCGAACCGCACTTCCTTGCCCTCCATGTTCGGAGAGGCGACCACGTGAACGGCGTTTACAAGCGCCGGCGTGCGCAGGGTCTCGCTGGCGTAGATTACCGCCGCAGCCCCGGCCAGCAGCACGATCATGGCCGCGACCAGGGCGCGCGCTTCCTTGCGGGCCATGGCGACGATGCCGAAGGCGATGACGCAGCCGAAGCTGACGGCGTTCATCGCCACTTCTTCGATGAGGTTCGTCCAGGCGTTCGGGTTTTCGAATGGATGGGCGGAGTTGGCGTTGAAGAAGCCGCCACCGTTGGTGCCGAGCTGCTTGATGATCTCCTGACTGGCCACCGGACCCACGGAGATGCCCTGCTTGGCGCCTTCCAGGGTCACTGCGTCCACGTGCATGGCGAGGGTCTGGGGAATGCCCAGGCCGACCAGGACGATGGCGAAGACGATCGCGATGGGCAGGAGCACGTAGAGGGTCACGCGAGTCAGATCGACCCAGAAGTTGCCGATGACCGAGCCGCGGTTGGCGGCGAAGGCCCGAGCGAGGGCGGCGGCCACGGCGATGCCGGCGGCGGCCGAGGCGAAGTTCTGCACCGTCAGCCCGGCCATCTGCGAGAAATTGGAGGCCGTCGACTCGCCGCCATAGGACTGCCAGTTGGTGTTCGTGACGAAGCTGACGGCGGTGTTGAACGCCAGGTGCGGCGACATCCCCGCAAAGTGCATCGGATTGAGCGGCAGCACGCCCTGCAGGCGCAGGATGGCGTAGAGAACGAAGAATCCGGCCGCGTTGAACGCCAGAAAGGCGGTTGCATAGGACATCCAGCCCTGGCCGCGCTCCGCGTCGACCCCTGCAGCCCTATACAGCGACCGCTCGACGGGTCGCAGGACGATGTCGAGCCACGTGGATTCGCCCTGCCAGACGCGGGCCATGTAGATTCCGATCGGCCAGCCGAGAACAACGGCCAAGCCGATGGTGAAGGCGATCTCCGCCCACCCTTGGAAGTTCATGTTGGAGGTCCCGTCAGAACTTGTCTGGGCGCACCAGCGCCGTAACCATGTAGATCGCGATGCCGACTGCAGCGATGGCGTAGATCAGGCCGACGATCATGGCTCTACAGACGCCTCAGAAGGCGGGCGTAAACGCCAAAGGCGATGAACATGGCGCCGCCAAGGGCAAGATAAATGAGATCGTCCACGAAAAGCCCCTAGTCAGAGGATGGGCTATCTAGACCTTGCAGCCGTAAAGGCGCGCCGACGCTCCGGCGCCAAGAATATAAAGCAATCGTAAAATCGGCGCAGCAATGCGAAAGCGGCGCAATCATTTGGCCGCCGTAAAGCGCAGGCTGCGTTGCGCAGGGATCAGGCGGCGCCGCGTTCGTTCGCCTTCGCCCTGTTCCATAGGGCGTCCATCTCCTCGAGATTCGAGGTCTCTGGGGACGAACCAGCCTCGGCCAGCGCCCGCTCGATGTAGCTGAAGCGGCGGACGAACTTGTCATTCGTCTCGCGCAACGCGGCCTCGGGATCGACATCCAGTTCACGGGCGAGGTTGGCGCAGACGAACAAGACGTCGCCCAGTTCCTGGCGCGCCTTCTCGCGATCTCCGCGGTCCAGCTCGGCCTCGAGCTCGGCCACCTCCTCGTGAAGCTTGGCGACCACCTCACGGGCGGAGGGCCACACGAACCCGACCCTTGCTGCGCGCCGCGACAGCTTTAGCGCGCGGGTGAGGGCGGGGAGGCCAATCGCCACGCCGTCGAGCACGCTCTGATGGGCCCGGGCCGATCGCTCGTGGGCCTTGGTCTCCTCCCACGCGGCTGTCTGTTCCTCCGCCGTGCGCACCTCGGCGTCGCCAAAGACGTGAGGGTGGCGCCGGATCATCTTGGCGACGACCGCACGAGCCACGTCGGCGAAATCGAAGGCGCCCGTCTCACGGGCCATCTGGGCGTGGAACACCACCTGGAAGAGCAGGTCGCCGAGTTCGTCCACGAGGTCTTCCATCGACCCGCGGGCGATGGCGTCGGCGACCTCGTAGGCCTCCTCGATGGTGTAGGGCGCAATCGTCTCGAAGGTTTGCTCGACGTCCCACGGGCACCCGCCATCGCGGTCTCGCAGCCGCTGCATGATGTCCAGTAGTTCGGAGATCGGACCGATATCCGCCGCCGACCTGAGGTCCGGACCGTTCACGAGGCGGGGTCTTCGGCGTTGGCGGATTCGGCGAGGTCACGCGCCGAGAGCAGGCGCCAGCCTCCGGGATCGAGGATCTCGAGCGGCGAGAAACGAGCCTTGTAGTCCATCTTGCGGCTCCCGCGGACCCAGTAGCCCAGATAGACGTAGGGCAGCCTCAGGGCGGAGGCCTGGACCAGATGATCCAGGATCATGAACGATCCGGGACTGTCCCTGGCGGTGGAGGGATCGAAGAAGCTGTAGACGAGGGAGAGCCCGTCGCAGAGCCGATCGACAAGGGCGCAGGCGATGAGCGCGCCAGGTCCGCCATCATCTGGGGTCGTGCGATACTCCACCAGGTGCGTGCGAACGGCCGTGTCCTCGACCATGGCGACGTAGTCCGACCAGGTCATGTCCGCCATGCCGCCGCCGGCGTGCCGCGAGAGCAGGTAGCGGCGAAGCAGGTCGAACTGCTCGCGCGTGGCTTCCGCCTCCACGACGTGGCGGCGCGATCCGGCGTTGCGGGCAAGGATCCGCCGCTCGGAGCGGGAGAAGACATAGTCGCCCACCGGCAGGCGCGCGGAGACGCAGGCCGAGCAGCCTTCGCAGGCGGGACGGTAGGCGATGTTCTGCGATCGCCTGAAGCCGCCCTGGGTCAGCGAATCATGAACGATCGGCCCGTCCAGCATGGGCAGATGCGCGAAGACCTTCCGTTCCTCACGGCCGGGCAGATACGGGCAAGGGGAGGGCGCGGTGAGGAAGAATCGCAGCTGTCGGGTGGGTATGTGCTGGGTCACGAATCGATCAGGCTCGACAAGTCTGGCGCCCCTGTCCTCAAGAGCGGATTTGGGGCCAATGCAGGCCCCAGCGCAAGATCGCGTCACAGCATTCTGGCGGAGCCTGACGGCGCTGCGGATAGGAAGGATCTGATATGAAGGTGGGTTTTATCGGGCTCGGCGTGATGGGCGGACCGATGGCGGGACATCTCGCCGCGGCCGGGCACGAGATGACCGTCTTCAACCGGTCGCCGCAAAAGGCGGAAGCCTGGGCCAACGCGAATCGGGGCGCGCCAAAGGGCACGGTCCGGGAAGCGGCCAAGGATCGCGAACTCCTGGCCCTGTGCGTGGGCAATGACGACGACGTCCGAGGCGTCGTGGCCGAGGCGCTCGAGGTCTTGCCCTCGGGCGCGGTGATCGTCGACCACACGACGACGTCCGCCAAGCTGGCCCGCGAGATGGCGGTCCTGACTCAGGCGAAGGGGTGCGCCTTTCTCGACGCGCCGGTGTCGGGCGGCGAAGCCGGCGCCAAGGCCGGTCAGCTCTCGATCATGATCGGCGGCGAGGCTTCGGCGGTGGAGAGGGCGAGCGCGGTGATCGGCGCCTACGCCAAGGCCATGGCGCATATGGGCGAAGCCGGCTCGGGCCAGTTGACCAAGATGGCCAACCAGATCTGCATCGCCGGCGTCGTCCAGGGTCTGGCCGAAGCGGTCGCCTTCGTGGACCGCGCCGGCCTCGATCCGGCGAAGGTCTACGACGCCATATCCAAGGGCGCTGCGCAGTCCTGGCAGATGGACAACCGCTGGGCGACCATGGCTCGCGGCGAGTTCGAGTTCGGTTTCGCCGTGGACTGGATGCGCAAGGACCTAGGCCTGGTCCTGGACGAGGGACGCTCCAACGGCTCGCGCCTGGAGGTCACCGCCCTGGTCGATCAGTTCTACGCCGAGGTCCAGGCCATGGGCGGGCGGCGCTGGGACACCTCAAGCCTCGCCGCCCGTCTGCGGCGGGGTTCTCGCGAGGAGAGCTGAGCCGATCAGCCGCGCGGGCGGAACATCCAGCGCAGGGTGTCGGCGAAGAGTGCGCCGCCGTGCCGCAAGGTGTGGCCGCCCGTGCCGAATTCAAAGCGGACGTCATAACCGGCGAACGCCAGGGCGTCGGCCATGACCTGATTGGCCATCGGCCAATGGCCGTAGACGTTGCGCCCGTCATTCTCGCCACTCTGGATGAAGACGCGGATCGGCTTGCGCGGGGTCGAGCGCACCAGGAACGGATAGTTGTGGCCGCCGTCGATGTTGACGAACGAGCCGCAGTGGCTGAGCACCCGCCCGAAGCGGTCCGGATTGAACCAGGCCACTGTGAAGGCGCAGATGCCGCCGCTGCAGATCCCGCAGATCGTCCGGCCGGCCGGATCGTCGGTGAACCTCAGGCCCCCGCTCTCCTCGACGAACGGCAGCAGCTCTTCCAGCAGGAAGCGGCCGTAGGTCTCCGTGAGCGGATCATATTCGCGCCGCCGCTGCTCCCAGTCAGGCTCGGCGTCGTCGCGGCGGCTGCCGGGATTGACGAACACGGCGGCGGTCGGCGCGATCTCGCCACGCGCATGCAGGGTGTCGAGAACCCGGGTCGCCCTGACTGGCCCCTGCCGCGAGAGGTAGCCGACCCCATCGTTGAACACGATGACGTTCAGCGGCCGGCCCGGGTCACAGCCGGCCGGCGTGTAGACGAAGACGTCTCGCCTGGTTTCCTCGTAGAGGCGACTGCGCGCCCACCCGCGATGAACGGCGACGTCGCCCACCGCTACGTCATCTGCGGGCCAGGCTTCCGCGCACGGGTGATAGCAGCCGTCTCCCGGATGGTTCAGCGAGAGCCGGAAATCCGCCGCTCCCCGCCCGTTCATCTCCAGCGGCGGCTGGCGGTCGAGC
>DASXGQ010000244.1:0-37533 GCA_036488995.1 Caulobacteraceae bacterium
GGTCGTCCTCGGGCGCCGTCCGCGGCAGCCACTCGATCAGCCGCTCGACGCTCTCGATGTGCTGGGTCTAGAGGCCTTGTACTGCTTGGTCCAGCGGTCGATCTGCCGGGACATGTAGTTGCCGGGGCGTCCGAAGCTCTCCAGGCCGACCGCCTTGTAGTCGGTGTTGTGCAGGTCGGCCATCGTCTTGAGCGCGGCCATGTGAATGGCGTGACGCTCCGCCGGGGCGAACGCCGGAAGTGTCTGATCCCAGAGGATGCGGCCCTCGACCATATCCATGACGTAGAAGATGGTGCCGATGACGGCCTCGTCAGTGCACAAGCCGTACGGCCGGGCCACGGGAAAGCCCGTGGGATAGAGGGCGGAGATGACGCGGAATTCGCGGTCGACCGCATGGGCCGAGGGCAGCAGCTTGCCCGGCGGCTTGCGGCGCATGACATATTTCCGGTCCGGCGTGACCAGCTGGTAGGTCGGGTTGGACTGGCCGCCCTTGAACTGGCGGACCTCCATCGGCCCTTTGAAATCGGGAATGTTGGCCTTCATCCACGCCGCCAACGCCCCCTCGTCGAACCGGTGGCTCTCGACGACAGGCTTGGTGCCGGTGTTGAGCTGCTCGCGGGCCTGCTCTTCCGTGGCGTTGTCTGCAGCCATGGCGGTCCCTCCGAACCAAACGCTTGTTCGAGGAACCTCCTAGCCGGCCTTCGGCGAGACGGAAAGCGCCCGCCAGCCGATGTCGGTGCGGTGGAAACCTTCCGGCCAGTCGATGCGGGCGATGGCGGCGTAGGCCCGCTCCCGAGCCTGGGCCAGGGTCGGCGCGCGCGCACACACATTCAGCACCCGCCCTCCGGCGGCCACGAGGTCTCCATCGCGCAGGGCGGTGCCGGCGTGGAACACGGTGACGCCCTCGCCAAGGTCTCCGGCGGGCAAGCCGATCCGCGTGCCGCCGAGGGGAGAGCCGGGATAGCCGCGGGCGGCGAGAACCACGCAGATCGCCGCGTCGGCGCTCCACTTCGGCGGCGGGAGGCGGTCCAGCCCACCGCTCGCACAGGCCATCAGGTAGGGGACGATCTCGCTCTCGAGCCGCATCATCAGCACCTGGGTCTCCGGATCGCCGAACCTGGCGTTGAATTCCACCAGGCGCGCGCCGGCCGGCGTGAGCATCAGGCCAGCAAAAAGCGCGCCGACATAGGGCGCGCCCTCCGCGCCGAGGCCCGCGATTGTCGGGGCCACGATCGCCGACATGGCCTCGCCCTCCAGGGCCGGCGTGAAGGCCGGGGCCGGGGCGTAGGTCCCCATGCCGCCGGTATTTGGCCCCTCGTCCCCATCGAAGGCCCGCTTGTGGTCCTGGGCCGAGCCGAACGGGATCGTCGCGCGCCCGTCGCTAAGGACGAACAGCGAGACCTCTTCGCCGGCCATAAACTCCTCGATCACCACCTTGGCGCCCGGCTTGCTCAGCATGGCGCGCGCGGCGTCCAGGGCGTTCGCCCGATCGTCGGCGATGACCACGCCTTTGCCGGCGGCCAGGCCATCGGCCTTCACCACGAAAGGCGCATCGCGACGCGCCAGCGCCGCCTGGGCCGCCTCGAGGTTCTCGACCACTTCGAAGTCGGCCGTGGGCAGGCCGTGGCGGCGCGCGAAGCCTTTCATGAAGGCCTTGGACGTCTCGATCCGGGCCGCGGCGGCGGACGCGCCGAAGCAGGGAATGCCCGCGGCGGCCAGCGCGTCCGCGAGGCCCGCCTCCAGCGCCGCCTCGGGTCCGACCACCACGAGATCGGCAGAGATGCGTCGGGCGAGATCGACCTGCCCGGGAACATCGGTCGCCGCCACCGGCTGCAGCTCCGCCAACTCGCCCATGCCCGGATTACCCGGCGCGCAGACGAGGCGGGTCACGAGGGGCGAGCGGGCGATCTTCCAGGCGAGGGCGTGTTCGCGGCCGCCCTGGCCGACGACGAGGATGTTCATGCGAGTCGAGGCTTTGGGTCAGCGCGCCTCAGGCCGTCAACCCTGCTGAAGGCTCTATGGCCTGCAGAGCCGGCGCCATGGGGAAGTAGGCCGTGAACATCGAGCCCTCGTCGGAACCACTCTCAACCAGAAGCCCGCCCCGATGCCGGTTCACGATGTGCTTCACGATCGCCAGCCCCAGCCCCGTCCCGGGCTTGGCGCGCGCCTTCTGCCCTTCGACCCGGTAGAATCGCTCCGTCAGCCGCGGGAGGCTGCTGCGTGCAATGCCTGCGCCGAAATCGCGCACGCGGATGGCGGCATAGGTGCGGCCCAAGGCGTGGTCCGGTGTGAGCAGGGAGAAGTAGGCGGCAAGGCCCGCCACCGGGGTCGCAGCGGCGGGCAGCCCGAGGCCGGCTGTCACCTCCACAGTCACCTTCCCCCCGTGCGGCGTGTATTTGACGGCGTTTTCCGCGAGGTTCTGGACGACCTGCATGATCTGGTCACGATCAGCGATCGCGAGGGCGACTCCCGGCGGCGGCAGGCTCATCTCGAACGTCACGCAGCGCTCGGCGGCCACCGGAGCCAGGGCGTCGAGCACGTCGGGCGTGACCAGGGCCAGATCGATGATTCCGGCCGGCGGGATGTGCTCGCCCAGCTCGATGCGCGAAAGGCTCATCAGGTCGTCGATCAGCCTGCGCATCCGCTCGGCCTGGCCATGCATGATGGTGAGGAACCGTTCGCGCGCGGCTGGGTCGTCGCGCGCATGGCCCCGCAGGGTGTCAATGAAGCCGCTCAGGGACGCGAGCGGCGTGCGCAGTTCGTGGCTCGCATTGGCGAGGAAGTCGGCCCGCGTCCGCTCGATTCGCCGAATCTCGGTCTCATCGCGCAGCCAGAGCACCGCCAGCAATCCGCTCGTCCCCGCCTGGGTAAGGGGCAGGGCGCGCGCCTGCCAGACGCGGTCCTGGACCCCGCGCAGCTCATAGACGGCATGGCCCGCGCGCCGCTCGTAGAGGGCTTCCTCCACCGCATCGAGCACCTCGGGGGCGCGGATCGCGGTGGCGAGGGGACCGTGCGGCCGCTGGATCCGCAACAGATCGCGCGCCGCGGCGTTGGCGAAAAGGAACCGACGGCTGGCGGGCTCGTCGCGCGCGCCCCCCTCGATCAGGAGCAGAGGATCCGGCAACTGCTCGATCACGGCGGCGAACGGCCCCGAAGGCCGTGGCGATTCGTTTGGCGGCGGCGCCGGTTGGGGGCGAACGGCGCGCGCGAGGATCGAGACGCCCACGCCGACAGCGCCGACGCTGAGCGCGGCCGCCAAAGCAGCGGCGGGCGAGGCGCCCCCCGCGGCGGCAAGGACAAGCGGCGCGGCGACCCCCGCGGCCGTGGTGACGGCGAGCCGGCGCCAGGATCTTTCGCCGCCGCCTCGCGTCTCGGCAGTTTCGCTCATTCCACAGTCGCCGTCAGACTCTTGATTCTCTAAGGTACTCCATCTGACCCTGCGCGTGTGTCGCAGGCGTGACAGATCGCCTGACTGAGCGGGACAGCTTGATATTGGCCGCAATGCGGTCGTATTGCGCAGGCCCCATTGGTGGGGCGGCGCGATCGGGGCGTGTGAGAGTTTTTTAGCGAATCATGACTCGAAAGCTCCTCACCGCGGCGGCCAGCCTCGCACCCCTGATCCTTGTCGCCGGCGCCGCGCACGCGCAGGTCTCGATCACCAGCGCCACCACCACGCCGGTGGTCACCTCGACCGCCAACAACGGTGGGCCCGCCGCCACTGTGGACGTCGCCTCCGGCGGCTCGGTCGGCCTGACCACACCGGGCGTGGCGGTCACCATCAACAGCAACACTGTCGTGACCAACGAGGGTCAGATCGGCTCGACCGACATCAACAATGCGACGGGCGTGCAGCTTGTCGGCGGCAACACCGGCTCGTTCTCCAGCACCGGCTCTATCCTGGTCACCGAGTCCTATCAGGCGGCCACAGACAACAACAACGGCCTGCTCACCGGGGTTTACGCCCAGGGCGGCAGCCGGGTCGGCATCCAGGTGGTCGGCGGCGCCTTCAACGGCGGCATCACCCTGACCGGCTCCGATACGGTGCACGGCAACAGCTCGTCCGGCGTCGATATCGAGACGCCGATAACCGGCTCGTTCCTGATGCAGACGGTCTCGCCGACCACCTTCACCTCCAGCACGACGATCACGGTCGCGAATGGCTCGATCAGCGTTCTAGGGAATGGCTCGATCGGCTTCTACGTTGCGCCGAACGGCGGGGTCGGCGGCAACATTCAGCTCGGCGCCATCAACGCCAACGGCGGCGGCAACACCCAGGGCGCGGTGATCAACGGCGCCGTCGGGGGCACGATCAATGTCGCCGGCGCTATCACCGCCACCGGCTATCGCACTACGACGCGTCAGACGACCGCGTCGATCGGAGCGACCTATACCGCCCAGGAACTGCAGCAGGGCGGGTCGGCCCTGACGGTTGGCGGCAACGTCGGCGGCGGTCTGATCATCAGCAAGCCGCCTCTGGTCCTCTCGACCACCAATCCCGACCTCGACGGCAACGGCGTGCCCGACTCCCAGCAGACCGCCGGTTCGGTGAGCGTGTTCGGCGCCGCGCCGGCATTCGTGATCGGCACGTCTGGACAAAACGGATCTCTGGGGCTGGTCGGACCTGGCAACGGCATCATGGTGCCCGGCCCGAATGGCACGCTGGTCGAGGGCGGCGCCAACACCTACGGCCTGGTCATCCAGGGCAGCGTGATCGGCAACGGCCTCTTCGATCAGATCTTCACCCCCAACATCGGCGGCCAGATCTCGGGAACAGGCCTGCAAATCGGGCCCGGGGACGGGACCCATACGTTCGTGATCGCCGGCGGCATCTACAATAGCGGTCTGATCGAAGGCGAGGCGTGGCAGGCCAGCGCCACGGCGGTCCACTTCATCAACGGCGGTCAGACACCGCAGATCGTCAACGACGGCTCCATCTTCGCGACGTCCAACCAGGTCACGACCGGAGCGGGGGCGCAGGGCTTCAGTCCGGCCAATGTCTACGGAATCCTGGTGGAGAAGGGCGCGACCCTCAACAGCATTACGAACAACAGTTCCATCGAGGCCAACATCACCGGTTCGGGCGGCGCGGGCGCCACCGAGGTGGGGGCGATCGTCGACCGCTCCGGAACGCTCTCCAGCGTCACCAACACCGGCGCGATCATCGCTCAGGCGACCCAGACCGAGCTCAGCACGCAGATGCCGATCGGCTCGCTGGTGGCGATCGACATGTCCCAGGGTACGGGTCCGCAGACCCTGCTGCAGCAGCAGAATCCGAACATGCCGGCCTCGTCGCCCTATGTGCAGACCAACACCTACACGGTCGGCCAGGTCGTCAGCTTCAACAACGTGGTCTACGAGGCCCTCTCCACGGTCTCCACGGCCCAGGATCCGGTGGACTTTCCGAACCTCTGGCGCCCGGTCGGAGCCCTCACGCCATCGATCGTTGGCAATGTCTACTTCGGTAGCGGTGGTACGACGGTCAACATCTTTTCGGGCTCGGTCACCAGCTCGATCATCAACCTGGGAACCGGGACTAATACGCTCAACGTCCTTGGCCAAACGCAGGGCTGCACGGGCGTGACGTGCGCAACCGTGACTGGCGCGATCGAGCAGGCTCCGGCGAACATCCAGACCACCTCGGCCGGCCTCTCCTATAATCCCCCCGGGCCCGGTCAGCTGACGATCAACGTGAACAATGGCACGCTGACCGACCTGAACCCGAACAACATGAACGCCAAGTCGATCAATGTGGGCGCAAACGGCCTGCTGGTCGTCTCGGCTGATCCGTTTAACGGGACTCACACGGAATTCTTCACCAGCGGCGCCTCGACCTTCGCTCAGGGCTCCCAGGTGGGGGTTAATCTCGTTACGCTGCAGTCGGCTGCCCAGCAGACCTACACGATTCTGCAGACCGTCGGGTCGGGCACCCTCACCGCCGGGACGTTCGCGCAGAACGCGGTCGGCAACGCGCCCTTCCTCTACTTCGCAAACGCCACGTTCGTGCCGCAGACCGGCGGCGGGGGCGCGATCGACTTGACCGTCACGCGCAAGACGCCCCAGCAGCTCGGCTTCAACACCGCCGAGGGCAATGCGCTGGATGCGGTGCTCGCCGCGGCGCCGCAGAACGCGGCGATCCAGGCCGCCCTCCTGGCGCAGACCACCCAGCAGGGCCTGAGGTCCGTCTACGATCAACTCCTGCCCAACCAGGGTCAGGGTATCTTCGATGCGCTGAACGCGGCCACGGAGGCCGTGGACGGCATGATCTCGACGCCGCCGGACAACGGCAAGCGGGTTGCGGGTTCGAGCCTCTGGCTGCAGGAAGTGAACGAGCGGGTCGATCGTTCGGGCATCGACAGTCCAGGCAGCTTCACCAAACTCACCGGCCTCATCGCAGGCGTGGAGCACCTCGGCGTCGCCGGCGGCGCAATCGGCATGACGCTGGCGTACTACAATGACAACGAGGTCCCGGCCGCCCAACAGTCCGGCTCCGGGGTTGTCGCCAATATCGTCGAGGCCAGCCTCTACTATCGCCGCTCGATCGGCGGGTTCACCTTCGACGCCCGCGGCGCCTTCGGGGGCGCCTTCTTCAATAGCAACCGCACCTTCCTTGCGCCCAATACGACTCTGAACGCGCGCGCCAACTACGACGGCTACTATTACGACGGCCACGCTGGCGTCTCGTACCAGCAGGGGATCGGCCGGTTCTACGTCCGTCCCGAGTTGATGGCGGACTATCTCGACCTGCACACCGGCGGTTACGCCGAGGAGGGCGGTGGTCCAGGCTTCGATCTCACGGTGGCCAGCCAGAACGACTCGCGCCTCACCGGCACGGCGGAGCTCGCCCTGGGTCGCAGCTGGGGCCAGGAAGCCTGGGTGCAATCGGAGGTCCGATTCGGCGTGCGTGAGGTGCTCGTCAACGGCATGGGCGACACCGTGGCCGCGTTCAGTGGGGGCGGATCGCCCTTCTTCATGACCCCCGACGACTATTCGGGAGGCTGGGCCACTGTCGGTTTCGCCATCCGCGCGGGTTCGCCGACCTCCTACTTCGCCCTCGAAGGCGACGGCGACTTCCGCAATGGCGAGCAGATCTACGACATTCGCATCGCCGGACGCACAATCTTCTAGTCTCGAGAGCGCAGCCTTCCGGATTGTCAGGCTTCTCAGCTACCACGCGTAACCACCGGCCATCGCCGCGCCACGAAGACAGGGCAGGAGCGGGGCCGATGTGCGCGCGCTTTGCCACACTGGCCGTCATCGCCGCCGCGGCGAGCCTGGCCGCGTGCGCGAGCGAAGAGCGGGTGTCCGCGGCCGGGGACGTGCGCGGCCTCCTGGTCGCCATACGCGATGACGACCGCGCCGCCTTCGACGCCCACATCGACCGCGCCGCGCTCCAGGCGGAGATGCAGTGGATCATTGTCGAGAGAGCCAAGGCCTCGGGCCTGGGACCAGAGGCAACTGCCCTGGGCGCGCTCGTTTCAGGACCGCTGTCGCATGCCGCGGCGACGGCGGTGTTGCGCCCGGACGTCTTCCGGGCGATCGCCGATTACTACGGCTACCGCGCCGACCGTCCGTTGCCGGGGACTCTGACCCTGGCTGCGGCGCTGACTCCCGTCGAAGGGGGCAAGGTCTGCGCCCGCGACCCCAAGACGAAGACGTGCCTGCTGACCTTCGCGAATGAGCAAGGCGTGTGGAAGCTCGTTTCTTTCGACGCAAGGCGCGCTGGCCTTTCTTCCTCAGGCTACGGACGATGAAACCTCTCTGCAGACTCGCCCTCGTCCTTCTCGCGCCCGTGGCGGTCGCCGGCGCGGCGAACGCGAGCGTGACGCACTTGTATTCCTACGATCCGGCCAACGACGCCTCGCGCGATGCAGCCGGGCCTGTGACCCTGCAGGTGCGTCAGGGTCTGCTCAGCGTCACCGTGGTGAACCTGCGCTCGACCGTGGCCCAGGCGACTGCGGACCTGCGTCCCGCGGACGTACGCGTCCTGGGCGGCGGAGGCCTCGCGGCGATCGTGCCGGCCGGCGGCGGCGAGCGGGATCTCTATGAGGTGCAGAAGACAGACGAAGGGCCCCAGCTTGTCTCGGCCATGTGCCCCGGCGCCTCGCGCGCCTGGCTTGCCTTCAGCAGGATCGGCATGGACCGCGACGTGCGGATCGCCGTGATCGGCGCCGCGACAGGAAAGCCGGCGCGTCTGTGCCACGACCTGGCCTACCGATTCCATGGCGAGTGGCGCGCTCCCGCGACCGGCCCAGCACTGCGCGAACGCGACCTCCCGCACGGCCGCTTTCCAGGGAGTTGAGCGCCGCCGCCGCTACTCCAGCAGGCGCTCGGCGATCTGCGCGCGCAGGTCCGGGCTGAGGCCCAGCACCGCACTCAGATAGGTTTCGACGTCGCCGCAGGTTTCGTCGATCACCTGGAAAGCGGCGGAGAGATATTCCGCATCCACGCCCATCGCGGTCAGCAGGGTCGCCTCGTCCGCATCGCGCCCGCTGATCTCCTTGACCGCGGCTGCGACCATCGGCAGGCGGGCGGCGAAGCGCTGCGGATTGTTCGTCAGCAGGTAGTCCTCGACGATGTCGTCGGGATCCACGCCGGCCACATGATGGGTCAGCGCCGCGAGGACGCCGGTGCGGTCCTTGCCGGCGGCGCAGTGGATCAGCATCGCCCCGTCCGTCTCGGCCAGCGCCTGGAAGTAGCGGCGGAA
Organism: Caulobacteraceae bacterium; assembly: GCA_036488995.1. Classification (GTDB taxonomy): domain Bacteria; phylum Pseudomonadota; class Alphaproteobacteria; order Caulobacterales; family Caulobacteraceae; genus Acaudatibacter. The sequence continues at coordinate 8,705 of DASXGQ010000244.1, forward strand.
CAGGTCGATGTGACGAGGCTCGAACGGCGCGGCGCGATAATAGTCGATCAGGTAGCGCCGGAACGAGGCCGGGGTCAGGTCCGAGGTGCGGATATGTTCGTGCCAGGAGTCAGGCTGCTCGGAGTCGTTGTCGATCACGACGGCGTCGAACGCCGGGTGGCGGCGCGAGGGGTCACGATCGCGCTCGGGCTTGCGCCGCAGGTCCACGATCACGGCGATCCCGAGGGCCGCGATCGCCTCGAGATCCGCATCCGTGGCCCGCGCGTGGCTGGCCGACCGATAGAGCCGGCCGCGCTTCATCGGCCGGCCGTGCCGGGTGGGATAGCCGCCGAAATCGCGGAAGTTGTCGACGCCTTCGAGGATCACGGTGCGCTGCATGCCGCCTCGATATCCCGGGCAGACGACATTTGCGAGACGGCTCTGTGGCTTAGGGGGCGGCCTCAGGTCAGGTACGAATGAACGATCTCGACCAGTTCTTCCGCCGCCTGAGTGCGCTTGTCGTCGCTCGGCGCCGACTCGTCCATCAGGTGCTCGCGGATGTGATCCTCGATCACTTCGGCGATGAAGCCATCCATGGCGCCACGACAGGCTGTCGCCTGCTGCAGGACCCGCGAGCACTCGCCGTCGCTGCCGACAGCCCGCTCGATGGCTTCGATCTGGCCTTTGATCCTTCGAAGGCGATGAAGGAGTTTCGTCTTCTCTTTCTCGATATGCGCCATTTCGCGCCGTTTTCGTCCTTGAACCAAGCTGGGGGTGGGTATAGCACGCGCCGCCGCCGTCCGGTAAGCCTTCGAGCGCAGCGTGACGTCGGTCGTCCACTCAACCACGGGATCACATGAGCTGTCGATCTAGCAGTCCGCGTTGCGAGAGCGGCGAGCGGCCCTTGGCCGGCCACGCTGTCGCGAGCGGCTCCGACCCCGCGGGACGCTTATGACCAGTCCGACCGCCGCGTTCTGACGCTCGGGCCGGATCGGCCCGGCGCCTCTCGGGTTCAAGTTCGAGCTTGAGCATGCCAGAGGCGCAAGATGGCCTATCTGAACACTTTTTCCGAGCGCTCCCAGCGCTCCACTTTCGCTCATGGCCCTGACCGCAGCGCCTCCGGTCCCGCCAGGCCCGGAGGCGGCCGCCTTCGGAAGGACGGCCGAGGATCGCGCAAGACCGACGCCGGTCAGACCGACTTCCTGATGGCTTCGGGGGTGCTTGGCGTGGCCCGCTGGCTCCATCTCCACGGTCTGATCGGCGCACGGGGATTCCGGGTCGCCCTCACCCTGGCCGAGCGGTTCTCCGCGCGGGGGATTTCCAAATGGCGCGCTGCGCGGCGTTCCGCCGCTCCGAGAGACGCCTGGAGGCCTTGAAGCATAGTCCAGGAGGGTATAACTCCAAATCACCTCGGAGGGGTCGGCTCTCGCCCTCCCCGAGGTTCGGTCGAACGCCATCCGGCGCCGGTCGATCGTTCAACCGTCAAGGGAACCCATGAACCCGCGATCTAGCCGTCCGGCCCAAGACGACGAAGCCAGGCGCCCCGCGCCCTGGCGGCGCCTTGAGGTCGGCTTCATAGCTCGGGTGATGCGACCAACCGTGATGGCCTCCCGCTAGAGCGTCGAGGCCGTCAGGCCGCGCCTCCCGGGCTCAGTGATGACCCTGAGCAAGAGGAGAGGCGCGATGGCCTTTCTAATGTCCTCGATGTCGGCCCGCGCCTGGCCGATCGTTCCGCCGCTCCCCTCGGCCGAGCCTCGGCGCGGGGGTTGGCCGGCGCCCGTCGGCCCCGTTCCTCGGTGCCATTGGGAGCGAAATGGCGACGGACGGATCGTCCGCCGTTGGGTGCTCGAGAGTTCGTTCCAACGGGCTGACCCGCCTCACTGATCTCCACGTCCACCACGGCGAGCGGAACGACCGCTCGCCCTCATCACCTGCGCCGCCGCGCGCAGGCCCTGGCGAACGCGAACGGGAACGCCCGATGACCACGCAAGACACCCTCGAACTGCCGCCCCTGCCAGTCCGTCCTCTTCGCCGGACCGCGGTCCTGGACGACGCCCACCTGGGCGACATCCATGGCGCGCTCGGGTCGATCGCCGAAGACGATCTGGGGGCGCGCACGAGCTGGCGGCGCCGCCTGACCACCTTGCTGGCCATTCTCGGGCCCGGCCTTATCGTGATGGTCGGCGACAACGACGCCGGCGCGTTCGGCACCTACACCCAAGCCGGCCAGAACTATGGCTCGAGCCTTCTCTGGATCCTGCTGCTCCTGGTGCCGGTCCTTTATGTGAACCAGGAGATGGTGCTGCGCCTGGGCGCGGTCACCGGCGTCGGCCATGCCCGGCTCATCCTGGCGCGGTTCGGCAAGTTCTGGGGCGCCTTCAGCGTCATCGACCTGTTCGTCCTCAACGCCCTGACCATAGTCACCGAGTTCATCGGCATCAGCCTGGCGCTCGACTACCTCGGAATCCCGAAGACGGCCGGGGTCATTATCTCGGCGCTTCTTGTGATCGGCGCCGCCTCGACGGGAAACTTCCGCCGGTTCGAGAGATTCTCTCTTGTCCTCGTCGCCGGCAGCCTGCTGCTCGTCCCCGTCTTTCTGGCAGTCCATCCGCCGATCGGCGAGGTCGCCCGCCACCTCGTCACGCCTGGTCTGCCCAAGGGCGCCAAGCTTAGCGAGGTGATGCTGCTGATCATCGCCATCGTCGGCACGACCATCGCCCCCTGGCAGCTGTTCTTCCAGCAAAGCTACGTGGTGGACAAGCGGATCACGCCCCGCTTCATCACCTATGAGAAGCTCGATCTGTGGATCGGCATCGCGCTCGTTCTCATCGGCGCGGTGGCGATGATGGCCTTTTCCGCCGAGGCCTTCCGCGGCACGCCCTTGTTTGGCCACTACACCGACGCCGCCGGCATCGCCGCAGGCCTCGAGAAGCATGCCGGGCGCGCGGTGGGCGTCCTCTTCGCCATCGCCCTGTTGGACGCGAGCATCATCGGCGCGTCGGCCGTCTCGCTGTCGACGGCCTATGCGGTGGGCGATGTGCTGTCGCTCAAGCACTCGCTGCATCGCAAGGCGACGGACGCCAAGGGCTTCTACCTCATCTACGGCGGCTTGGTCGCCGTCTCCGCGTCCCTGGTCCTGGCGCCCGGAACGCCCCTGGGCCTGCTGACCAACGCCGTGCAGACCCTCGCCGGAGTCCTGCTGCCCAGCGCCACGGTGTTCCTGCTGCTTCTGTGCAACGACAGGGACGTCCTTGGGCCCTGGGTTAACTCGCACCGCACCAACCTCTTCACCGGCGCGGTGATCGCCGTCCTGGTGGTGCTCTCGATCATCCTGACCGGATCGGTGCTGTTCCCGGACATGGGCAGCGGCGAGATGCTCGCCATTCTGGGCGTCGGCGGCGTCGTCACTCTGGGAGCGTGGACGGCGACCACGCTCCTGAAGGGAAGGGGGGACGTGGACGGGCCGATCGACCGGATGGCTCGCGCGACCTGGCGGATGCCGCCGATCGAGTGCCTGTCGCCCAAGCCGCTCACCATGCTCAACCGGACCTGGATGTTCGTCCTGCGGGGCTACCTGCTCCTGGCGGCCGGCCTGGTCCTGTTCCGGATCGTGCAACTGGCCCTCGGAAGGCACGGCGTCGGCGGCGGCTGAGGCTGCCAACCCCCTACACCCTCGAACTGCCTGTCACTCCGGAGCCCTGAAAGGGGCCGGATCCCGCGCGCCTGCGCGCCCTCGCCGACCTCAATTCACTCGATACGCAACAAGCCACGCGACAAACGGGGACTGTCCGATGACTCATGCGCAAATGCCTGCGACGCAAGCGGGGCGTCGCAGGAATACCGGCCGACTGGCGATGGCCGTCGCGGCGGGAGTCGCGCTGATCTGCGCCGCGCCTGGGGTCTTTGCCGACTCGCTGCCGACATCCAATTCCACCGACGTCGAGTCGATTTCCAACACCGCCGCGCCGACACCCGAAGGAACGCCGGAGCCTGAGACGGCTCCAACTCCGCAGACCTGGGCTTTCCACGCCCAGAGCACCTTCGTCTATCAGGGCCATCCGGCCTTCCGCTCGCCCTATCAGGGGGTCAACAGCCTGGACTCCGTGGCCAACGCCCGCGAGACCTGGGACCTCACCGCCTATGCGGGGTGGCGGCCCTGGGCCGGCGGAGAGCTCTGGATCGATGGCGAGATCGACCAGGGATTTGGCCTCGACAACACCCTGGGCATGGCGGGTTTCCCCAGCGCCGAGGCCTACAAGGTCGGCAAGACGCATCCCTATGTCCGGCTGCCCCGCGTCTTCTTCCGCCAGACCCTTGACCTCGGCGGTGGGTCCGAGGGGGTATCGGCCGACGAGAACGTGCTCGCAAAGTCCGAGACGGACAATCGACTCGTCTGGACCGTGGGAAAGTTCTCGGTCGTCGATGTCTTCGACAACAACAAGTACGCCCACGACCCACGCCAGGACTTCCTCAACTGGTCGATCGTCGACACCGGCAGCTTCGACTACGCTGCAGATTCCTGGGGATACACGGCTGGTTCCGCATTGGAGTGGTATCAGGGTCGCTTCGCCCTTAGAGGCGGCGCTTTCCTGCTGTCGGACATCCCCAACGACGTGCATATCGACACGCGTTTCAAGCAGTTCGAGCTGGTCGGGGAAGTCGAGGAACGGCATCAGTTCCTGGGCCATCCGGGAGCGGTCAGGGTCACCTTCTTCCTCAACCGCGGCTATATGGGCCGCTATGACCAGGCGATCGAGCTGGGGCTCGAGACGGGCATGCCTCCAAGCACCGCGGATGTCCGGCGTTACGCCAGCCGGGCCGGTTGGGCGATGAACCTGGAGCAGGAGCTGACCCGCGATCTCGGCGCCTTCGCCCGGGTCGGGTTCTCCGACGGCCACTACGAGACGTACGACTTCACCGACATCGACAAGACCCTCGCCGCGGGCCTTTCCCTGGCGGGCCGGAGCTGGAACCGGCCGAACGACACGGTCGGCCTCGCCGGCGTCGTCAACGGCGCCTCCAACCCGCTGCAGGAGTATCTCAACGCCGGCGGACTTGGCGTCCTGGTTGGGGACGGCAAGCTGCCCAATCCCGGCTGGGAGCAGATCCTCGAGACCTACTATTCCCTGTCGGTCTTCAAGGGTTGCGCCGTCTCGTTCGACTACCAGCTCGCTGGTAATCCCGGCTACAACCGCGATCGTGGCCCGGCAAACATCTTTGCGATCAGGCTGCACGCAGAGTTCTGACGGACAGTATACCTAGAGCTCGATTATTCCACGCTTTGCGGCCACTGTGACCGCGTGGGTTCGGTCGGCGACGTCGAGCTTGGCGAAGGCGCTCTTCAGATGTCCCTTGACGGTGTCTTCGGAGACCGCGAGCTGATTGGCGATCGCCTTGTTGCCCTTGCCGGCCGCGACCAGGCGCAGGATGTCCGTCTCCCGCGCAGTGAGGGGCTCGTCCACGGCGTGGTGGGCGATCTCGGCGGAGACGTCCGCCTGCAGATAGCGAAGACCGGAATGGACCGCGCGGATCGCGTCGAGCAGCTCCTTGCGCACGCTGTTCTTCAGCAGATATCCCACCGCGCCCGCCTTCAGGGCCCGCATCGCCTGGGCGTCGCCGGCGTAGGTGGTCAGGACGATGATCCGGGCCTTGGGAAAATCGTGGCGGATGGCGGCGATGGCGTCGACGCCGTTCATCACCGGCATCTGCAGGTCCATCAGGGTGATGTCGGGTTTCAGGTCGCGAAACAGGCGCACCGCCTCGGCGCCGTCGCCGGCTTCGCCCACCACGTCCATCTCGCCGGACGAGCGCAGCACCATGGCCAGGCCCTCGCGCACGATCTCATGGTCATCGGCGATCAGGATGCGAACCGAGCGCGCGCCGCCAGCGTCAGACATGTCATCCTCCCACATTCGCCAGGTCAGCCCCGTCGGGCTGCGGCTCGGGCCGCTGGCCGCGGGCGAAGGCGACCGAGGCCGGGATGTTCAAGACCAGCTCGACGCCGGCGGCGGGCCGGCTCGACAGGGTGAGGGCGGCGCCGATCTTGCTGGCCCGCTCGCGCATGCCGACAAGCCCGAAGTGACCCTCGCGGCCGCCGCGCTCGAGGACCTCCGGATCGATGCCGCGGCCGTCGTCGCTCAGCTGCGCCGCGAGGCCCTTTCGGCTGTAGCGCAGCGCGACCTCCACCCGCCGAGCATTCGCATGCTGAACGGTGTTGAACAGGAATTCCTCGGCGATGCGGACGACCTCCTCGCCAACGAGGTATGTCAGGGCCCGGGGCTGCCCCTCCACCGTCAGCTGGAAGGTCACGTCCGAGCCTGCGAGGATCCGCTCCGCAGTCGCCTCCAGGATCTGCGGGAGAGTCCGGTCGATGGCGCCATGGCGCAACCGGACGACCCGGTCGCGCCCTTCGGCGAGGACCTCGTCGGCGCGGTCCAGCGCGTCTTCCATCAGGTTGCGCGTGGGGTGTTCGCGCGGAATCTGTGAGGCCACGGACTGAAAGCGGAAGATCAGTCCCTGGACGCTCTGCAGCAGGGTGTCGTGCAGCTCGCGGGCGATCCGCTCGCGCTCGGCGATGCGCTCCTCGTGCCGAAGCTTCAGCCGCGCGGCCAGCTGGTTCATCCGCATACGGTATGCGAGTCCAAGAAGGACGGCCGCCGCGACGCCGCACAGGATCTTGAACCAGATCGACTCCAGGAAGGTCGGCGGGACGCGGAAGCGGACCGCGGCCCCGGTCGTGTTCCACACGCCGTCATTGTTCGAGGCGATCACCTGGAAGCGATAATGGCCGGGCGGCAGGTTGGAGTAGAACGCCTGGCGTCGGCCGCCTGCGTCCACCCAGGTCTTGTCGACGCGGTCGAGCTTGTAGCGGAAGCGCACGCGCTCGGGCGCCATCAGGCTCGTCGCCGTGTAGTCGATCTGCAGGCTCGAGATATCGGTGGGCAAGCGCAGCCTGTCTGCCGCTTGAAAGACCCGCCCGTCGGCGGACAGCCACCGGATGTGGACCGGCGGCGGAAGAGCGTTGAGGTAGAGATGGTGCGGGTCGACCCAGGCTGGGCCGCCCGAGGTCATGAACCAGATCCGTCCGTCCCCGGACAATGCCATGTCGTTGGTGCGGCCACTGTCGGAATCGCCTGGCAGGCCGTCGTTGACGTCGAACATGCGGGGCGTCAGGGCGGCGCGGGGGTCGTCGAACGCGCGGTTCAACTCGCGGGTGGACAGGCGCAGGACATGCGACCCTGCGAGGATCCAGGTGTCGCCGTCGGGGGTCTGAGCGATCCCGCTGACATAGGCCAGGAGTGGAAACCTCACCGACGTCAGCACCTTGAAGGTCTTTCCGTCGTAGGCAGCCAAGCCGCCTTCGCCGCCCATCAGGACCCGGCCGCCGGATGAGTAGAAGAAGTTGATGAAACGGATCGAGATCTGCTTCCTGTCCCAGATCATCTGCGCCTTGTCGCCGTCCATCCGGTAGAGAGACCGCGTGCCGAAATACATCAGGAGCCGGCCCTTAGGGTCCGTTCCCACGTCGTATGGGGGCACGGCCTTCAGCTCCGGACTGACGTCGAACCTGCGCCACGCCCCGTTCTCGAGCACATAGAGCCCACGGCCCGTCACGGCGAGCCAGAGCCGCCCGGCGCCGTCTTCCGCGCAACCATCGAAATAGGCGGTCCGATCCATGACCGGCGAAGGAATCACCCGTGTCGCCCGTCCGTGCTCCAGGAGCGCGGCTGCGCGGTCGGAGAACGTCCAGGTCCCGCCATTCCGGGCCCCGCACAAAGCCTTGGGCGTTCCGGACGCCGCGCTGAGCGTCGTCACCGCTCCGTCGGAGCCGAGCTGGTGAAGGGTTCGGGCCCACAGGCCGTAAGCAGTCCCATCGGCGCTGGCTTGCACGATCGAGGGCCCGGCGCCAGCGTTGGGATCGCTGGGGAACCTCTGGGCGGCGATGAGGTCGACCACCCGGAACCGATCGAGCCCCCCCGCTCCTCCCGCCCAGACATCGCCCTCGTTATCCTCGAGCAGGGCAGTCTCGTAGTTCGACGAAAGGCCCTCGGTGTCGGAGAAGTTTTCCCATCCGGCTTGCGGCCCGCGCGCCTGGTTATGTCCGGCCGGCGCCGCAGGGTCGCGAATGCGAACGAGACCGACTCGTCTGGCGCCCTCCCAAACCTGGGTTCTCCACACGCCGCCCTGGCGATCGACGATGAGGTCGCCGGTATGATGCGGCTTCTCGCGACCGGTCTGCGTGAACGCCTCGCCGCTGACCTGGCCCGACAGCGGTCGGACCCCGATCGCATCGGCGATCCAGACGCGCCCGTCCGGCCCCAGAGCCAGCGCCGCGCCGTCGCCGACCTTGTCGGCCAGCCGCTCGAACGTCCGCCCGCCCGGCGCCAGGCGCACGAGAACGTCCGAAAGAGCTGCCCAGAGCGAGCCGTCCGGGGCGGCCAGGATATCCTCGAGTTGTTCCCTGGGCAGTCCGCGTTCGCCGGCGTTGATGATCTCCCATCTGCCGTTCAGATATCGCCGCAGCCCCGCGAGCTTGATCCCGTAGGTCCCCACCCAGATCGCTCCGTCGCGGGTCTGGACGATACGCGAGACCTCCCCGTTGGGCGGCGCGGGATTGGCGTCCAAGAGACGCTTGTTCCTTAAGACGGAGACGCCTCCCCAGTAGTGCCCCACCCAGAGGTCGCCGTTCCTGGCCGCGAACAGAGCCGACACTTCCTCGGACCGCAGATGCGGTCCCTGGTAGGCGGGGATGTGCTCGAAGGTCACGCCGTCGAAGCGATAGAGCCCCCTTTCGGCGCCGATCCAGAGGTAGCCGTTCGGGGTCTGGGCCAACGTCCTGATGTTGGTCGGCGCGCCATCGGCCAGGGTCCAGCGCGTGTGGCCGAGCTGGTCGAGCGTGCGCGCCGGATCCAGGGCGATCGCCGGCGCGGAGGTAAGCGCCATCGCCAACGCGAGGATGATCCCGGCCAGGCGCATGAGTGCGCGCTCCCAGACATGGATGTCGCGCCCTGGCGCGATTGCGCGAATATGAACCTGGACCTGCGGCGATCATAGGGACGCAGGGGGGCGCCGTCGGCGTCCAACCCGTCAGTCGCCAACCTTCGCCAGGACAGGCCCCTCCGGCTGCGCATCGAACCGCTTGCCGCGGGCGAAGGCGGCGGAGGCCGGGATGTTCAGGACCAGCTCGACGCCGGCGCCGGGCCGGCTCGACAGGGTGAGAGCCGCGCCGATTTTGGCGGCCCGTTCGCGCATGCCGAGGAGCCCGAAATGGCCCTCGCGGCCGCCGTGCTCCAGGATCTCCGGATCGATCCCCCGCCCGTCGTCGCTCAGCTGCGCCGCGAGGCCCTTTCGGCTGTAGCGCAGCGCGATCTCCACACGCCGGGCATTGGAGTGTTGCAAGGTGTTCGACAGGAATTCCTCGGCGATGCGGACGACCTCCTCTCCCACCAGCGCTGTCACCGCCCGAGGTTCCCCTTCCACCGTGAGCTGGAAGCTCAGGTCCGAGCTTGCGAGGATCCGCGCCGCGGTCGCTTCCATGATCTGCGGCAGGGATCGGTCAACGGCGGCGCGGCGCAACCGCACGACGCGGTCGCGACCTTCGGCCAGAATCTCGTCCGCGCGGTTCAGTGCGTCCTCCATGAGGTCGCGAGTCGGGTGTTCGCGTGGGATCTGCGAAGTCACCGACTGAATGCGGAAGATCAGTCCCTGGACACTCTGCAGCAGGGTGTCGTGCAGTTCACGGGCGATGCGCTCGCGTTCGGCGATCCGCTCCTCGTGGCGCAGCTTCAGCCGGGAGGCAAGCTGGTTTATCCGCATACGGTAGGCGAGGCCCAGGAGCGCGGCCGCAGCGAGGCCGCACAGGAGCTTGAACCAGATCGACTCCAGGAAGGTCGGCGGGGCGACGAAACGGATCGCAGCCCCGGTGGTGTTCCACACGCCGTCATTATTCGAGGCGATCACCTGGAAGCGATAGTGGCCTGGCGGCAGCTTGGAATAGAACGCCTGGCGCCGGGCGCCTGCCTCGACCCAGGTCTTGTCGACGCCGTCCAGCCGGTAGCGGAAGCGCACGCGCTCGGGCGCCATCAGGCTCGTCGCCGTATAGTCGATCTGGAGGCTGGAGACGTCGGTCGGCAACCGAAGCTTGTCCGCTACCGGGTAGACCCGTCCGTCGGCGGATACCGATCGGATCAGGACCGGAGGCGGAACGCGGTTGGCGTAGAGGTGATGCGGGTCGATCCAGGCCGGGCCGCCGGACGCCAAGACCCAAATCCGGCCGTCCCTGGACATCGCCGCGTAGTTGGTTTGACTGGTATTGGAATCGCCCGGCAAGCCGTCCTCGATGTCGAACAGGCGGGGCGCCAGAGTCGCCTTCGGGTCGTCGAGCGCGCGATTGAGGTCGCGGGCGGACAGTCGGACAACATGCGACCCTGCGAGGATCCAGGTGTCGCCTTCGGGAGTCTGGGCGATGCCGGCGACAAAGGCCAGGAAGGGAAACCTGGCGGAGGTGAGGACCTTGAACGTCTTTCCATCGTAAGCGGCCAGGCCGCCTTCGCCGCCCATCAGGACCCGGCCGCCGGATGTGAAGAAGACGTTGATGTAGCGGATCGAGATCTGGTTCTCGGGCCAGATCACATGGGCCTTGTCGCCGTCCACGCGGTAGAGGGACCGGGCGCTATACATCAGGAGCCGGCCCTGAGGGTCCAATCCCATGCCGTAAGGGGGGACGCCCTTCCGGTCCGGACTGATGTCGAACCTGCGCCATCTCCTGTCCTGAAGCTCGTAGAGCCCATAGCCCGGCACAGCGAGCCAGAGCCGCCCGGCGCCGTCCTCCTCGCACGCGTTGAAGTAGGCGCTCCGGTCCTGGACCGGCGACGGGATCACCCGTGTCACCCGTCCCCGTTCCAGGAGTGAGGCGCCGCGGTCGGAGAACACCCAGATCCCGCCCCGCCGCGCCGCACACAAGGTCTTGGGCGTTCCCGCTGCCGAGTTGACGGTGGTCACCCCACGCTCGTCGGTGAGCTGGTGAAGGGACCGGGTCCACAGGCCGTAGACATCCCCATAGGCGTCGCCTTGCAGGATCGAGGGCGTGTCACCTACGCCGACGGTGCTGGGGAACCTCTGGGCCGCGACGATGTCGGCCGGACGGAACCGGTCCAGCCCCGCCACTCCCCCCACCCAGATGTCGCCCTCACGATCCTCCAGCAGGGCGTTCCCGTAGTTCGATGAAAGGCCATCGGTTTGGGAGAAGGTTTCCCGCCCTGCTTGCGGCGTGCGCGCATGGAGATTTCCCGCGGACGCCTGCGGGTCGCGAATGCGAACAAGGCCGCCTTGCGCGTTTTCGACTATGCCCTCGGTTCTCCAGACGCCGCCCTGGCGATCGATGATGAGCGCGGGGGAATGATGCTGCCCCTCTCGACCGGCCGCGGTGGACGGTCCGCCGCCGATCCGACCCGACAGCGGACGGATCCCGAGCGAGTCGGCGACCCAGACGCGCCCGTCAGGCGCCAGAGCCAGCACCGCGCCGCCGCCGATCCTGTCCACCGGCCGCTCGAACGTCAGGCCGCCCGGCGGCAGGCGCACGACAACGTCCGCGAGGGTTACCCAGAGCGAGCCGTCCCGGGCGGCCAGCATATCCTGCAGTTGTTCCTTGGGCAGACCGCGCTCGCCGCCCTCGATGATCTCCCATCGGCCGTTCAGATAGCGCTTCAGCACCACGGGTTGGACGCCGTAGCTCCCCACCCAGATCGCCCCGTCGCGGGTCTGGACGATTTGCACGACCGCGCCCTTGGCCGGCGTGGGATTGGCGTCCCAAAGACGTCCGTTCCTGAAGACCGACACGCCTCCCCAGTAGTGTCCGACCCAGAGATCGCCGTTCTTCGCCACCCGTAGGGCCGTGACTTCCTCGGACCGCGGGTGCGGTCCCTGGTAGGGCGCGATGTGCTCGAAGGTCACGCCGTCGAAGCGGAAGAGCCCCCTTCGGGCGCCGATCCAGAGGTAGCCGTCCGGGGTCTGGGCCAGGGTGTCGATGTTGGTCGGCGCGCCATCGGCCAGGGTCCAGCGGGTATGGCCGAGCTGACCGATCGTGCGCGCGGGATCGAGGGCGAGCGCTCGCGTGGACGGAAACATCAACGCCAACGCGAGGATGATCCCAGCCAGGCGCATGGGCGCGCACTCCCGGATGGCCGTCGCGCTCTGGCGCGATTGCGCGAATATGAACCTGGACCTGCGGCGATCATAGGGACGCAGGGGGGGCCGGGGCCCCCCCATTCGTGGGTGGCGCGCCTCACGGTTTGAGGCGCCGATAGCGCCCATGATCATGGAGTATCCGGGGAAGCTTACCGGCGTCGCCTTCCTGCTGATGCGCGCGCACGCCGCGCTGATCGTGGGGGGCCTCGCCTTAGAGGGTCATGACCTGGATGTGCTCATGCGGATCCTGCTGGGGCTGCTGGCCCTCGCCTTCCTTCTCGGCTTCCTGACGCGGGCGGCGGCCGCCATCGCGGTTGTCGCGCTTGCGGCGACGATCTCGAACGCCGGCGGGGCGCTGTCCGGCCTCAGGCAGGCTCTGGCGCTGGCGGCGCTCGGATTGGTCGGGCCAGGCGCCTATTCGATCGATGCGCGGCTTTTCGGCCGGCGGGTGATCTTCTCCAGCGGCGCGTCCGCTCCTCACAAGAGGGAGCCGTGACCCCGCCCCATCGGGGGTGGTTCCCGAGATATTAGCCGGCATCATCGGCGTGTCGCCTGGCCTACCCCGCCCTCGTCGAAGGTCGGAAGGGAAGTCGCCCGGGGACCACGAACGATAGGGCTGCGAAATGTCGTTGGTATTCGATGATTACGCGCTGGATCCAGTACGTCGGGAGCCCGGACCCCGAGCCGGGCGGCGACCGCGTCGGCGGTCCAGCGAACATCTGCTCCGTCCGACTGCACGACGGGCCCTGAGAAGCGACGCTGCCGAGTCTTTTGTGGAACCGACTGGGACCAGCGGCGCTCCCGGCCTCGAGGTCATGGCTGAGCGCCGCCGGATTGCGAGGGAAGTCCATGACACTTTGGCTCAGGGATTCGCCGCCATACGGCTTCAGCTCGAGCTGGCGCGGACGGACTCGGCGCTGCCGCCGGAGGCTCGCCAGGCGCTCGACCTGGCCTATCAGATCGCCGGAGAGAACCTGATCGAGGCCCGCCACGCGATGGCGTCGCTGAAGTCGCCGAGCCCGGATCTGGGCGCCCTGCTTTCGGCCTCGATCGACGGCGTGCGGCGACTGGGTCAGGTCGAGATCGTTTCCGCGCTCGATCCGGCGCCGGCGATCCCCTGCGAAGTCGCCCATGAACTCCTGAGGATCGCCCAGGAGGCGATGGTGAACGCCGCGCGCCATGCCTGCGCGCGGATCCTGCGCGTGCGTCTGACTTCAATTCCCGGCGTCGTGTGGCTCGCCATCACCGACGACGGCAAGGGATTCGATCCGGCCAGCGTCTCGAGCGGCTTTGGGCTCCACGGCCTGCGCGAACGCGCCGCCGCCATCGGCGCCAAGCTCTCCATCGCCTCGGCGCCGGGGCGGGGAGCCGAGGTCGTCGTCACGTGGTCGGCGGCGGAGAGCGTGGCGGCCGCCTAAGGCGCCCCCTTCGAAACGCACTTCCCCCCAAGCCCGTCAGGGCCGCTTTCACTGCCCTTCTCCCCTTGCGGGAGAAGGTGGCCCCACGCAGCGGGGTCGGATGAGGGGTCGACGCACCTCTCGGGCGTAGCGCGGCGCCGATCTGCGGAGGGTTGGGGGGGATCCTCATCCGTCCGCCTTCGGCGGCCACCTTCTCCCGCAAGGGGAGAAGGGGGTTCTGTGCGATCTCAAGCCCTCACCAATCGGTTTTCGCGAACGGAACCACAGGAATCCTCCGTTGGCGGAGGCGTGGGGGAATCGGGAGGATAGCGCTGCCTGGAGGGTGCTCCAGCTTGGAAGGCGGCAGCGCGGTGACCCGGATTACAAACCGAAACAACTTCGAGTCCTCTCACGGACTGATCGCTCTAGAGGGCGGCAGAGATGACCCGGAACGGCCGGCTGGGAAGGTCTGGCTGGTGGGGGCCGGCCCGGGCGATCCGGAGCTGCTGACGCGCAAGGCGGAGAGATTAATTCAGTGTGCAGACGTCATCCTGCATGATTGCCTGATCGGCGAGGCCATCCTCGCGATGGCGCCGCCCTCCGCGATGCGGATGAACGTCGGCAAGCGTAAGGGTGGGCCGTCGGTCGCCCAGCAGCACATCAACAGCCTCCTGGTCGCGCTCGCCCGCCGCGGGCTGCAGGTCGTGCGGCTGAAGGGCGGCGATCCCTTCATCTTCGGACGCGGCGGCGAGGAGCTCCTGGCCTGTCGCGAAGCGGGTGTGACCTGTGAGGTCGTCCCGGGCGTTTCCGCAGCGATCGCGGCGGCGGCGGGCGCCGGAGCGCCGCTCACCCACCGGGGCCTCGCCCAATCGGTGACCTTCGTCACCGGCCAGTCGAGCGTCGAATCGGCGGAGCTCGACCTGGACTGGGCGGCTCTCGCCCGGCCCAACCACACCCTGGCCGTCTATATGGGCCTCAGCACAGCCCCCACGATCGCCTGGCGCCTGCTCGCGCAAGGCCGCTCGCCATCGACCCCCGTCCTTCTGGTCTCGCGCGCAAGCCTGCCCGGCGAACGCCGCGTCCAGACGACCCTGGGCGAGTTGGCGGGCGTCTCGGCGATGCTCCAAGGGCCGGCGGTCCTCCTGATCGGGGAGACAGCGGCCCTGGCGGATCCGGGCGACGGCCAGGCGGCCATCGCCGTCCTTTCGAGGATGCAGGCATGAGCGCGGCGCTCACAGCCAGCAACCTCGTCACAGGCGAAGTCGTCTTCTGGGGCGCGGACGGCTGGAAGGCCCGTTTCGCGGACGCGGAGGTCTTCGAGGATCCGGCGCAGGCCGAAGCGGCGCTCTCCAAGGTCCAGGATCAACGCCGCATCGTTATCGAGCCTTACCTGATCGAGGTCGCCAAAGAAGGCGGCCTCCCGGTTCCGGTAAGTTTCCGCGAGCGGATCCGGGCGCTCGGCCCGACGATCCATCCCGACATGGGCAAGCAGGCCGAGGGCGGGCCTGAGGTCCAGGCGCTGCAGGCGGCTCATGGCGCGGCGCGCTCCTCCGGCCGTCTCGGCCTCATCCAGCGGAAGGCCTGAGAGGACCCCAAGTGTACCGTTACGACGAAATCGACAGGTCCATCCTCGAGGACCGCTCAGCCGAGTTCCGCCGCCAGGTGGAGCGACGCCTCTCCGGCGAGCTGACCGAGGACCAGTTCAAGCCGCTGCGGCTGATGAACGGCCTTTACCTGCAGCTGCACGCCTACATGCTGCGGGTCGCGATCCCTTATGGAGTGCTGTCGGCCGCCCAGCTGCGGCGCCTCGCCCAGATCGCGCGGACCTACGACAAGGGCTACGGCCACTTCACCACGCGCACCAACATCCAGTTCCACTGGATCAAGCTGCGTGACGCGCCCGACATCATGGACGCCCTGGCCAAGGACGACCTGCACGCCATCCAGACCAGCGGCAACTGCATCCGCAACACCACCGCCGATCCCTATGCCGGCGCGATCGCGGACGAGGCGGACGACCCGCGCGTCTGGTCCGAGGCGATCCGCCAGTGGTCCACCCGGCACCCGGAGTTCAGCTTCCTGCCGCGCAAGTTCAAGATGGCGGTGACCGCGACGCCGCAGGACCGCACGGCCGCCCGAATGCACGACATCGGCCTGCAGCTGCGCCGGGGGCGCGAGGGCGAACTCGGCTTCGAGGTGATCGTCGGCGGGGGCCTCGGCCGCACGCCCTACGTCGGCCCGACCATCCGCGAGTTCCTGCCCGCGCGCCACCTGCTGTCTTACCTGACGGCGATCCTGCGCGTGTTCAATCGCGCGGGGCGGCGGGACAACGCCTACAAGGCGCGGATCAAGATCCTGGTGGCGAGCCTGGGCCGCGAGGAGTTCGCCCGCCAGGTCGAGGCGGAATGGGACCAGATCGACAAGGCACGGGTGGACCTGCCGGCGGACGAACTCGCGCGGATACGCGGAGCGTTCAGCACGGCGGCCTTCGAGACCCTGCCTCCTGCCTCGGAGCGGCTCGAGGCCGCGCGGCGGGCGGACGGCGACCTCGACCGCTTCGTTCGCAACAACCTGGGGCCCCACAAGGTCGCGGGCTACGCCATCGTCAATGTCTCGCTCAAGGCGCCCGACGCCGTACCCGGCGACTGCTCCGCCGACCAGATGGACGTGATCGCCGACCTGGCTGAGCGCTTTGGTCACGATGAGATCCGCGTCACCCACGAGCAGAACCTCGTCCTGCCCAATGTGAAACTGGACGACGTCCCCGAAGTGTTCGCGGCGCTGGACGCCGCCGGGCTCGCCACCCCCAACATCGGCCTGGCCGGCGACATCATCGCCTGCCCGGGGCTCGACTACTGCGCGCTCGCCAACGCCCGCGCCATTCCCATCGCCCAGGCGATAGGCCGGCGCTTCGCCGATCCGGAGCTGGCCGAGAAGATCGGCGAGCTGAAGATCAAGATCAGCGGCTGCATCAACGCCTGCGGCCACCATCACGTGGGCCACATCGGCATCCTGGGCGTCGATAAGAAGGGGGAGGAGTTCTACCAGCTCACCCTCGGCGGCTCGGGCGCGGAGGATGCGAGCCTCGGCGACGTGCTGGGCCCGGCCGTCGCTTACGCCGAGGTCGCGCCCGCGATCGAGCGATTGATCGGGGCCTTCCTCGAGCATCGCCAGGACGGCGAGCGGTTCCTCGACACCTACAGGCGGGTCGGTCTCGCCCCCTTCAAGGCAGCGGCCTATGCCACGGCTGATTAAGCTGAACGACGGTCGCCCGCAGTGGGCGGATGACGACTTCGTCTCCCTAGAGGATGGCGAGCCTTCGCCCATGCTGGGCTTCGGCTCGGCAAGCGGGGTGATCCTTTCCCTGGCGCGCTTCCAGTCCGAGCGCGAGGCTTGGTTCGCGTGCGGGCGCGAGGTGGGCGTGCGGCTGGAGCCTGACGAGGCGGTGGAGGACATCGCCGACGACCTGTCGCGCCTCGCCCTCGTGGCGCTGGCCTTCCCCAAGTTCCGCGACGGGCGGGCCTACAGCGCCGCCGCCCTGCTGCGCGAGCGCTACGGATTCAAGGGCGAGATCCGCGCCGTGGGCGAGGTGTTGCGCGACCAGGCGGACTTCATGATCCGCTGCGGGTTCGACGCCTACGAGCCGGCGGATGGGTCGACCCCCGAGGACTGGAATCGCGCGGAGCACCGCTTCCGCCACGTCTATCAGGCCGCCGCCGACGACCTCTCGCCCGCCTTCCGCGAGCGAGCGGCCTCGCCGCCGCGCCGGAGTTAGTAGGAGTCCACCGCCATGTTCGAGAATCCAACCTTCCTGTCGGGAGGGGGCGCCGCCGCCTTGACCAAAGAGCGGCTCCAGAGCGCCACGCACCATGTGGTCGACGTCACCTGGACCCGGCACTGGACCGATCAGTATTTCAGCTTCGGCGTCACCCGTCCGGCGAGCTTCCGCTTCCGCTCCGGCGAGTTCGTGATGATCGGCCTTCCCGGCGCGAACGGCGGCAAGCCGATCCTGCGCGCCTATTCGATCGCCAGTCCTGCCTGGGCCGAGGAGCTGGAGTTCTTCTCCATCAAGGCGCCCGACGGTCCGCTGACCTCGCGCCTGCAGAAGATCATGCCTGGCGACCAGATCCTGATGGCGAAGAAGCCGACGGGCACCCTGGTGACCGACGCCCTGCGTCCCGGCAAGCGGCTGTGGCTCCTCGGCACCGGCACGGGCCTCGCGCCCTGGCTGTCGGTGGCGCGCGACCCGGACGTGTACGAGGCCTTCGGCAAAGTGATCGTCACCCATTGCGTGCGCCGGGTTGGCGACCTCGCCTATCGCGACCTCTTCGAGCACGAACTGCCAAACGACGAGATTTTCGGCGAGATGGTCAGGGTTAAGCTCATGTACCTGCCGACCGTCACACGCGAGGCGTTCAACCGCATGGGCCGCCTCACCGACCTGGTCGAAAGCGGCCGCCTGTTCGCCGACGCGGGTCTGGCGCAGACCCGTTTCGACCCGGACGAGGACCGCGTGATGCTCTGCGGCTCCATGGGTATGATCAAGGACATGGCCCAGATGCTGCAGGCCCAGGGCATGAAGGAAGGCTCGAACGCCGAGCCCGGCGATTTCGTGCTCGAACGCGCTTTCGTCGGGTAGTCTAAGGAACGAGGAGACTGCCAGGCATGACGAAACCGCCCATCACCGTCGCGGTCTCCGGGGCAGCCGGCCAGATCTGCTACGCCTTGTTGTTCCGCCTCGCGCAGGGCGACGCCTTCGGCCTCGATCAGCCGGTGCATCTGCGACTTCTGGAGCTGACGCAGTTCCTGGGGACCCTACGCGGGACGGTGATGGAGCTGGAGGACTGCGCCTTTCCGCTTCTCGCCGACGTGACGGTGACCGACGATCCGGTCCTGGCCTTCCGCGACATCGACGCCGCCTTCCTCGTGGGGGCGCGCCCAAGATCCAAGGGCATGGAGCGCCGGGACCTGCTCTCGGCCAACGCCGAGATCTTCAAGGTCCAAGGGCAGGCCCTGAACGAGAACGCCAGTCGCGAGGCTAAGGTGCTGGTGGTCGGAAATCCCGCCAACACCAACGCCCTGATCGCGGCTCACTTCGCGCCCGACCTGCCGCGCGACGCCATCACCTCGATGGTCCGCCTCGATCACAACCGGGCGGCGAGCCAGCTAGCCGCCCGCGCCGGCTGCAAGGTCGAGGACATCGAGCGCCTGGCGGTGTGGGGCAATCACTCGCCCACCATGTTCGCCGACTGGAGCCACGCCAGGGTCGGCCGAAATCCGCTGGCCGAACTGATCGCCGACAACGCCTGGTATCGCGAGGACCTGATCCCCACGGTCGCTCAGCGCGGGACCGCCGTGATCAACGCCCGCGGCGCCTCGTCGGCCGCGTCGGCGGCCAGCGCCGCCATCGATCACATGCGCGATTGGGTCCAGGGCAGCGAGGGCCGATGGGTCTCGATGGGGGTGAGATCGGAAGGCGATTACGGGATCCCGCAGGGTCTCATCTGCGGCGTGCCGACCACCTGCGAGGCCGGCGCCATCCATCGCGTCCGCGACCTCGCGCTGAACCCCTTCGCCAAGAACATGCTCGACCGCACCGTCCGCGAACTCACCGAAGAGCGCGACGCGGTGTCGGCGCTGCTGGATTAAGAAGTATAAACCACGAACCTCACGAACCACACGAACAAGAGAAGGATTATGAATGCGCCTTCGGCGCGATAAATTCGACGCCTTCGATGTTAGACATCTTCAGATGTTCGTGTAGTTCGTGAGGTTCGTGGTCAATGAATGTTCCTAGACTCTGCGTGGCAGACGCGGACAGTTCCATCGGCGAGGTGCGTAGAGCTCTCATTCGTCGCGCTGCGCGCGCCACTGGCATCCGTGGCGTTAGTGCGCGGTCAGTTCAATTTCGGGAGGCGAACATGTTCTCGGATCGCGAAATAGCGGCTCAAACCATTGAGCGCGTGAAGGGGATACTCGGCGACCTGGATCAGTTACTAGTCGTTATTGAGCCGACTGTGGCGGACGAAGAGTATCGAAATTGCAAGAACGCTGTCGGCCACGTCATGGCCGAGGTGTTCGAGCGCTTGGCAGAACCCATCGCGGCGGCCCATCCAGAGCTGCGATACTGGGCCTGAGCGGTTTGTGCATTTGCACGTGCGGGCGTTTTCAGGCGCAGGCGGCCGGACACTTTGTCCGCTCTCCACTCTAGGCGGAAGTTGGCCGCGTCCGCTGTCAGGCATCACCCGCTGCGGCGGAGGCCAATAAGCCCGCAACGGCTCCGTCTAGACGCAAAAAACCCCCGAGCGGGTCTCCGTGTAGCGGCCCGCTTCAAAGGCCACTTCGCCGTTCACCAGCACTGTGTCCACGCCGACCGCGTCGCGGGTGTAGCGCATGCCATCGCCGGGCATGTCGAAGACGGGGCGTTCGGCGCCGCGGGCGATGGTCGAGGGATCGAAGATCACCACGTCGGCGTGGGCGCCGGGCTGCAGGCGGCCGCGGTCCTTCAGGCCCCAGATGTCGGCGGTATCGGCCGTGATCTTGCGCACCGCCTGTTCGAGGCTCAGCGCCCCCGAGGCGCGGACGAACTCGCTGAAGAGATAGCCGGTGTCGCCGTAGGTGGCGAAGGAGGCCAGGTGCGCGCCCCCATCGCTGGCCCCAACGTGGACGAGGGGGTGGGCGAGCATCGGCCCGATCCGGTCGGTCGCAGCGTGGCCCATGGAGGCGGCGAGGAAGGCGACGTCGAGGCCATTCTCCAGCGAAAGATCGATCAGGGCGCGGGCGGGGGCCTGGCCGCGCTCGGCTGCAATTTCGCCGAGCGTACGCCCGACGAGGGCGGCCGGAGCGGCGTCGCCGCCGCGTACGACGAGGTGGCCCATCATCAGCTGTCCGCCGTCGGGGCCGAGGTCGGCCACCATCTTCTGCGAGGTTTCCGGGTCGCGCAGCGAAGCCAGGCGCGCCTCCAGTGGCTGGCGCAGGATACGCACCCAGCGCGGCAGGCGGGCGAAGAAGAGGCTGGGCCGCAGCAGGCTGAAGGAAAGGTCGATCGGCCGCGTCTGCATCTGCGGCCAGACGCGGGCGCCGCGGGCGAACTGCTCCTCCACCCGGGCGATAGCCCGAGGCGCGCTCTCTGGCGCCTGGGCGCTGTCGAAGAGGGGAGAGAAGGTGGTGGGGATGTCGTGCCTGAGCGAGAGTTCGGCCAGCTGGTCGATGCGCGCGATGGTGAGGTCCATGGCGTAGAACTCGGGCACGCACTGGAGCATGCGGCCGTATTCGCCGAGCACCGCGCAAAGGGCGTCGAGTTCGGCATATTCGGCAAAGCGGCTGGGGACGGGCCAGCCGTGCTCGTCCAAGTCCACGAAGCTGGTCGAAAGGCCGATGGCGCCGGCATCGAGGCATGCCCGCAATAGGTCCTGCATTCGCCCGATCTCCTGGGCGGTAGCGGCGCGCTTCTGGGCCGCCTCGCCCATCACCCAGAGGCGGATCACGCTGTGGCCGACGAGGGGGGCGACGTTGACCTGCAGCTTGCCGGCAAGGGCGTCGCGGTAGCCGGCGAAGTCCTCCCAGGTCCAGTCGAACGCCTGGGTGAAGGCCTCCGGGGGCATCTCCTCGATCTGCTGGAACATGCCCACGACTTTGGCGCGGTCGGCGGCTCGCAGCGGGGCGAGAGAGAGGGAACAGTTGCCGGGCACGACCGCCGTGACGCCATGCTCGAGAGCCGGACGCGCCGCGCCGTCCCAGAGGAGCTGAACGTCGAAGTGGGTGTGCGGGTCGATGAAGCCCGGCGCGACCGCCTTGCCGAGGGCGTCGATGGTCCGCGCGGCCTCGCCCTCGACCTTGCCGACGGCGGCGATGCGGCCGTCCTTGATGGCCAGGTCGCCGGCGAAGGCCGCCTTGCCCGAGCCGTCGATGATGGAGCCGTTGCGGATCACGACGTCGAACATGTCACCCTCCATTGATCATCCGCCGCCAGGGATGGCCGGCAAGGCCGCCCACGTCCGCGACGCCGCAACTTTGCATCAGCCGAAAACCGACTTCGGCGTCCACGCTCACCACCTCGTCAGCCCCGTTGGGATGGCGAAGGCGCAGGACCAGTTCGGCCGCGCCGTCGTGTCCCGGAGCGACCTGCGCATCCACGATGACCGCCTCGGCCGCCATGATCTCAGCTGGCGAGCGGCGGCTCGACGAAGACGACGTCGCTGCCCAGGAGCAGGCCGGGCGGGCGGCGCAGGGCGAAGATGTGCAGGTTCCAGCCCTTCAACTGGTCCACCGCCTCGGCGAGGGGGACGCCGGGCAGGGCGCGCGCGGCCAGCGCCTCGATGGTCTCGTCGGGCCTGGGCGTCGTGAAGCGGCGCTGGCGGGTGAGGGTCGTCATCGTGGTCGCCAAAAATTGAAACGCGTTCACTAGTGGCGGCGCATGGGCCGTTTGTCGAGAGAGGACCCGACGGCGCCGGCGCCCCCCGGACCGTCGGCACTGCGGGGAGCATCCGCCTTGGTCAAGGTCACGCCTCAGGCTGACCAGAGGTGCGCTTCCTGCACAAAAGCTAAGTCCGCTCACCACCCGTGGAGGTCCTTCGGAACGTCCCCTTCCGGGTTCGCGCATAGGGCGGCTGTTGACGCTCGCCGCGCGGCTGGCTTGACCGCCATCCCGGTTGCGTTCTCACTTCGTTCATGCCGTTCCCGCCGCCGTGGACCGTCCGCCACAACGACGACGTCTATAGGGTCGAGGACGCCAACAGCCGGCGCTTCGGCTTCGTCTATTTCGGGACCGAGCGCGTCGGGACCAGCGGCGAAGCGTTCCAGACCGCGACGAGGCGCGGCGGCTGGTCAGCAACTTCGCCAAGCTGCCCAGCCTGTTGGGCGCCCCCATCAGGTCGTTGGAGTGACGGCGCGTAGCGCGGCGAGGGAAGCCGCTCCGCCGATCGATCGACGTTATCGATCAGATCGAGCTGAACTATGCGTTGGCCCTGTGGAATAATTTGCGCGAGAGAATCGTCCATATCTCAGCAGGGGCGGCTGGGACGAGATGAGGCGAAAGGACATGTCAGAGGCGCTGACCTCCACCGCGGACCCCTCTGGGACTGGAGGCCAGACGCTCTACGCCTCGCTGTTTCGCTCGAAGTGCGCGGAGCGTCAGGACGTCACCGAACGTCTCGAGGCGCAGACGCGCAAGGCGGCGGTCATCGAGGAACGCAACCGCATCGCCCGCGAGATCCACGACACCCTGGCCCAGGGCCTGGCGGCGATCCGGCTGCAGCTCGAGCTGGCGCAGGCGAACGGCGCCCTGCCGGCGGGCGCGACGCAGGCCATCGAACTGGCCCATCAGATCGCCAACGAGAGTTTCGTCGACGCGCGTCGGATGATTTCCGCCTTGAGGTCGCCCCCGCCGTGTCTGGCGACAGCGCTTTCGGCCGCCGCCGATCGGGCGCGCCGGCTGGGCGGGGTGAAGGTCGTCACCAACCTCGAACCGGTCTCGGCGCCGCCGAGCGAGACCTCCCACGAACTGCTGCGCATCGCCCAGGAAGCGATCCAGAACGCCGGGAACCACGCCAGGGCCCAGACCATCACCGTCGCCCTGCGCGCGCTTCCGGGCCGAGGCCTCCAGATGACCGTGACCGACGACGGCCGGGGGTTCGATCCGACATGCCCCGTGTGCGGCTTCGGCCTCGCGGGGATGCGCGAGCGGGCGGCGTCGGTGCGGGCGGAACTGGCGATCGAGTCCGCGCCCGGCGCTGGAGCGGCGGTGATGGTGACGTGGGCGCCAGAGCGAGGCGCCTAACCCCCCAAAGCATCGCCCGTGTATTTGATCCCGAGTTGCGCCGACCACGCAGCTGATGTTGATCACCGCCTCCATCTGCAGGCCGCTGTCGCTCAAGAGATTGGCGGGGGCATCGATGAAGGCCAGGAAGCCGAACGCTCCGCGCGCGATGAGACCGAACAGGACCGCCTTCGCATCGCGGCCGATCAGGTAGAAGGCGGCGAGCGCCGAAGTAACGGCGACAAGAAGATCGGCAAACGGAACCGCCGCTTTAGGGCATGCTGTCATTGGCCTTGCGTCGGAAGGCGGCCCGACTGAGGGTGGGCGACGGCCGCCGTGGGGCCCGGAGGAGCGAACGCATGAGGGAAGCGACGCGGGTGCTGGTGCCGTCCGGACAGCTCGGCTCAGGCGTGCGCGCCGACGAACTTCAGGCAGGCCTCAGCCACAGGCCCCACGCCATTGCTCTCGACGCCGGCTCCACTGACAGCGGCGCGGCCTCGCTGGCGACGGGGCGCTCAAAATACAGCCCTGACACCGTGCGGCGCGACCTGGAGCTGCTGATGGCGGCGAGGGAGCAGGCCGGCATCCCGCTGCTGATCGGCTCATGCGGCTCATCCGGCGCCGACATGGCCGTGGACTGGACGCTGGAGATCGTGCGCGGGATCGCCGCGGCTTCGGGGCGAGCGCTGAAGGTGGCTCTGCTCTACTCCGAGCAGGACCCGTCCGCGCTCAAGGTCAAGGCGGCGGCCGGCGCGATCCGGCCATTGGCGCCGGCCGGCCCGATGACGGACGCCGACCTGGACGCCTGCGATCACATCGTGGCGCTGATGGGACCGGAGCCCTTCATCGCCGCAGTGGAGGGCGGGGCGGACATCGTCCTGGGAGGCCGCACGACGGACACCGCGGTGCTTGCCGCCGTCCCGCTGATGCGAGGCGCACATGCCGGAGCGGCGTGGCACGCGGCCAAGGTGGCCGAGTGCGGCGGCCTCTGCACGGTCAATCCGACCTTCCCCGGCGTCGTGATTGCGGTGGACGACACGGGCTTCGAGGTCGCGCCGCTGGCCGCCAAAAACCGCTGCACGCCGCAGACCGTCTCAGCTCACATGCTCTACGAGAACAGCGATCCCTTCCGCCTCACCGAGCCAGGCGGCGTGCTGGATGTGACCGACGCGCGCTATGCAGCGGCTGACGATCGGACCGTGCGCGTCACCGGCTCCCGCTGGGAACCGACGCCCTACACGATGAAGCTGGAAGGCGCGTCGGCCGGCGCGTTCCAGACCATCATGCTGGTCGGGATCGAGGATCCTCTGGTCCTGGAGGACGTGGAGGGTTTCGTCGCCCGCATGGCCCACGTGCTGCGCCAGCGGATCGTCCGAACGATGGGCGCCGACGCGGCCGCCATCGACATCTCGCTTCGGCCGTACGGATGGAACGCCGTCTCCGGACTGCCGCGGCCGGCGGGAACGACCGCCCCGGTGGAGATTGGCCTGCTCTTCGTCGCGACCGCGCCGACGCAGGCGATGGCGACCGAGGCGGCCAAGACCTGCAATCCCTACTTCTTCCACCTGCCGGTCCGCGAAGGAAAGGAGCTCCCGAGCTACGCCTTCCCCTTCTCCCCGGCCGAGATCGAGCGCGGGCCGGTCTATGAGTTCCGGCTGAACCATGTCGTGGAGACAGCCTCGCCCTTCGAGCTCGTGCGCACGCGCTGGGTGACCGTGGACGCGCTCGGCGCACGGTCGCGGGAGGCTGCGCTTGGCCAAGCTTAAGGACGTCAGCCGCTACGTGCGCTCCAAGAACGCCGGCCCGTTCTGGATCACGCTCGATCTGTTCTTCGACGGAGAAGACAACTACACCCGGTTCGTGGATGCTCCTGCGCTGTCGGCCGAAGGCGTGGCCAGGATCTATGGTGTCGATCCCGCACAGGTGCGGCGTTATCCAGTCGACTCACTGCACGTGCTCAAGATCTCCTTCCCCCGCCAGACTCCGCAAGGCGGAGCCCACGAGCGCGACATGCACGGCGGGCAGCAATACATACGATTGCTCGACTTGGAGCTTGAGGTGGCGAGCCAGGCTTAGGCGAGCGATGACCCAGACGCTGTCCGGACATGCCCGGGGTCCGCTCGGCGTCTGAAGTCCGCTCCTGGCGCAAAGCGGTCGTCTTCGGCCCGCGGATGCAGCGACTGGAATCCACCCTGAGCCGACCTTCCGAGCGTCCGCTTAGCTGCGCGGCGCGGTTGGCGGACTGAGTGGCGTCGATGCGGCAAAATCCTTTGCACCGCTAGAGTCTCGCGGTAGCCGCGCTCTCCGCTTGATCCGCCGCCACCCGCGATCTGCAAAGTTCGCCGTACATCCGCCAGGCCTCTTCCAGTGCTTCGCGCGCTTCGCGGATGCCGGCGGCGGTGGTGAGGTCGGCGGCGTCGGACATGTCGAGGAGGCGGACGATCGCGCTTTCGCTGTCGGATCCGGCGGCTTGCGCCGCCTGGACCCTCAGCCACGCGATCCTGGCGGCGACCGGAGCCTCTTTGGCGAGATCGCTGGCCGCCTGGCGGGAGCGCTTGTAGCCGGCTCGCTCGTAGGCGTTGGTCTGGTTCAGGCCTGCCACGCGGGCCTGGGCGAAGGCTTCCCGGCGCGCATTGCGCAGGGGGAGTTGCGGAGGAGGGGGCACCTTGACTTTGCGAGTCCGCATTGTTTTCATATTGCAATGACAATTGCGAAATGTCAAGATTCTCCTCTCCAGGAGGAGTCGCCCGATCCGAAAAAGCCCCTGGCCGATCCGCAACGCGAGGCCTTCGCCCGCGCCGTCGCCCGCGGCGTTCATCGCGACAAGGCCTACCGGATGGCCGGGATCGGACGCGCGCGAAGCGCCGCCTGGGCTATGGAAAACCGCCCTGAGGTCGAGGCGCGCATCAAGGTGCTGGAGCTTCGGGAAGAGCGGATCGCAATGGCGGCCACGGCGCCGACCCTTGCGGCCCTGGTCCGGTTGGCGGATTGCCTGCAGGACGCCACGGGCCCCCGCGCCCGCGAGGCGCGAGCGACCCTCAAGCTCATCGGCGAGCTGCGCGCCCTCGTCGATCACGACACACGCGAGGCCGTCGCTCCGCCCCCGCCGCCGGCCTTCACGCCCCTTCCTCAGCTCACGATGCAGGAGTGGATCGACAAATACGCCCATCTGGGAGCGCGGTGGGCCGAGGGGTCAGGACCGGGGTCGCAGTGATGGCGCGCAACGGCATGCTGTTCACGCAAGAGCCGGGGGATGGCTTATGGCTCCTGGAAGATCGCCTCGATCGGATGGCCGAAGATCCGCGCGATCTTGAAGGCGAGCGGCAGGCTGGTGTCGTACTTGCCGGTCTCGATCACCTTGACGAAGCTCAGGGGATATGTTGCAATATGCAAATGTCGACGTGTGACAGGGCGGTCGAGGTGACAGCGGCGTCGTTCGAGCGCGCGTACGAGCGCTGGCACGACCGCTTAGTTAGGGATGATCCGCGTGGGAGCCCGTGGGCACCCCTGACTGCGGATTCGCTATTTCAAGAAGTCCTTTTGGAGGCGGAAGCCCCGGGGGGAGCGACTTGCTTACGCTGATTAGATCTTCCGTAAATCGATTGAGCCAGCACGCCCGCTGGAATAGGGCCGCTAAGCTGATCGTTTCAGGCGCGTCGCCAAGACTGAATTCCCCGCTCATTGGGAGAGCTCCAAAATTACTTAGCTTGAGATCATCGCCCTCCCAATAGATGTAGTTGTGGGCGATACGGTTTCTGAGGTTCGCTTGGCCCTCAGAAAAATGGCTCAGACGGGCCTTAAGGTTCGGCCCGATCTTCGATCCGTGCAGCGCAACGGCCTCTTTCAGGCGTACCACCTTCGCCTTGGCGTCCATCCCGCGAGTCAGGATGTGGAATGATGCGGGAGGTTGGTGCCCGGTGAATGCCCATAGGAGGATCGTCAGGTGAAATTCGGCCGCTCCGAAGTTGTAGAGGTAGAAGCCGAGATGCGAGTAGGTTCGGCCGTCCTCCCCTTCGAGGACGTCGTCGCCTCCGACCGGAAGAACCGTCGGGTTGTATAGCAGGGCCGATTTGATCATGACCGATAAGTCCCCTCCCGACCCCGACAAGCTTGACGATAGCGAAACGGAACGACGCTTCAACGAGCTCGTGGGACGCTTGGTAAACACGCCCCACATGCCGCACAAACCGAAAGACGAGCAGCACGATGACCGGACAAAGCCGTGAGCCGCTTTTCGTTGAGGTGCGGTCGAGTGATCGAAATGTCGTCGCCGAACTGACTGCAGCGATCGCGCTCCGGTTCGAAAGCGCCACAGCCGAGTTTGGAAAGGTTGGCGGCCTCTACAGGGTTGCCTTCGCGGAGGCCGCCGAGCCCGCTACTTGAAGTGCTCGTTTTGGGCGACGTGCTGGGCCGCCCTTACGAGGGTGAACCGGGGATGGTGGCCGCAGTGATTACAGGGCGGGAAACGCGTCCCGTAAACACACGTCACTTCATGGGGCGCGGTATGGTTCGGGTCGTGGGTCACCTTGTAAATTCCGGACCGTGGAACGGTGTCGCCCGGCTTAAACGTGTCACCGACTTTCGTTTCGGCTGTCATATAAAGGCATCCTTATGTAGATGCCGGACAAGGATTGACCGCGAGCGCGATTCCGATTCAAACGGAATTGAAGACACCGAAGCCGCCCCTGACCGGCGGTTGAGGAAGGGGTCCAGCCGCGTTGGAGCGTGGCTGGACCCGTAACCTGTGCCGCGAGTCTTTTCAGCACGCAAGACGGCAGTTCTACATTCGTTCTTTGTGGAGTTTCTGGCGTTTCCGCCAGAGCTTCCTCGCTTTCTGCTTATGCTTGTCTAACTCTGCGGGGCGATCGTGGGGTTCGCGGCGCCGTCGGCGAGGTTCTGGCTCACCTGGCGGACCGTCCGGTTCATCATCCACTTCCAGAACCAGCCCGTTCCGAAGTGCTGCGGCTGAAACTGCGAGCGCCAGAGGATCCGGGTTCCTCCGTCCGCGAGAGGCTCGAGATCCACGTCGGCGTGATAGTCGACGAGCGGAAGTCCGCCGGTGAGCTCATAGCTCAGGCGACGACCTGGCCTCAGCTCGACGACCTTCTCGTGCGAGACCGAATAGCTCGTCCTGAATACCCGGATGCTGCCGACCCCCAGCGGCTCCTCATCGCCCGGGCGCTCGAGTTCGTGGGAGTCAAACAGGGTCCATTGCGGCCAGGTGGATCCGTCCTTCAGCAGCGCATAGACCCGAGCCGGATCGGCGCGGCTCGTCGCTTCCGCCTTCACCTCTATACGCCGCATCCCGGTTCTCCATGCGAGCACTCGAGTGAACCACCAAGACACTAAGCACACCAAGTTTCTTTTGCAGTGACCCCCTGAAGTGAGACAGGAGAATTAGCCACACACGAGCGAAGGAGCCCGATGTGGCGAAGGAGCGAAGACAGTTCTCTCGGGAGTTCAAGCTGAAGGCGCTGGCCCTGATGGAGGCGGCGGCCAACGTGGAGGCG
>DASXGQ010000010.1:0-8831 GCA_036488995.1 Caulobacteraceae bacterium
TGCTTCGGTGAAAGGTTTTCCTGGTTACGGCGTGTATTCGGCGAGCAAGGCGGCGTTGCGCTCATTCGCACGCACTTGGCTCAACGAACTGAAGGGCAGGAATATCCGGGTGAACGTGCTGAGCCCGGGGCCGATCGCCACGCCGATGCAGGACCAGGTTCTCGACGAGGCGGCGAAGCGGATGTTCGAATCCCTGATCCCGCGGGGAAGGATGGGTCGTCCCGAGGAAATTGCGGCGGTCGCGCTGTTTCTTGCTTCAGACGATTCGAGCTTCGTGAATGGGGTGGAGTTGTCTGTCGACGGCGGCTTTTCGGCCATTTGAACAGGCGGGCGAGAGCGTGTGGCCGCGAAATAGTGAGGTTCCGATGAGCATCCAAGAGAATGTCCAGACCGTGAAAGATTTTTTTGCCGCAATGAGCCGCGGCGATAGGCAAGGTCTGCTGGCGTTGTCTGCCGAGGACATTGAGTGGATCATTCCGGGCGAAGACTGGCCGCTGGCCGGCACGCACCGTGGGCACGCGGGATTGGCGGATTTGCTTCAGAAGGCTTCCGACACGTTGGAAACTTCTTACCCAGCTCCCCCCGAATTCGTAGCGCAAGGAGACCGGGTTCTGGTCGTCGGCTTCGCCAAGGGGAGACTCATATTTACGAAGAGGACGTTTGAGGACCATTGGGTCTTCGCCATAACCGTTCGAAACGGCAAACTCACAAACATCCGGGAGTATATCGACACGCAAGCACTGGCGCGGGCCTCCGGGATGGCGGCATAGGCGGTTTATCGGGCCACTCGGCCCTCCAGCGCTGGTGAATAGCGCTCCTGTCACCGCATGCGGAGACACTTGCCTGCCGGGAGTCGCCCTCCAACGTCGGGTATCCTGCGAAGAGGTTCGACCCTGAGCGGAAGTTGACCGCGGAGAGGCCGTGGCTTCTCCTCCGGGCATGCAGGCAAGTCGCTCCGGCCCGGAAGATCCCGTCCCCACCCTCGAATGGCGCGGGATGTTTGAAAACTCCGAGATCAACGCCCTCCACGCGGAGTGCTTTGACCACCGACCTTCGGCAGATGATTGGTGGTCACAAGTCAACAGCTTCAGCCTTGGCTGGATCTGCTCGCGCGCAGAGAACCGGTTGGTCGGATTCGTCAATGTGGCCTCGGATGGCGGCGTTCACGCGTTCGTTCTCGACACGATGGTCACGGGCTCGTTTCGCCGCCGCGGACTTGCGAGCCTTCTCGTCGCGGAGGCGGTCCGGCAAGCGAAGTCAGCCGGCTGTGAATGGCTGCACGTCGACTTCGCACCGCACTTGCGCGCCTTCTATTTCGACGCTTGTGGTTTCACTCCGACGGACGCTGGCCTCATGGCGTTGAACCGACCCTGAGCAGGCTCATGAGCCGGGTAGAAGACCTGCCTTCGTGAAGTCCTGAGTGGCGTCGGCGGGGGCCCCGGCCCCTTCGGTGGCCGTATGGGTGGGCCCGGCCGGGTCGGATGCGGCGCTGGTGGCTTAGGCGGCGGTGGGAGGGGGCCGAGCGGCTTCGGCGGGTCAAGCGGCGCTCCGGGTCGGCCTGGCGCCCGAATAGCCGAACTCAGCGCCAGTCGCGCCGCGCTCTCTCTCATGTCGATCCTTTCGACACCTGCGGCCGTTCAACTGGCCGTCATTCTGAGCCGCTAGGGTTGTGATGCAACCTGAGGCGTGGTCGCAGGAGGAGGCTGCTCCAGCGGCGCTACGCTGTTAAGCTGATCGAATGAACAACGTCATCGTCTATCTGATCGGGCCCCCGGGGATGGGGAAGTATTCAACGGGCAAGCTCCTTGCGGAGCGTATGCCGGCAAAGCTCCTCGACAATCACTATTGGTGCAATCCGATCTTCGAGATCATCGAGCCCGACGGGCGAACACCTTTGCCGCCAGCGGTCTGGGACCGCACGAACGCCGTGCTCACAGCCGTTTTGGAGACCGTCGCCACCCTGGCGCCGCCGGATCGCAACTACGTTTTCACCCACGCGATATGGGACGATGGGGGGCATCCGTTAGACTTCATGATTGCGGGCCAAATCCTCAGCGTCGCCGAACGCCGAAAGGCCAGGGCGCTGGTCGTAAGACTGTCCTGCCGCGCGACAGAACTTTCCCGTCGCATCGCCGCCGAAGAACGCGAAAAAAGGCTAAAGACGAGAGACGTCGGCCAGGCAGAGCGCCTCGCTACGCTAAGGCCCTTGAACTTGAACCATGACTGGATCGTGGACCTCGATACGACAGAACTGAGACCGGAAGCCGTGGCCGACTTCGTGATGGCCGAAATCTCGAAGAGCCCCATCGGCTGACGCTTGACGCAGGCCGACGCGCATCCCCTTGATGGCGTCACGGGGGAGCCATGAAAACGGGAACGGACGCTCGCCGCAGAGCCAACCATTTGGTCGTACTCGCCGTCTCGGTGTTTTTCGGCGCCGCCTGGACTCAGGCGGGAGCTGGTTCCCCGCGAGTCCACTCGATCGACGGGACCTATGAACTCATCGAGCGCGTGCTGCCGAACGGAACGGTGCTTCGCCCGCCATCCGTCATGGCGCTTTACACACTGAGCCACGGCCGCTTCAGTCTGAATCTGTTCTTCAAGAACCCAGACGGAACGCTTGCGTCGGAATCGACGATAGGCCGTTACACCTTCAGCCAGCAAAGGTACTGCGAGTGGATCGCCCACACGATTAGAAACAACTTCGGCCGGCCAGGAGTCTCAAATACCGCGCCGGTCCTGGCGCAGCACTGTGCGCCCGTGACCTCACAGAATGGTCGTTACCGGTTTGCGCCGCCCGGTGAGGGCCTCGTCATGAGTGTCGGAGCCGAGGGGTTTGAAGCGAAGATCGACGGCGGGGTCAAAGAATACTGGACCAAGGTCCGCTGACTCCGGTCGCGGCGGGAACGGGTTCAGGACTCTCCGAGCGCGCAGGTACGACGAGGGCGCGGCCAACTCAGGGCCGCGCCCGGCTTTCGCAAATCCCATGGGGGCTTGTCATCGCCATCTGGGACCAGCCACCCCGTCAGGCGGGGCGGTTTAAGAGCCCGATCCCTTGGCGGGAGCGGGGACAACGGGAGGGTTGTCCCACACCGGTGGGATGTCAATTCAATTGGCTCAAACTCGTACAGAGTGGCTGCGCTTGCCGGATGTCTCCATGGACGCCTACGCTTGAACGGTTATGTTCCGTACCTGGCCGAAGCTCTATTGAAGCGGCGCTGCGGACTGCATGGACGGGCGTCAACCTATGCCGACACCGGACTCACGTCGCGAGTTCTTAAGCGGAATCGCCACCGTCGGTGCGGGGCTGGCATTGATGGGCGCCGCGCGGAACGCCAACGCGACCGAACCCGGAAGAAGTCAGATGGAAAACCCGATTGATGTCGTACGCAGGTTCTGTGCGGCGTGGTCCGACAATGTCGGGACCGCCGAGCTGGCCGCGTTTTTCACCGACGATGCCGTCTACCACAATATCCCGCTGGCGCCCGTCAACGGCAGGGAGGCCATCGCGAACAACATCTCCACGTTCATCCGCCCAGGCGCGCCGGGCATCGAGAGCATCCAGTTCCGCGTCATCAACATCGCCGCCAATGGCCCGATCGTGATGACCGAGCGGGTAGACGTCTTCAAGCTGCCTCACAAGTCGTTCGAGCTCCCGGTCATGGGGACGTTCGAGATCAGTGACGGCAAGATCAGAGCCTGGCGCGACTATTTCGACATGAACCAGTTCACCAGCCGGATGGGATAGCCCGTTAGCCAAGGTCCGGAAGTTCGATCCCTCCACCGCTCGGCCTCGACGCCGCCCGCGGCGGATTATACAGCCGTTTGAAAACAAGAACTGGAGGACACCCCAATGATCGCCGCGCGCGAGATTCGACTGAAGAGCCGTCCCAATGGCCGGCCCGTCGCCGACAACTTCGAGCTGGCGAGTGTTGAGCTGGGCGCGCCGGGCGCCGGCGAGGTGCAGGTGAAGAACCTCTGGATGACGGTCGATCCGTACATGCGCGGCCGGATGAATGACGTGAAGAGCTATGTGCCGCCGTTCCAGCTGGGCCAGGTCATGGAAGGCGGCGCCGTGGGCGAGGTCATCGCCTCGAACGACCCCGCACTGAAGCCGGGCGACCTGGTGCAGTCCAACTTCGGCTGGCGCGAGGCCTTCAACGCTCCTGCCTCTGTCGTGCAGAAGCTCGATCTGCAGGGCCTGCCCGTCCAGGCGTTCCTGGGCGCCGCGGGGATGCCCGGCCTGACCGCATATGCAGGGCTGCTGCGCGTAGCGGCCCTGAAGGACGGCGACATCGTCTTCGTCTCGGGCGCGGCCGGCGCAGTGGGCTCGATGGTCTGCCAGATCGCCAAGGCCAAGGGGCACACGGTGATCGGTTCGGCCGGCGGCGCGGCGAAGGTCGCCTACCTGAAGTCGATCGGCGTCGACCACGCCATCGACTATAAGGCCGAGCGCGACCTGAACGACGCCCTCGCCGCCGCCGCGCCCCAGGGCATCGACGTCTATTTCGACAATGTGGGCGGCGAGCACCTGGAAGCGGCGCTGAACGCCGCCCGCCCCTTCGGCCGCTTCGCCCTCTGCGGCGCAATCTCGATGTACAACGCCACGGAGCTTCCGCCCGGCCCGCGCAACCTGGTCCAGGCGGTGGGCAAACAGCTGCGTCTGGAAGGCTTCATCGTCTCCAGCCACTGGAACATGATGGGCGAGTTCCACCGCGACCTCGCTGCCTGGGCGAAGGCGGGCAAGGTGACCTGGAAGGAAACCGTCTTCGAGGGGATCGAGCGGGCGCCCGACGCCTTCATGGGCCTCTTCACGGGCGAGAACCTTGGAAAGATGTTGGTCAAGCTGGCCTGAGGCCTAGAGCCTCGGCGCGGGGAAGGCCCAGCCCTTACCAGCCGGTGTAGCCCAGGAAGCCCCAGTCGAAGAGGGTGACGCCAAGTCCGAGGAAGACCGATACAGCGGCGATTTGCTTGCCCCAGCGCCAGGAACTCCAGTCCCTCGGCCGTAGCGGACCGAAGGCCAGCAGGGCCGCAAGCGGTGTGGCGAGCGCGGCGGCCAGCAATCCCCAAAGCGCGATCGGCAACAGCTTTCCCGGATAGCTGAACACCACGGCGTTCGGATCGCCTATCCAGGGGGCGATGGCGACGCCCAGGAGAGCGAAGGCCGCGCACCAGGCCAGGCAAAGGGCGTCCAGGGTCAGCCCCGAGCCGCGGCCGGGTTCGTCGCGCCGCATCAGCTTGAACGCGAAGGACGCCGCGCCCCAGACAGCGGTGAAGACGGCGAGCGCGAGGATCAGGCCGAGCCACTTCGCGGTCTCAAAGAACCCGACGCGTTCGGCCGGACCCGCGCTGACGCTGTCGAACAGGCGCATTCGTCCTCCCGCCTCGCCGAAGGCAATGCGCCCGGGTCCGTCGGTGCGCGCGAACAAGCCGCCGCCGATGGGATAAAAGCGATCCTCGCCGACCAGGATGTCGCCATTGGCGAGCGCCTTGACCTCGGTCCCGCCTATCACCCGCAGGAAGGCGCGCTCGGAACGGAAGGCCGGGCGGCGCAGGTTCTGATAGGCTCCGGCGACGCGGGCGGCCTCAGCCTTGGCGTCCGCCACGCGGGGCGGGGACGCGGCGAGGGGGCCCACGAATTCATCGAAGACGTTGATCGGCAGGGCGTCGAGCAGCGGCAGGCCATTGGGCGAACTGACCGCCACGAAGATCGCCAGCCCGGCGCCCGGATAGATGTCCATCACCGCGTGCTGGTAGATCAGGTCGCCGTCATGACCGAAGACCGGCCGCCCAAGGCTGGCGGAAAAGTCCATGAACCCGTGCCGCCAGGAGGCCAATTGCGGGGCGTTGCCGAAAAGCCCTGATCGCATGGAGAGCGCCGTGGCCTCGTCCAACACCCCGGCCGTCTGCAGCAGCGTGGGGTCCAGAAGCGCCCTCATGTAGAGCGCCATGTCGTTGGCGCTGACCGAGAGCGCGCCCGGGGCGCCGTCACCGTTGATGTACTCGAAGGGCTCGGGTTTCAGCGCGCCGTCGCTGAAGCGAAAACCGCTGGCGAGCCTGGCGGCGACCGCCGCGGGCATCGGAGCCGGCAGGCCGCGGGCGCTGGCGATCGCTCCCGAGTAGGGCTGGCGATAGGTGGCGCTGGTCATGCCGAGCGGGCGCAGGACGTGCTGCTCGGCATAGTCCGGCCAGGACTGACCGCTGACGTGCTCGACGATCGCCGCCCCGAGGCTGGCGCCATAATTGGAATAGACCGACAGGGTTCCGGCCTCCCGCACCCTGTGCAGTTGGTGGGCGCCCAGGAAGGCGTCCAGCGGGGCCAGGCGCTGCGGGTCGTGGACGATGAAATCCTGCAGGATCGAATCCTCGAATCCTGCCGAATGGGTCATCAGGTCGCGCACGCGGATCGGTCGGGCGAACCCTTCGCTGGGCATGCGCAGGGCCGGCGGCAGGTACTTGTCGATTGGATCGTCGAGCTTGACCTTTCCGTCCTGGACCAGTCGCATCAAGGAGATCCAGATGACAGTCTTGGAGATCGAGCCAACCCGAAACAGGGTGTCTGCATCGACCGGGCGCCGAGGCGACAGTGCAGCCACGCCGTAGCCGCGGCTCATCACCACGCCAGATCGGTCGACCACCGCCACCGCGACCCCAGCGATGTGGTCGCGCCGAATGGCCTCGCGCACGGCGCCGTCGACGAAGGCGGTCAACCGGGCCCGGTCCAACGGTGGCGGGGTGTCAGCCGCTCGCGCGCTCGCTGCGCTCAGCAGCGCCGCAAAACCCAGTCCGATCGCCCATCGTCGCTTCAGCACCCCCCGCACCCCTTTTCGGCAAAGCCGGGGCGATGTTCGTGCAGCTCTATTGCAGCGGCAAGTTAAGACGCTGTCATGAGGTTGCGGGGGCGCCTACGGCGACACTCCACCCAGAGCGGCAGCTGCGAGCGCCAGCTCACCTGCTCTCTGATCCGACCACAGCTCCGTCGGGATCGCGCCAGAATCGGACGTTCGCGCCCTTCCCAAATTCGGACGTCAATCGCCTGGCGTTAGGGGTGGCTCGGCGCCCCTGACTCTGATCTGGCCTCGAAAGAGTTGAGTTCAAGAATGGCGCGATCAGCGCCTCAGCGGCAGGCTCCAGGCGCCAAGGAAAAATGAAGGGGGAAAGATGGCGGACAACGCGGAGATCTTCCCGCGCTTTCGCGACGAGGCTGGGCGGGCGCGCTACTTGGCGGCCTACGACGACGCCCTCGCCGCCTGGCCCATTCCTTATACGGTGATCGAGGCGGCGACCCGCTTCGGACCCGCCCACGTCGTCGCCAGTGGCCCCGCCGATGGGCCGCCGCTCGTCCTACTGCCCAGCTTGGCCGCTGGCGCTGTCGTCTGGCGGCTCAACGTCGCCGGCCTCGCCCGCGTCTTTCGGACCTACGCCGTCGACGTGATCGGGCAGCCAGGAAAGACCGCGGCAGTTCGACGTCTTCGCGACAGGGCCGACTATACGGGTTGGTTGAGCGACGTCATGGGCAGCCTGAACCTGGCGCGGGCGTCGATCGTCGGCTGCTCGTTCGGTGGCTTCCTCGCCGCCAACCAGGCCCTGGCGGCGCCGGATCACGTACGCGGCGTAGTGCTGATCAGCCCGGTGGGAGTCTTCGCCTCCCAGCGGCTGAAGCTGTTCTACCTGATGCGGGTCAAAGCCACGGCTGCCAGGCTGGCGCGCCGACTCTCGGCGCGCAGGTCAGGGCCAAGCCACGCGGGCACGCGCGCGGGGGCCGTCATCGCGGCGCCCCGCGATCTGAGCTGGGCCCGCCTGATGGCGGTCACCATGGCCGAACGCCCCAAACTCAGCGTCATCAGCCCCCCGGTGTTCGGCGCGGCCCAGCTTGCGGCGATCCGCGCCCCGACGCTCCTCCTGATCGGCGAACGCGAACAGCTCTACGCGCCCGAGGTGATGCTCGCCTTGGCGCGCCGGCGCATGCCGGGCCTGCAGACAGAGATCGTCCCAGATGCCGACCATATCGCGGCCATGGCCCAACCCGATGACGTCAACGACAGGATCACTCGCTTCCTGGGGACCGCCTGACAGAGTTGTGAGCGTCAGGTTCAGGCAGGGAGTGGCCCTTGTCCGGATCGCGCCAGGAGCGGACGCTGGCTCCGAGCCCGAACGCCGACCTTCGCTCGCCTCCTCGGGAGACCTACCCGAAGCGGTCCTTCACAGGACGGTCCGACCAGCACACCCAGCCACACTGAGCTCGTGGGGATTTGCGATGACGGACCAGTATGCTCAACACCTCGCACACTTAAACCAACTCCTCCGGTCGCCTCCGGGAGTCTTCCATGCCCCTGGGGCGGCTAGGTAAGAACGGCCATGAGCGAAGCCCACAGCCTTTCGATTCCCCTGGTCCCCGTCGCGCCGGGCCGGTGGACCACCGTCGCTGAACGCGAGTGGAGCAACCCGGGAGGCGGTCTCTGGGGCGGTTACGCGATCGGGCTCTGCATTCGGGTGCTGGAGGCCGAGCCGGAAGCGGTCGGCGAGCCCCTGTCGCTGACCTTGACCTATGCCGCTGGGCTGCCCGCGGGCGCGCTCGACATCCGCACACGGCGGCTGCGGCAGGGCGGCTCGATCGGGTTCTGGGAGGTGGAGCTACTGCCGGCCGGATCGGACCAGGTCGGCGTGCACGGTGTGGTGACTATGGCGCGACGGCCGAAGACGCCGGACTTCGCCTTCGCCAGCATGCCGACGGCGCCAGCCCCGGAGAGCCTGCCGAGTCCCGACATGGGCGGCGCGGCCATGCACTACGGGGCTTCCGCCTTCGAGCGCCGCACCCTGGAGGGTTTTCC
>DASXGQ010000022.1:0-8011 GCA_036488995.1 Caulobacteraceae bacterium
TCTGTGCGATCCCGTCAAGTCGCCCATCCTCCTCGACAAGATGGACTTCCCCGATCCAGTGATCGAGATCGCCATCGAGCCCAAATCGAAAGCCGATCAGGAGAAGCTGGGCGTCGCCCTGCAGAAGCTGGCGGCCGAGGATCCGACTTTCCGCGTCAACACTGACCAGGAGAGCGGCCAGACCATTCTGCGGGGAATGGGCGAACTGCACCTGGACATCAAGGTCGACATCCTGCGCCGCACCTACAAGGTTGAGGCCAACATCGGCGCGCCGCAGGTCGCCTACCGCGAGACCCTGGGTCGCACGACCGAGATCAACTACACGCACAAGAAGCAGACAGGCGGTTCGGGCCAGTTCGCCGAGGTGAAGATCATCTTCGAACCGGGTGAGCCGGGTTCGGGCTACGCGTTTGAGAGCAAGGTCGTGGGTGGCTCGGTTCCGAGGGAATACGTTCCCGGCGTCGAAAAGGGCCTCCTGAGCGCCAAGGACAACGGCCTGCTGGCTGGTTTCCCGGTGATCGACTTCAAGGCGACCCTGGTGGACGGCAAGTTCCACGACGTGGACTCCAGCGTCCTGGCGTTCGAGATCGCCGCCCGTGCGGCGTTCCGCGAGTTGCGGGACAAGGCCCATCCGAAGCTGCTCGAGCCGATCATGAAGGTCGAGGTGACGACGCCTGAGGATTATGTCGGCGACGTGATCGGCGATCTGAACTCACGGCGCGGGATGATCCAGGGCACCGACCAGCGCGGCAACGCGCAGGTGATCCTGGCGCACGTCCCGCTGGCCAACATGTTCGGCTACGTGAACACCCTGCGCTCGATGAGCCAGGGACGGGCGGCCTTCCACATGGAATACGACCACTACGAGGCGGTCCCGCAGGCCGTCGCCGATGAAGTGGTCAAGAAGTACGCTTGACCTCCTTCCACAAACCCTAACCTGTAACGCAAAGAAGAAGCCCCCTTCGGGCTGGAGCTCTGAAAAATGGCCAAGGCTAAGTTCGAACGTAACAAGCCGCACTGCAACATCGGCACGATCGGCCACGTCGACCACGGCAAGACGACGCTGACAGCCGCCATCACCATGACGCTGGCCAAGAGCGGCGGCGCTACGGCGATGAAGTACGAGGACATCGACGCTGCGCCGGAAGAAAAGGCCCGCGGCATCACGATCAACACGGCCCACGTCGAGTATGAGACGGCCAAGCGCCACTACGCGCACGTCGACTGCCCCGGTCACGCCGACTACGTGAAGAACATGATCACCGGTGCGGCGCAGATGGACGGCGCCATCCTGGTGGTGTCGGCCGCGGACGGCCCGATGCCGCAGACCCGCGAGCACATCCTCCTGGCCCGTCAGGTCGGCGTGCCGGCGCTCGTGGTGTTCCTCAATAAGGTCGACATGGTCGACGACGAGGAACTGCTCGAGCTGGTCGAGATGGAAGTGCGCGAGCTGCTGAGCAGCTATGAATTCCCGGGCGACGACATCCCGATCGTCAAGGGCTCCGCCCTGGCGGCGGTCGAAGGATCCAATCCCGAGATCGGCGAGAAGAAGGTCCTCGAGCTTATGCAGGCGGTGGACGACTACATTCCGCAGCCGGAGCGCCCCGTCGATCTGCCGTTCATGATGGCCGTCGAAGACGTGTTCTCGATCTCCGGCCGCGGCACCGTCGTGACCGGCCGCGTCGACCGCGGCGTGATCAAGGTCGGCGAGGAAGTCGAGATCGTCGGCCTGCGTCCGACGCAAAAGACGACCTGCACCGGCGTGGAAATGTTCCGCAAGCTGCTCGACCAGGGCCAGGCCGGCGACAACGTCGGCGTGCTCCTGCGCGGCACCAAGCGTGAAGACGTCGAGCGCGGCCAGGTGCTGTGCAAGCCCGGCTCGATCACGCCGCACACGAAGTTCGTGGCCGAGGCCTACATCCTCACCAAGGATGAGGGCGGCCGCCACACGCCGTTCTTCTCCAACTACCGTCCTCAGTTCTACTTCCGGACCACCGACGTGACCGGGATCATCAAGCTGAAGGAAGGCGTGGAGATGATCATGCCTGGCGACAACACCGAGATTAACGTCGAGCTGATCACGCCGATCGCCATGGAGGAGAAGCTCCGCTTCGCCATCCGCGAAGGCGGTCGCACGGTTGGCTCGGGCGTCGTCTCGAAGATCATCGAGTAGGCTTAAGGCCGCCGCCGCCGCGCTGCGCATGCAGGGGGGAGGGGGCGGCCCCTCCCTTCAGGTGGGGGGGCCGTGTATGATCCACCGTTCGGCGTTCGCGCCGTACGCAGGAGTGTAGCTCAGCTGGTAGAGCATCGGTCTCCAAAACCGAGGGTCGTGGGTTCGAGTCCCCCCACTCCTGCCACTATATCTGTCCGGGGTGGGGGCGCGACCGGCAGTCGGTCCGCTCCAGTCGAAGGCCCCGGCGAGCCATGAAGAGAGTTGGAAGGCCCCCGATGGCCAAGGACCAGAACCTCGTGCAGTCCCCGGTGCGTCCGCGCCCGGCCGCGGCCCCCGCCGCTGCTGCGCCTTCGGTCGCCGCGCCGAAGAAGGCGGTCTCCCCGGTCCAGTTCCTGCGGGAGGTCCGCGCCGAAGCGCGCAAGGTCACCTGGACGAGTTGGAAGGAGACCTGGATCACCTCGGTCATGGTGGGCATCATGGTCATCCTCACCGCCCTTTTCTTCTCGGGCCTGGATGCGGTCCTCGGCTTCGTCATGCACAGCGTGTTGAAGCTGGCCAACGCCGGCTAGGACTTCCCGGAGCCTTCATACTCATGACCGATACGCACGTTCGTTCCTCCAACCCCAGCCACAAGTGGTACATCGTCCACGCCTACTCGAACTTCGAGAAGAAGGTGGCCGAGAGCATCCGCGAGCAGGCTCACACTCAGGGGCTGGACGACTCCTTCTCCGAGATCCTGGTGCCCACTGAGGACGTGGTGGAGATCCGCCGCGGCCGGAAGATCAATTCCGAACGGAAGTTCTTCCCGGGCTACGTGCTGGTGAAAATGGACCTTTCCGACGAGGCCTATCACCTGGTGAAGAACACGCCGAAGGTGACCGGCTTCCTGGGCAGCGGGTCCAAGCCAATGCCCGTTTCCGAGCGCGAAGTTGCGCGGATCATCGGCGCGATCGAAGAGGGGGTGGAGCGTCCCAAGCCCACCGTTCGCTTCGAGATCGGCGAGTCCGTGCGCGTCACCGACGGGCCTTTCGCCAGCTTCAATGGCTCGGTGGAACAGGTCGACGAGGACCGCGCTCGCCTTCGCGTCACGGTCTCGATCTTCGGCCGCGCCACGCCGGTCGAACTCGAGTACGGCCAGGTCGAGAAGATCTCCTAGAGCACGTCCCGTTCAGGCGGAATCGCCTGATCGGGATCAACGTTCTCTAGATCCAAGAATTTTGAGCGTGCCCTTGTCGCAAAGCCAGTTTCCACTTTTGCGGGACGCGCCCTAGTCTTTCCAACCTTCGGGGTGTAAGAGCCCCGGCTTCCGCGCCGGAGACGGCGTTTTTGTAAAACCGTGGGAGGGGCGCCACCCCGGACCACGGCTTCTTCGGGCGGCCCTGCCGCCCTCATGAGGAGTCACATGGCCAAAAAGATCCTGGGCTACATCAAGCTCCAGGTGAAGGCAGGTTCTGCCACGCCTTCGCCGCCCATCGGCCCCGCGCTCGGTCAGCGCGGCGTCAACATCATGGGCTTCTGCAAAGAGTTCAACGCCCGCACCGAGAACGTGCCGAAGGGTACGCCCCTGCCGACGGTGATCACCGTCTACCAGGACAAGAGCTTCACTTTCGTCACCAAGACACCGCCGGCGACCCACTACCTGAAAGAGATCACCGGCCTGCAGTCGGGCTCGGGCAAGACCGGCCGCGAGTTCGTCGGTTCCGTGACCCGCGCCCAACTGCGCGAGATCGCCGAGAAAAAAATGAAGGACCTCAACGCCAACGACCTGGATGCGGCCGCGCGCATCATCGAGGGATCTGCGCGCGCCATGGGCCTTCGCGTGGTCGAGGAGGCCTGAAGACATGGCAAAGCTCCCCAAGCGCGAACAGGCCTGGACGGGCGACCGTCAGGCGGTCCACCCGCTGGCCCAGGCTGTTAAACTGGTGAAGGCCAACGCCACGGCGAAGTTCGACGAGAGCGTCGAGATCGCCGTCAATCTGGGCGTCGATCCGCGTCACGCCGACCAGCAGGTCCGTGGCGTCGTCTCCCTCCCGTCCGGAACGGGCCGTGACGTCCGCGTCGCGGTCATCGCCAAGGATCCTAAGGCGGCCGAAGCAACGGCGGCCGGGGCCGACATCGTCGGCGCCGAGGATCTGGTCGAGCGGATCCAGGGCGGATTCCTGGAGTTCGACCGCGTCATCGCCACGCCGGACATGATGGCCCTCGTCGGGCGTCTCGGTAAGATCCTGGGCCCGCGCGGCCTGATGCCGAACCCCCGCGTCGGCACGGTGACGCCCAACGTCGGTCAGGCGGTCAAGGACGCCAAGGGTGGATCGATCGAGTTCCGGGTCGAGAAGGCGGGCATCGTCCACGCCGGCATCGGCAAGGCTTCGTTCACCGAGGAGGCGATCACCGCCAACGTCCGCGCCCTGCTCGAGGCACTCAACCGAGCCAAGCCGTCGGGGGCCAAGGGCACCTACGTCAAGCGCGTGAGCCTCTCCTCGACCATGGGCCCCGGCTTCAAGGTCGACACGGGCAGCATCAGCGCCTGACGATCAGCGCCTGACGGTCGAACTGTCGTAACTATCGGACCGCCCTGCCGCCTGCGGCAGGGCGGTTTCGTTTTCAGGCTGCGTGAGTCCGCGTGAGCAGTTCCAGCAGATGTCCGGACGGGTCCTTGAAATAGACTCCGCGGCCGCCACTCCTGTGGTTGATCTCGCCCGGGTGGCCCAGCATCGGGTCGGCCCAATAGTCGAGCTTCTTATCCACGATACGCCCGAAGGCGGCGTCGAACGTTGGATCGTCCACCAGGAAGGCGTAGTGCTGGGTGCTGATCGGCGACCGTGCGTCGGCGAAGTCCAGGGTGACGCCATTATCCAGCGCCACTGCCACGAACGGTGGCGTCAGCGTGGGTTCGGCCTTTCCGAGTATCTCCGCGAGGAACCGGGCGGAAACGCCCTTGTCCTGCGAATAGACTATCGTGTGGTTGAGTTCAGCGCTCATCCGATCCTCCTCGAGCGCGCCCTATCGCGCACGCTGCGCCCGGGTTGGAGAGGCGTCAATCTTGGTCCGTCGGCATCCCACTGGCGCTTGTCTTCCATTGCTCAGCGCGAGGTGCGGGAATGAACGAGGGCCGGCGAGACCTCGGCGGACCAGAAAGAATGCCTAGAGCTGAACGGGGTTTACTGTTCGCATGACCGGCCCTTCCAATGTCCGCCGCGCGGAGGCCGCTGAGCGCGAGGCGGCGATTGCGCGGCTGACGGGGGAATGGGGCGATCCCGTGCGGGTGCGGGGCGAGACATATGGTTTCGAAGACTGCGAGGTCTTCATCGCAGGCGATTTCGAGGGGCTGGCCGCGGTGTGTCTCCGCGATCGGCCGGTCGCTGAACTGGTCGCGATCAACGCCTTCGAAAAGGGCAGGGGGATTGGGACGGCTTTGATAGAGGCGGTCGTCGCCAGCCTTCGAGGCTTCGACACCCTTCGTCTGACGACGACGAACGACAACCTCGACGCCCTTCGGTTCTATCAGCGGCGCAGCTTCGCGCTTTCCGCTGTCCGTCCAGGCGCTGCAGACGAAGCCCGGCGGCTCAAGCCCTCAATTCCGGCCGTGGGGGACTACGGGATACCATTGCGCGACGAGATCGATCTGGTGCGGCGCCTGTCGCAAGGTTGATTCCCACGTGGGCTTCCTGTATGGGCCCCGCTCCGGTGCGGGTAACCCTGCGCCGACCTGTCCAAGAACTGCGGGCCGCGAGGCTTAATATTCCCACCGCGGGGAGACGGGACGCCTGGAGATGATCCGCGCGCGGCGCGGCTTTCGGGCTTTCCTTCGGACAGAGCAGTGGAATTCATCGGCGTCCGGGCTGTGGCCCGTTGCGCCCGCAAACGTGTTGGAGAGTGTCATGGACCGTGCGCAGAAGTCGGAAACGATCGAGACACTGCGGGGCGTGTTCGCCGACGCCGGGGCGGTGGTCGTCACCCACTACATGGGCCTGACCGTGGCCCAGCTCACCGACCTGCGCGGCCGCCTGCGTGGCGAGGGCGCGACGTTCCAGGTGGTCAAGAACACCCTCGCCCAGAAGGCGCTCAACGGAACCAGCAACGGCGCGCACGACCTGTTCAAGGGCCCGGTCGGCATCGCCTACGCCAAGGACCCGGTCTCCGCGGCGAAGGTCTCGACCCAGTACGCCAAGGAAAACGACAAGTTCATCATCATCGGCGGCCTGATGGGCGAGCAGGTGCTCGACGCCGCTGGCGTCGACGCGCTGGCCAAGCTGCCTTCGCTCGACGAACTGCGCGCCAAGCTGATCGGCATGATCAAGACCCCGGCCACGCGCATCGCCGGCGTGCTGCAGGCGCCGGGCGGCCAGCTCGCCCGCGTGATCAACGCCTACGCCACCAAGGACGCGGCCTGACCGCCGTCCCCTGAACCCTTAGAAACCCGCCAACCCTCCTCAAGGATCTCAACCCATGGCCAAGCTCGAAAAACTCGTTGAAGACCTCTCCTCCCTGACCGTCCTGGAAGCCGCCGAGCTCTCCAAGCTGCTCGAAGAGAAGTGGGGCGTCTCTGCCGCCGCCCCGGTGGCCATGGCTGCGGCTCCGGCCGCTGGCGGCGCCGGCGCCGCTCCGGCGGAAGCTGCCGAAGAGCAGACCGAGTTCACCGTGGTGCTGACCGGCGCCGGCGACAAGAAGATCAACGTGATCAAGGAAGTCCGCGGCGTTCGTCCGGACCTCGGCCTGAAGGAGGCCAAGGACCTCGTCGAAGGCGCCCCGCAGAACGTGAAGGAGAATATCTCCAAGCAGGAAGCGGCGGACATCAAGGCGAAGCTCGAAGCCGC
The DNA here is from genome assembly GCA_036488995.1 of Caulobacteraceae bacterium. Taxonomy (GTDB): domain Bacteria; phylum Pseudomonadota; class Alphaproteobacteria; order Caulobacterales; family Caulobacteraceae; genus Acaudatibacter. The sequence continues at coordinate 6,991 of DASXGQ010000022.1, forward strand.
CGGCGCCACCGTCACCGTCAAGTAAGCCGCGCGCCGTCAGGCGCACGAGTCTTCCTGGGGGGGGCCGGTGGGCGCGATGCGCTGACCGGCCCTCTTCGTTCCAGGGTTGAGCACACGAGGGCAGGGCGGTTCACCGCCAAGCCCGCACGGTGCGCTGCAATTTCCCTTGGGACACCCCTTGCGCCCAGGCAAATCGGGCGCTAAATGGGCGGCTCGCTCACAGAATCGATCCCACGCGCACGTCCGCAAAGGACGGGCGCGTTTCTATTCCAGGCCCCGAGGCGTGGTCCGTCGCCCTCCGACCACGCGAAGGGGCCCCCGCTACGCCTCCCTCAGGGCGTTCGGCGGGACCAAATCCAGCGTCCGGCGGTCGGCGTTCGCGCCAGCCGTTCCGAGGGTGGACGCATGGAATCAATGATGCGCCCGCGCGCCCCTGGCTGCGTGTGGCGCCTGGCAGGGAGCCGTCATGGCGCAGACCTTCACCGGCAAAAAGCGTATCCGCATGTCCTTCGGGCGTATCCCCGAAGCGGTGCAAATGCCGAACCTGATCGAGGTTCAAAGGTCCTCTTACGAACAATTCCTACAACGAGAAGTCCGCCCCGGCCAGCGTCGGGACGAAGGGATCGAGGCGGTGTTCAAGTCCGTCTTCCCGATCCGCGACTTCAATGAACGCGCGATGCTCGAATACGTCTCCTACGAATTCGAGGAGCCGAAGTACGACGTCGAGGAGTGCATCCAGCGCGACATGACCTTCGCGGCCCCGCTTAAGGTCAAGCTGCGCCTGATCGTGTTCGAGAACGACGAGGATACCGGCGCCCGCTCCGTCAAGGACATCAAGGAGCAGGACGTCTACATGGGCGACATCCCGCTGATGACGGAGAAGGGCACCTTCATCGTCAACGGCACCGAGCGGGTGATCGTCTCCCAAATGCACCGCTCGCCGGGCGTGTTCTTCGACCACGACAAGGGCAAGACCCACGCCTCGGGCAAGCTCCTGTTCGCCGCCCGCATCATCCCCTAC
>DASXGQ010000023.1:0-3515 GCA_036488995.1 Caulobacteraceae bacterium
CCGAGGTGATGCACCCAACCGAGGCGCGCGTGATCGCCGTCCTGGACTGGGAATTGTCGACGCTGGGAAACCCGCTCGCCGACTTCACCAATCTGTTAATGCAGTGGGTGAACGGCTCGATCTCACAGATTTCCGACCTCAAGGCGCACGGCATTCCGACGATGGACGAATACGTCGCCGAGTACTGCCGGCTCACCGGGCGCAGCGGGCTTCCGGACCTCAACTGGTACTTCGCCTACAACATCTTCCGTCTGGCCGGGATCGTCCAAGGGATCGTCGGCCGCGCACGCGACGGGACGGCCAACAGCCCGCAGGCGGCGGCGATGGCTGAGCGCGTGCCCGCGCTTGGCGCAGCAGCCTGGAAATTCGCCCAGCTCGCCGGAGCTTGACCGCGCCGACCTCGTCACTCTGAGAGGAACGCTGCGAAACTCGCAACGCCCCCTCAGCGGTCGTGAGCGATCCCTGTCGCGTGGGCGAGTCCGTCGAGGCGCGCCTCGATATCCTGGCGCTGCGCAGGCGTGAGGCGTCCGTCGTCGCCGCGGTAGTCGGCGTCGATCGCCGCGATCTGGTTCAGGTTGCGCAGGGCCTGGCGGCCTTCGCCCCGCGACAGGCCGCCCTCGTCGAGCCGGCGCTCCAGCTCCGCCTGCATTCGCTGCTCGCGCGCTCGAGTGTCGTCAGGAGCCGGCGGAGGCGGCGCCTGGGCGACCCATCTACCGTCGGGGCCGACATAGCCATCGTTCGTCGTCCGGTATGACATCCATTGCCCCCGGTCGTCGTAGTAGCCGTAGCGGTTCTGGCCGCAGTGGGCTGTGGCTCCGGCAACCAGGGCGCCGGCCGCCGCGCCGCCCGCGCCTCCGCCCACCGTCGCGGCCGCGCCGCCGTGGCTCGCCACCGCGCCAACGACGGCGCCGACCCCTGCGCCGATCAGGCCTCCGAGGACCTCATCGGCCCGCTTGTCCCTCAGGCAGGACGGATTCGGATCAGCCTGAACGATCGTGGGAGCGAGCGCCAGGGCGGCGGCGAGCAGAAACGCGCGGGACATTAGAGATTCCGAGACCTGGCCCTCAGGCAGACGGAATCGCGCGAATCGATCGGGCTCAAGGCCAAAAAGTGTCGCGTCCGGTTTCAGCCCTCGCGGCTGTCAGGCGCGCCGGCGAGATCGAGGATGCCGGCGAGTCGTCGCGCCAGGTCGGCCGGGTAGACCGGCTCATCGCAGGCGTGAAGCTCGTCGAGGGTCCACCAGCGGATGTCGTCGACGAACTCCCGCTCGAGCGCGACCCAGCCCTCCCGTGAAGGCTCGCCACCGGCGCACCGGGCGACCATGAAAGCCTCGCGGATCAGAACTGGCCGCCCCTTGCGGTCGCTGAAGGTCTGTTCGTTGCGCCAGAGGACAGGACCGATCTCCAGCGGTTCCCATCCGGTCTCCTCGCGGATCTCCCGCCGGGCGGCCTCGGCTTCGTCCTCGCCCGGCTCGATGCCACCGCCGACCGTGAACCAGGCCCCCGGCGCGCCAGGAGCGCTGGGAAGCCGTCCCTTCATGAGGAGGATGCGGTCCCGGGGATCGAGGAGCAGGACGCGAGCGGTCGCACGTTCACGCAACGCGACGCTCCTCCAGCCTTCTCTTGACCTCCTCGGCCAGGGTCTTGATGTCCAACGGTTTGGCCAGGAAGCTCACCTCACTCTGACCCTCGAGAAGGTCGGACACCTCAGCCTCGGCGTAGCCGGAGACGAACATGACCGGGGCCCCGCCCAGGAAGGGGCGAGCGGCGGCGAGCAGGGCCGGACCGTCCATGCCCGGCATGATGACGTCGGAGATCATCAGATCGATTGCGCCGGCGTTGGCCTTCACCAGTTCCAGAGCCGCCTCGCCATCGGCCGCCTCCAGGACCTCGTAGCCCCGGGCGCGTAGGAGCCGGGCCGTGATTCCGCGGACGAGAACCTCGTCCTCCACCAGCAGGAGCCGGCCCTGACCGGAGAGGTCGCGGCTCGCCGGGCGGGGCTCGTCCGATGGCGGCGTCTCCACGCGAAGGGGCGGGACATAGGGCGGCAGGAAGATGCGGAACCTGGCGCCGTCTCCGGGCGCGGAGTCGGCCACGATCCATCCCTCGGCCTGTCGGACGATGCCGTAGACAGTGGCAAGGCCAAGGCCCGTGCCCTCGCCCGCCGGCTTGGTGGTGAAGAACGGCTCGAAGATCGCATTGCGGATGTCGGGAGGTATGCCCGGACCGTTGTCGGACACTTCGATCATCGCCAGTTCGGCGGGCGCTTCGCCGACGAAGCCCAGGGCGGCGGATTCGCTCGCCCCAAGCCGCCGCGCCCTCAAGGCGATCTGTCCCCCGGCCGCCGGGCCGATGGCGTCGCGGGCGTTCACCACGAGGTTCATCACAGCGGTCTCGAGCTGGCCCCGGTCCATGCGGACAGGCGGCAGGCGCTCGTCATAGGACGTGGCGAGGGCGACGTTTTCGCGAAGCAGGCGCCGGAGCAGGACCTCGAAATCGCCGAGCGTCTCGGCCAGATCGAGCACCTCACGCTTGACTGTGGCCTTGCGGGAGAAGGTGAGGAGCTGGCGGACCAGATCGGCCGCGCGCCCGACCGTGGCGCGGATCTCGCTGAGGCTCTCATAGGCGGGGTCGCCCAGCGGGTGACGCTGGAGCAGGTCCTCGACCCGCAGGCGAATGGCGGAGAGCAGATTGTTGAAGTCGTGGGCGACGCCCCCGGCGAGCTGGCCCACAGCCTCCATCTTGGTCCGTTGGGCGAGCTGCTGCTGCATCGCCTTCTGCTCTGTGACGTCCGACAGATGGACGATCACTACCCCATCGGCGGGCGTGAGGCGAAGTTGGGCTGAATCGTCGGGACGGGCGCAGACGGTCACATCGAGCGGACCGGCGAAGAAGTCTCCAGCCGGGCTCAAGGGTGTGACGATCTCATCGAGGCGCGCGCCGATCGCACGGCGCCCGACGAGGCGGTCGAAGGCGGCGTTGGACTCGAGCACGCGGCCCTCGAACGGGCGCGCGCCGTCGACCACGGCGACCGCGAACGGCGCCGCGGCGAGAATGGCCCCGGCGTGAGAGGCCCCGCCGCCCAACTCGCTCGCCTCTCGGTCGTGGCCGTGGAGCCTTACGAGGAAGAGGTCCGGCGCGGCCAAACTGACCTGCGCCGTCTGCTCCAGGCCTGCGACGCGGAACCTTGCGCCCGCCGACCCGTCCATGCGCGCCGCGCGGAACGCGGCGTAGATTTCCTCTCCGCCCAGCCGGGCGTTCCCCGCGAGGTCGCTCCAGGAACGGTTCGCCAGGACCGCACGCCCGGCCGGATCGAAGACCGCCGCGGGCTCGGCCATGGACTCCAGGAGAGCCTGAGGCAGGGCCGCCTCAGCTTCCGGGCGGGTGCGATGAGGCAGTCGCAGGCGCAGGTTGGTCACTCTCCCCACAGCGAACCCATAGCCCTCGTCATCACGGAGTTTGGCGGCGGAAGCATTCTACGGTCTCCGCCCGATTCGGGCGTCCAGCCGACGGGCT
>DASXGQ010000120.1:0-21563 GCA_036488995.1 Caulobacteraceae bacterium
GGCCACGCCCCTGCTGCCGGCGGAGGTCCAGCAGCAGGGGATATTCGTCGGCAAGTCGGGCGCAAGCTTCCTGATGGTGATGGCGCTCTACGACACCAGCGGCCGGTACAGCGACGTCGACATCTCCGACTATCTCAACGCCCGCCTGCTCGACCCGATCTCGCGCGTCAACGGCGTGGGCAACGTCAATGTCTTTGGCGGCGAATACGCCATGCGGATCTGGCTGGATCCGGAAAAACTCAATGCGTTCAAGCTGATGTCCTCGGACGTGCGCGCGGCCATCCTGGCGCTGAACGTCGCGGTTCCGGCGGGCCAGGTCGGCGGCCAACCCGCCGCGCCGGCCCAGGCGATGAACGTGATCATCACCGCCAGGTCGCGCCTGCGCACCGCCGAGGAGTTCCGCCAGATCGTGCTGAAGTCCCAGCCCGACGGCTCGCTGGTGCGACTGAAGGACGTGGCCCGGGTGGAGATCGGCGCGCAGGCCTACGGTTTCGTCAGCCGCCTCAACGGCCGGCCTGCCAGCGGCGTGGGAATCACCCTCACCCCGGGCGCGAACGCCCTGGTCACGTCCCAGGCGGTGAAGCGGCGGGCCGCCGAGCTGGCCGCCAGCTTCCCTCCCGGCCTGAAGCTCGCCTTCCCCGTCGACACCACGACCTTCATCAAACTCTCGATCGAGCATGTGGTGATCACCCTGCTCGAGGCGATCGGGCTGGTGGTGGCGGTGATGTACCTGTTCCTGCAGAATTGGCGGGTCACCCTGATCCCCGCAATGGCGGTGCCGGTGGTGCTGCTGGGCACGTTCGGGGTGCTCGCCGCCTTCGGCTATTCCATCAATACGCTCACACTGTTCGCCATGGTCCTGGCCATCGGCCTGCTGGTGGACGACGCCATTGTGGTGGTGGAGAACGTTGAGCGGATCATGACCGAGGAGGGCCTGGCGCCCAAGGCCGCCACCATCAAGTCGATGGGCGAGATCACCAGCGCGCTGGTCGGCATCGCCCTGGTCCTCTCCGCCGTATTCCTGCCGATGGCCTTCTTCCCCGGCTCGACCGGCGTGATCTACCGTCAGTTCTCGGTGACCATCGTCTCGGCCATGACGCTGTCGGTCCTTGTCGCCCTGATCCTGACGCCGGCCCTTTGCGCCACCGTGCTACGGCCGGTCGACACCGCCCAATCGAAAATCGCCCCCTTCCGCCTGTTCAACCGCGGGTTTGGAGGCCTGGTTCGGCGCTACAACGCCGCCGTGGTCAGCTTCCTGGCGCGTCCACGCCTCGCCCTTGCCGGTTACGGTCTTCTGCTAGTCGCGATGGTCGTCTTGTTCGTGGCGCTGCCGTCCGCCTTCCTGCCCGCCGAGGACCAGGGCACGATCTTCACCACCTTCAGCCTGCCCAGCGGCGCCGTTCAGGATCGGACCGTCGCAGTCGCCAAGCAGATCGAGCACTATTACGCCACCACCGAGGGGGCGACCGTCGACACGGTCTTCATTGTGACCGGCCAGAGCTTCGGCGGCGCCGGCCAGAACCAGGGTCAGGCTTTCGTCCACCTTCGCGACTGGAGCCGGCGCACCGGCGCCGAGAACCGGGCCCAGGCCATCGCCGACCGCGCCTCGGCGGCCTTCTCGAAGATCAGGGACGGGCTGGTGTTCGTGGTGGTCCCGCCCGCGGTGCAGTCATTGGGCAACGCCTCCGGTTTCGACCTGGAGCTGCAGGACCGCGCAGGGCTGGGACACCAGGCGCTCACGGCGGCCAAGGCGCAGTTCATTGACCTGGCCAACCAGGACCCGCTGCTCGCAGGGGTGCGGGCCAACGGCCTGGAGGACACACCCCAGCTGCACGTCGACATCGACCAGGCCCGCGCCGCCGCCCTTGGCCTGGACGAGAACGACATCAATGACGCCATCAGCTCGTCCTGGGGCGGCTCGTTCGTCAACAACTTCATCGACCGCGGAAGAGTGAAGCAGGTCTACATGCAGGCGGACGCACCGTTCCGGGCGCGGATCGACGACCTTGGCCGCTGGTACGTGCGCGGTGTGACGGGTGTCATGGCCCCGTTCTCGGCCTTCGCGAACTGGAGGTGGACAGCTGGCCCCGCCCAGCTAGAGCGCTACAACGGCATCTCCTCGATGGAAATCCAGGGAGCCCCGGCCAAGGGCGTGAGCACCGGGACAGCCATGTCCGAGGTCACCAAGCTGGTGGGCGAACTGCCTCGAGGCATCGGGTTCGACTGGACCGGGATTTCACTGCAGGAGCGGGAGTCCGGCGCCCAGGCCCCGGCCCTCTACGCCATCTCCATCCTGGTGATCTTCCTCTGCCTCGCCGGCCTCTACGAGAGCTGGTCCGTACCGCTCTCGGTCATGCTGGTGATTCCGCTTGGGGTCGTCGGCGCGCTGGTGGCGGCCAAGCTGCGCGGGTTCTATGACGACATCTACTTCCAGGTGGGCATGCTGACGACGATCGGACTGTCGGCCAAGAACGCTATCCTGATCGTCCAGTTCGCCCTGGAGGCGGAGGCGCGCGGAGCCGGACGTTGGGGAGCGGTGGTCCAGGCGGCGCGCCTACGGCTGCGGCCGATTCTGATGACTTCGCTGGCGTTCGTCGCGGGTGTCCTGCCGCTTGCCATATCCACCGGACCGGGCGCGGGTTCGCAGAACGACATCGGCACCGGCGTGATCGGCGGCATGATCTCGGCCACAGTGCTGGCGATTTTCTTCGTGCCGCTGTTCTACCTACTCGTTCGTCGTGGTCTTCGGACGTCGAAGGACCCGGGCGAGCCATGAAGCCCGGCGGATCGGCAGATCGGGCGAGAGGCATCCGCCGGCGAAAGTTTCTTGGCTCTCTCGCGAGCGCCGCCTGCATCGCGGGCTGTGTCGACCTGGCGCCCAGGTACCGGCGACCGCCGCCACCCGTTCCATCGAACTTTCCCGCCGGCGGCGTCTACCCGGCCGCCCCGGCCAGTGAGCGGGCCGCGCCGGCGTGGCGGGATTTCTTCTCCGATCCCAGGCTCCTTCGCCTGATCGACCTGGCCCTGAGGGAGAACCGGGACCTGCGCGCGGCAGCCGCCCAGATCACCCAGGCGCGCGCCCGCTATCAGGTACAGCGCGCCGCTTTGTTCCCGACCGTCACGGCTCAGGCCGGACCGAGCTTCCTCTCGGAGCCCTTCAACGTCGCGACGGGCACGAGCACGCTCGCCGGCAGCTTCAACCAGCGAATCTACAGCCTCACCGGCGGCGTCGCGTCCTATGAGCTGGACCTGTTCGGCAAGGTGCGCGACCTCACCCGCGCCGCGCGGGACCAATACCTGGCGACGAAGGCCGGCCGCGACGCCCTGCAGATCACCTTGGTGGCGTCGATCGCCAACCAGTATCTCGCCCTGTCCGCCGACCAGGCGCTGATCGCCGTCGCCGAACAGACCCTCGCCAGCGGCGAAGAGAGCGTCGCGGTGACCCGACGACGGTTCAACTCCGGTGTCGATGACGAGCTAGCCCTGAGCCAGGCCGAGACGATAGTTCAGCAGGCCCGCTACGACATCGAGCGGCTGAGATCGCAGTTCGCCCAGGACCGCGACGCCCTCGACCTGCTGGTCGGAGCCCCGGCAAGCGACGACCTCGTCCCGGGCGCCGACCTTCACGATGTCGCCGTGCTCGAGCAACTCCCGCAGGCCGTACGCTCGACCGTCCTGCTCACGCGGCCGGACGTGGTCCAGGCTGAAGACCAGCTGAGGGCGACCAACGCGGACATCGGCGCGGCGCGGGCGGCCTTCTTCCCGACCATCACCCTCACCGGCTCGGGCGGCGTGGAGAGCCTGGCGTTGGCGAACCTTTTCCAGAGCTCATCCGGCGCCTGGAGCTTCGCTCCGAGCATCTCCCAGACTATCTTCGACGCAGGCGTCAATCGCGGCAACCTGCTGCTGGCCAAGGGTCAGAGAGAACAGGCGGTGGCCCAGTACGAGAAGGCGGTGCAGTCGGCCTTCCGCGACGTCGCCGATGCCTTGGCCGTGCGCGGCACGATCGACCGGCAGCTCGACGCCCAGCAACGCCTGGTCGCAGCCAACCAGACCGCCGAGCGCATCGCCCGCGCCCGCTACGAGAGCGGCAGTGACACCTATCTCAACTGGCTGATCACCCAGCGCTCCCTGTTCGTCGCCCAGCAGAGCCTCGTGGGCGTCGAGCTCCTGCGCGTCCAGAACCTCGTCGCCCTCTACGCCGCCCTGGGCGGCGGCCTGGATACGGCCGCCTGACGGCGCCGGCGCGGCGCCCGACGATGATCGGCCACGAGCCCCACGAATTCCACGAGCGAAGGCGTCAGGATTTCAGCTCGCGGTCGAAGAACTGCAGGAAGGTGCGCCAGAGCTGGAGCTGGCGGGCTTCGCCTGTGACGCCATGGCGCTGGCCCGGATAGAGCATCAGGTCGAACGGGGTCGACAGGGCCTGGAGCCGGTTCATCACCTCGATCGAGTTGTCGATCTGCACGTTGTCGTCGGCCATGCCCTGCAGGAGCAGCAACCGGCCGTGAAGGTCGCTCAGGCGCGGGATCACCGCCGAGGCGTCGTAGGCAACCTGGCGCTGCTGGGGCATGCCCATGTAGCGCTCGGTGTAGTGGGTGTCGTACTGGCGCCAGTCGGTAGGCGGAGCGCCCGCCGCGCCGGCCTTCAGCTTCGTGCGCGGGTCGGTGAGCATGCGCAAGGTCATGTAGCCGCCGTAGGACCAGCCACTGACGCCGATCCGGTCGGCGTGGACGAACGGCTGGGCGCGCAGCCATTCGATGCCGACGAGCTGGTCGTCCACCTCCACCGAGCCCAGCCGGCCGGCGATGGCGGCCTGGAACGCCTCTGAGCGGTTCGAGGACCCCCGGTTGTCGAGCTGGAAGAGGATGAAACCGTCCTCCAGGTAGAGCTTCTCATTGGCTGCTCGCCAGGTCCGCTGGACGGTCTGAACCCCCGGGCCGCCGTAGACCTCGACAATCGCCGGGTACTTCTTCGTCGGATCGAATCCGACCGGCTTTTGCAGCACGTATTGGAGGTCCTTGCCGTCGGCGGCCTTGAGGACCCCGAATTCGGGTTCGGGATAGCGCCCGACGTATGGGTAGAACGGGTGTGTCGCATCGAGCGGGTTCTGCTCGATCCAGCGGATCCGCTGGCCGTTCAGATCGTACAGAGCCGCCTGCGGGGGCGTGTCGGGGTCGGAATAGTAACCGACGAAGACATTGGCCGCCTTGGGCATGACCGCGGTCCACCAGCCGTGGCCGTGGGTCAGGGCCCTGAGTTCGCCGGGGTGACGGTAAGAGACGACATAGAGCTGCCGCTCGATCGGCGTCTCGCCCGAGGCCATCAGGTAGGCGAGCCCCTTCGCCTCGTCGACGCCGACCAGACCTGGTGCATGCGCCCCCGCGCCGCCCCCGCCGCCGGCGCTCGGAAAATCACCGTGGGTAATCTGCCTGACCAGATGGCCGTCACGGTCGTAGAGATAGAGCTGGTGGTAGCCGCTGCGGCCGGAACCCCAGATGAAGCCCCCGTCCTTGAGCGGGCGAAAGTCGTCGGTGAGCTCGATCCAGGGCGTCTGCCGCTCCTCGAGGATCACCCGTGAGGCTCCGCTGGCCGGATCGACCGCCAGAAGGTCGAGCTTTGTCTGATCACGGCTCTCGCGCTCGACATAGAGCGTGCGGCCGTCCTTCGACCAGTCGACGCGGGCGACATAGATGTCCGTGTCCGGCCCGAGATTCACCTTCACCGGAACTGCGCCCGGAGCGACGTCCTGGACGAACAGGCTGACCAGGGCGTTGGGCGTGCCGGCCCTGGGATAACGCTGGGGCGTTATGGTCACCCCGCCTGCGCCGATCTCCACGCGTTGGGCGATCTCCACATGGGTTTCGTCGACTCGGGCGTAGGCGATCGCACGATCGTCGGGAGACCACCAATAGCCGGTGTAGCGGCCCATCTCCTCCTGGGCGACGAACTCGGCTACGCCGTAGCTGACCGAACCGGCGCCGGCGGTCGTGATCGCCCGCTCCTCGCCGGAGTCCAGGTCCAGAACGTAGAGATTCTGGGCGCGGACGTAGCTGGCGAATCGGCTCTTGGGCGACAGCCGTCCGTCCGTCGAGCCAGCGCCGGCCTTCTCCAGCGGCGTCACCGCGCCGGTCGCTGCGTCAGCGAGATAGAGCGAGCCTCCGGCGGGTATCAGGAGGCGCCGTCCGTCCTCTGACCAATCGTAGTTGACCACGCCCGATACGGTGGCCAGGCGCTGGCGCTCTCGCCGCGCCTTCTCCTCGGCGCTGAGGGCCTTGCCGGTCGGCTCGACGGCTTCGCCCGAGACCAGCAGCTTGGGTTCGCCGCCCGCGGCGGGCATCGCCCACAGGTCGAGCTTGAACTGGTTGGCCGCCTCTGGCTTGAGCCAGGAAACCCAGGCGCCGTCGGGAGAGACCTGCACTCCGCGCGCGGCGGGCCCTGTCAACGAGGGACTGGTGAAGACGCGCTCGGGCGTGAGCGCACGACTGTCCGGGGGCGTCACGGCGTGAGCGGAGAGAGCGGTCATGGCAACGCCGATCGCAACGAGAATCCTCATGAAGCCGCGCTAAAGCACGGCCGCGGGGGCGCCGTCCAATGTGCTGCGTCGTACCTGGCCGAGCCGCGGTGACGCAGCGAGGCGGCGTCAGGCATTTGGCCGCGCGTAGACGACGTGGCGGCTCAGCGGATGGTCCGTGGAGAGCCTTGGATGGTCGAAGTCGCGCCAGGCCTGCCGCTCGAGGCCAAGGCGCTCCATCACCGCGCGCGAGCGGGCGTTGGACTCGGCGGTGAAGGCGACGATCCTTTGCAGGCCGAGTGTGTCGAAGCCGTATCGCAGGACGGCCGCGGCCGCCTCGGTGGCGTAGCCGCAGCCCCAGGCCGCAGGATCAAGATGCCAGCCGATCTCGACCTCGCCGGCGATGGGCGTGGTGTCGAAGTCGAGGTCGACGACGTGCAGTCCGACTGCGCCGACCACCGCCCCTCCCGAGCGGCGCTCGAGGGCGAAGCGGCCGACCCCGTCACTGGCAAGTTGCGTGTTCCACGCCGCCATCCGTTGGGCGACCTGCTCGCGGCTGGGGAAGGAGCCCAGCCAGTCGCCGACCCTCGGATCGGCCAGGGTCGCCGCCGCCGCATCGAGATCCTCCTCGCGCCATGCGCGCAGGATCAGGCGTTCGGTCTCGAGCCTCATACCGGCCGGGGCGCGACGAGAGAGCCGTAGAGGTCCGTGCGACGATCGCGGAAGAAGCCCCAGGCTGCGCGGTGGCGGGCGAGGAAATCGAGATCGAAGGCGGCGACGGCCACGCCTTCCTCGTCCCGGTCGAGGGCGGAGACGAGGTCGCCGCGGTGATCGCTGACGAAGCTGGATCCATAGAAGGTCTGGCCGCCGCGCGGATAGCCGTCCCACGGCTCGAAGCCGGTGCGGTTCGCGCCGACGACCGGAATGACGTTGGAAACCGCGTGGCCCTGCATGGCCCGCCGCCATGGGAGGGCCGTGTCGAGCGTGGGGTCGTGCGGCTCGCTGCCGATGGCGGTGGGATAGAACAGGGCTTCGGCGCCCATCAGGGCCATGGCGCGTGCGGTTTCCGGATACCACTGGTCCCAGCAGATGCCGACGCCGATGCGTCCGAAGCGGGTGTCCCAAACGCGAAAGCCCGTGTCGCCGGGCCGGAAATAGTACTTCTCCTGGTAGCCTGGGCCGTCCGGGATGTGACTCTTGCGATAGAGGCCCAGCGGCGAGCCATCGGCGTCGAGCATGACGAGGCTGTTGAAATAGTGCGGGCCCTCACGCTCGAAGATCGAGACAGGAATGGCCACGCCCAGCTCCGCGGCGAGCGGCGCCATGGCGAGGACGCAGGGATGCTCGCGCCAGGGATGGGCGTGGGCGAACCAACGCTCCTCCTGGGCGACGCAGAAATAGGGGCCCTGGAACAGCTCCGAGGGCAGGATCACCTGCGCGCCGGCCGCCGCCGCCTCGCGCACCAGCTCGGCCGTGCGCGCGATGTTCGCCTCGAGATCGGATCCGTAGGCGGACTGCAGGGCCGCGACGGTAAGGGTGCGCGCCATCACGCCGGCTCCTGTTGGCTGATGCAGTGGAAGGAGCCGCCTCCGGTCAGCAGGGCGCGCGACGGCAGGCCGATCACTTGGCGGTCGGGAAACACCGATTCAAGGGCCCGCACGGCCAGGGCGCCGGGCGCATCGTTATAGACCGGCACGATCACCGCACCGTCAGCGATCAGGAAATTCATGTGCGAGGCCGGAACGACCTCGCCATCGTCGTTTTCGACCCGACCCGGCGAAGGCATGCGGATCACGCGCAGGGATCGGCCCTCGGCGTCGGTTGACCGGGAGATGACCGCGGCGGCGTCGTCATAGATCTCGCCATTGGGGTCGTCCTCCCCCCAGGCCAGGGGGCAGGCGACCACGCCGGGCGCCACGAACCGGGCGAGATTGTCGACGTGACCGTCCGTGTGATCGTTGTGAAGGCCATCGCCGAGCCAGATCACCTTGCGGACACCCAGAGCCTCGGCCAGCGCGGCCTCTGCGTCGGCCGGCCGCCAGCCGGGGTTACGGTTGTCATTGAGCAGGCACTGGCGCGTGGTCAGCACGGTCCCCGCCCCGTCATGGTCCACGGCCCCGCCCTCGAGCACAAAGTCATGGCGCGCCAGGACGGCGTGGGCGCGAGCGGCGATGGCCCCGGCAACCGCCTCATCCCCCGCCAGGCGATACTTGCCGCCCCAGCCATTGAAGCGGAAGGCTTCAGCCTGGTTGGGGGAGCGGAAGATCGGCCCGGTGTCGCGCAGCCAGATGTCGCCGAACACGCCGGGGACGATCTCTACCCCCGCCTCGTCGCCCATCAGCTCACGCGCCGCGGCGAGGGCGTCGTCGCCGCACACCATCACCTTCACCCGCTCGCGGCCGGCGCTGGCCAGTGCGCAGACCAGGGCGGCCGTCTCGATCTGGGCGGGCGCCAGGTCGTCCTCCCACAGCGCCGCATGGCTGGGGAATCCGATCCACATCGCCCGATGCGGGGCCCACTCGGCAGGTACGGAGAGGTTCATGGCGCCGGCTTAAACCTCGCCATGTCCCCGTGCGCAACGCCGGGGTCAGCCGCCGAGGTACTTGCCGAACCAGGCCAGCTCGCGCTGACGAAGGTCCGAGAGGTCCGTCGGGTCGTGGATCGCGTGGCCCTGACCTTTGTAGACAATCAAGGAGGTGGGTACGCCGGCTGACTCGAGCGCGTGCCAGAACTCGAAGCTCTGGGGCGCGGGGCACTCGACGTCGCGCTCGCCGACATAGACCAGGGTCGGCGTGCGGGCGTTCTTGATGTTGAAGAGCGGCGAGAGCTTTTCGTAGATCGCAGGATCGTCGTAGGCCGAAGCGCCGAAGAAGGGGATCATCCATTTGTCGATCCCGTTCTCGCCGTAATAGCTGATCCAGTTGGCGATCCCCGCGCCGGCGATGGCCGCTGCGAACCGATGTGAGTGGGTGACCGTCCACATCGTCATGTAGCCGCCGTAGCTGTGGCCAAAGACGCCGAGCCGCGCATCGTCAACTGGAGCGATTGCCTCGACCTTGTCGATCCCCGCGAGGATGTCCCGAAGGTCCCCGCCGCCGAAGTCGCGAACGTTCGCCTTGGCGAAGGCCTCGCCCTGGCCGTAGCTGCCGCGGGGATTGGCGTAGAAGACGAAGTAGCCCTTCCGCAGCCAGGTCACGACGGGGAAGTTCGCCTCGTCGTAGGGCGTCACATAGCGAGGCGTCACCGCCGCGCTCGGGCCGCCGTGGACGTCCACGACCATGGGATGTTTGCCTGGAGTGACATTCAGGGGCGCCAGCAGCCAGCCCTGGACGTCGAAACCTTCGTTCTTCCAGGTGACGCTGCGGACCGTGGCCTGCGCCGGCAAAGCGGCGTTCGCCTGGGTGAGTTGGGCGAACCCGGTGCCTGGCGCGCCGGCCCAGATTTCTGGTGCGTGGGTGAAGTCCTGAGCCTCAGTCGCAGCGAACCGGCCGTTGGCGCTGAAGCTGGCCTGGGCGTCGGCGGCGCGGGCGGTGACCGGCGCGCTCCAGAGGGTGTCGACGGCTCCGGTGTGCGGATCGATGGCGACGATCTCCGTGCGATCCACTCGCAGGAGGGTCCCCATCAGCCGTCCGCCTCGCCAGCCGGCGAGGGAGGTGAAGGTGGCTTTGATTTCCGGCGTCACGTCTGCGGGCGTCCCGCCCTCGAGCGGAGCGCTGTAGAGGTCGCCGCCCACGGATCCGAAATCGCTCATCAGGCCGCCGATGAAGACGACGGTGCGACCATCGGGGGAGACGCGCGGCGCGTTCATCTGCATCGCCGGAGCGGCGATGACCCGCGGAGCGGAGCCATCGAGGTCGACGGCGATCAGCTTCGCGATCCACCAGTTGTCGTCGCCATTGCCCTTCGCGGCCGTGGCGACGAAGCCGCGGCCGTCGGGGCGCCAGTCGTATTCGTAGATGAAGGTGTCGGCTGGCGAGACGTAGCGTATCACTCCACCCGTGGCGCGGACGACACCGATGCGTTTCTCGTCGGCGACGGTCAGGGCGCCGATGTCGCCCACCTGCTCTGCGCCAGCCTCTACGGCGCCGGTTTCCTTGTGCGCGCCCGGAGTGGCCATCAGGGCGATCAGGTGGCCATCTGGCGAGAAGCGCGGCGTTTGGGCGACACCGTCCAGCGTGGCCAGGACCCGCACCTGGCCGTCGCGCAGGACGTCGAGCGAGGCCTCTCCCTTGTCCGGGTCGAAGGCGATGAAGGCCAGGGCGTCGCCTCGGGGCGACCAGGCCAGGCCCGAGTAACGGCAGGCGCCACACGGGTCATAGCTCGCCACAACCGCGCCCGTTCCCGCCTGGCGCACCACGACCTGTCCCCTGGCGCGCGCCGAAGTTGGACCGAGGGCCTCGTCCGTCTCCAACGCCGCGATGCGGTCGCCTGCCGGCGCGACCGCCACGTCGTCGAAGGTTCGCATGGTCGCAGGAGTTGCGGGCGCCTGGGCCAGGGCCGACCCGGCGAGCGCGGTCACAGCGGCGCCAAGGATGAGAAGGCGTCTCAAAAAGGATCTCCCCCGTTTCGTCGAGCTCAGCGAGACCGGGTGCGGAAGTCTGGGCTGTCCCATATGCGCGGGTCTTTCCCCACACTTCCCCGCCCGTCTCGCCTGCGGCGCGACACCCTCCCCGGTAGGGGAGGGATAAGGCCATGCTAGGCCGCCACAGCCTTCTCGACCGCGACCTTGAAGGGGGCGCCGGTCTTGGCCCTGATCTCCTCGACGGTGACACCAGGAGCCATTTCCCGAAGCGTCACGCCCGCGCCCTTGCGGTCGACGTCGAAGACCCCGAGGTCGGTGATCAGCAGGTCGACGACGCCCTTGCCGGTGAGCGGCAGGGTGCATTCGGTCAGCAGTTTGGGCGCGCCGGACTTCTCGACGTGCTCCATCACCACCACGATGCGGCGGACGCCTGCGACAAGGTCCATCGCCCCGCCCATGCCTTTCACCATCTTGCCGGGCACCGTCCAGTTGGCGAGGTCGCCGCCGGCGGAGACCTGCATGCCGCCGAGGATCGACAGGTTGATGTGTCCGCCGCGGATCATGGCGAAGCTGTCGGCGCTGGAAAAATAGGACGAGGAGTCGAGCTCGGTGATCGTCTGCTTGCCGGCGTTGATCAGGTCGGCGTCAGCCTCGCCCTCATAGGGAAAGGGTCCCATGCCGAGCATGCCGTTTTCGCTCTGCAGGGTGACGGTGACGCCGGGCGGAATGTGGTTTGCCACGAGGGTCGGAATGCCGATCCCCAGGTTGACGTAGAATCCGTCCTGCAGTTCGCGGGCGGCGCGGGCCGCCATCTGGTCGCGGGTCCAGGCCATCGGCCGGTCTCCTTCTTACTAACTCTGTTATTCCGCCGTCGTTGTCGCGCGCGGGCGGGTTGTGAGCTGTTCGATGCGCTTTTCGAAGTGTTCGCCTACGAAGAGTCTGTCGACATAGACGCCGGGCGTGTGGATCGCGTCCTTGTCCAGCGAACCGGTCGGGACGATGCTCTCCACCTCGGCCACGGTCACCTTGCCGGCGGTGGCCATCATCGGATTGAAGTTCCGCGCCGTCTTTCGATAGACGAGGTTACCCGCGGCGTCGCCCTTCCACGCCTTGACGATGGCCAGGTCGGCCGTCAGGCCGCGCTCCATCACGTACTCATGACCGTCGAAGGTCCGCACTTCCTTGCCCTCGGCCACCAGAGTGCCGACGCCGGTCTTGGTATAGAAGGCGGGGATGCCCGCGCCGCCGGCGCGGATGCGCTCGGCCAGGGTGCCCTGCGGGTTGAACTCGAGTTCGAGCTTGCCGTCGAGGTAGAGCTGCTCGAACAGCTTGTTCTCGCCGACATAGGAGCTGATCATCTTGGCGATCTGGCCGCCGGCGAGCAGGACGCCCAGGCCGAAGCCATCGATCCCGCAATTGTTTGAGATCACCGTCAGGCCGCGAACGCCCGAGTCCCGGATCGCGGCGATGAGGTTCTCGGGGATGCCGCAGAGGCCGAAGCCTCCGGCCATGATCGTCATGCCGTCGAACAGCAGGCCGTCGAGCGCTTTCGCCGAACCCTGCACAACCTTGGAAGCCACCTTCGTCGACACTCCTCTGCCACTGGCCAAGCCCTCAGCGTGGCCGCCTTTTACGCCCGCGGAAGGTCGCGGGTACAGGCCGGCCGTTGCTTTCCGGCGCCAATCGTGATCGTCGCCCGTCATGGCTGACGACGCGCTCGCTCCGATCTCCTTCGTGCTTTGGCGCTCGGATCCGGACGCTTTCGTCGAAGCCCTCGGCGCGAGCTTCGAGAGGCACGGCTTTGCCGTGATCCGCGAGCACGGGCTCGACGAGGCTCGGATCTCCGCAGCCATCGATGCGGCCAAGGCCTTCTTCGCCCTGCCGGAGCCGGCGAAGGCCTGCTACGTCGTGCCGGGCGGGGCGGGCCAGCGCGGCTACACGCCGTTCGGCGTCGAGACTGCCAAGGGCGCCGCGGCGAGCGACCTGAAAGAGTTCTGGCATGTCGGCCGGGAACTGCCGCCCGGCCACGACCTGGCCGGGACCATGCCGGCGAATCTCTGGCCGGCGGAGGTCCCTGATTTCCGCGACGCCGTGCTGTGGCTCTATGACGCCCTCGACCGACTCGGTGGCGAACTGCTCACCGCCATCGCCCTTCGATTGGGGCTTGCGCGCGATGCGTTCGCCCATCCGACCGCCGATGGAAACAGCGTCCTTCGCCTCCTGCGCTATCCCCCTTTGGAAGGAGCGGCCAGCGCGATCCGCGCCGGGGCGCACGAGGACATCAACGCGATCACCTTGCTCCTGGGCGCCGAGGAGGCCGGGCTGGAGATCCTCGACCGGCAGGCAGGTTGGCGGCCCGTGAACCCTCCGCCGGGCGCCCTGGTGGTCAATATCGGCGACATGCTCGCCCGGCTGACGAACGACGTCCTTCCGTCCACCACCCACCGGGTGGTCAATCCGCAGGCGGAACGGGCGGGCGTCGCGCGCTACTCGACGCCGTACTTCCTGCACTTCCGGCCCGACTTCCTGATCCGGACCCTGCCTTCCTGCGTCACAGAGGAGCGGCCGGACCGCTATCCCACGCCCATCACCGCCGACGCCTTCCTCCGCCATCGGCTCGAGGAGATCAAACTGGCTTGAAGCGTCACTCGCCCAGGACGCAGGCCGCGAGCCCTCCACGCTCGACGGTTCCGGAGCGCGCCTCGATTCGCCCCGTGCGCCGGCGCACGTAGGGGCCCGGCCGGGCCGCCTTCCACTTCAGGGGATCGGGCAGAATCGCCGCCAGTCGTCCGGCCTCGGCGGGCGTGAGGTGGTTGGCGGGAACGTGGAAGTAGCGTTCGGACGCGGCCTCAGCGCCATAGAGGCCCGGCCCCATCTCCACGGTGTTGAGATAGACCTCCATGATCCGACGCTTTCCCCACAACGTCTCGATGAGCAGGGTGAACCAGGCCTCCGCTCCCTTGCGGACCCACGAGCGCTGAGGCCAGAGGAAAACGTTCTTCGCCGTCTGCTGACTGATCGTCGACCCGCCGCGAATGCGTCCGGGCCGCTCGGCGTTGTGGCGCAGGGCCGCGTCGATGGCGCGCACGTCGAAGCCGTGATGCGCGCAAAAGCGCGAGTCCTCCGAGGCGATCACGGAGCGGACGAGATCGGGCGAGATCCGATCCAGCGGGACCCAGCGGCGGTCGATCCCGTGGCCTTCGAATGCGCGCTCGATCATCAGGATCGTGATCGGGGGAGGAACGAAGCGGTAAATCGCAACCCAGACAGGCGGCGCGATGACCAGCAGCAGCAGGACCGTCAGCAGAAGGCGGCGCAGGGCTCGACCCACTCCGCCTCTCGGACTTCGCCTTCGCCTTGCCGCCATCAGACCTCCGCGCCACGCTTGCCTTCCGCGGCGGACCCCGTCCAAGACGTCTGGAGCCGCCACCGCGCGGCGGTCAAGCGGCTCGCAGCAGGGGATAGCCGGGAATGAACGTGACCGAGGCCGTGAGCGCGCGGATGTCCGTGCGGGCCTTCCGCCCCGATCCCGTGCCCGGCGAGCTGCTCAAGGACATCCTTCAGATCGCCGATCGGGCGCCGTCGGGAGGCAATCTCCAGCCCTGGCGCGTGTACGCCCTGGCCGGCGAGCCGCTGGGGACGCTGAAGGAGACGATCGCGGCTTCTCCTCTCGAGGAGCCGGAATATGACGTCTATCCGCCCAATCTCTGGGAGCCATTCCGCACACGACGTTATCAGTGCGGAGAGGACCTCTACGCCTCGATCGACATACCCCGGGAAGACCGGCCTGCGCGCCTGCGCCAGCTCGCCCGCAACGCCGAGTTCTTCGGCGCCCCGGTGGGCCTGTTCTTCTGCCTCGAGCGCCGCCTGGGCCCTCCGCAGTGGTCGGACGTGGGTATGTACATGCAGACGGTGATGCTGCTGGCTGCGGAACGTGGCCTGGCGACCTGCGCCCAGGAGTTCTGGGCGCGCTACCCGCGTGCGGTCGGTCGCTTCCTCGGATTGCCTGACGAGCTGCAACTCTTCAGCGGCATGGCCCTCGGCTATGCCGACGACAGCGCGCCCATCAACCAGTGGCGCACGCAGCGCGACCCGTTCGAGGCCTGGTGCGAAATGCGCGGGTTCTAAAGCTCTCAGGCGGCCGCTTCGCCGTGAGGCGCAGCGGCCTTGGCCTTCTTGGCGCCCTTGTGACGCTTCTTCTTCGTCCGATCCGCCTTGCCGGACTTGTCAGCCTTGTCGACCTTCGCCGCCTTGATCGTCTTGGCCGCCTTGACCTCTTTGGCCGGGGGCGGAGCGTCTGCGGCCGCCGCGAGGCTGGCGAGGGTTTTCATGAAGCCGTCGCGCTTCTTGGGCGAGAGCAGGGCCAGGAGCCGCAGGTCCGCCGTAGCCGCCGCCCCGGCGCCTTCCGCGAGCGCCTGACGTCCTGCGTCGGAAAGCCGCACCGTATTTGCACGCCCGTCGGTCGCCGAGCGCTCGCGCAGCAGCAGACCCTTGGCGAGCAGGCGCGCCACGAGATCCGCCAGCGTCGAGCGGTCGATGCCGGTCGCGCGGACGAGGTCGTTCTGGGTCAGCCCCTCCGCGTGGCTGGCCGCGGCCAGGACGGTGAACTGGCGTTGGGTGAGAGCAGAGGGACCGGCTGCGTCAGCGTGAAAATCGAGGGCCAACTGCAAGGCGCGATGCAGAAGGTGCGTCGGCGAGGCGTTCAACCCATCGCGTGCGGGCTTGATCTTGCCCTTGGACATGGCGGTCCCCTCGAGCCGGACCTTTCGGTCTAGTTCGAACCATAAACGATTTTTGCGTCGCTTTCACGACATACCTTCCGTGGACGGTCGTCCGAAGGCGTCAGAATCCGGGATCGGGCGGTTCCGGAGCATGCGCGGCGCCCTGGCGACCGTGCTTCAGCAGGAAGGGCGTCTGGGCGATAGCGAAGACGACAGCAGCAACGATTGCGGCAACACGGAAGGCGCCCCAGACCTCGGCGCTCTGGGTGCGGCGCACCCACTCGTTGGCCCCCGCACTCGCCCACCAGAACAGGCCATAGCGGACAGCCAGTTTCCGCCAGGCGATTTCCGAGAGGGTGAAGGCGCTTCCCAGCAGGGCCTTGAGCGGATTGCGGCCCATGGCCAGTCCCACGAACAGGGCGGTCCCCAAAAGACCGTCCACGATCGTCATCTTCATCTGCAGAAGGTCGGCGCGGTGGAAATACAGGCTGGCGCCGCCGAAGAGGAGCGCAAGGCCTCCGCTTGCGGCGGGGAGCGGCGCCAGTCGTCGTTCGATCGCGAGGTTGAGCGCGAGGGCGGCGCCGGATGCGATGACCAGGGCCCAGGTCGCAGTCCTGAAGTTATGGAGGACCAACAGCACACCGAGGAACGCGACCGCCGGCGCGCCGTCCACGACCGTCCTGAGCCAACTCACCTTGCGCGGGGCCTCAGCCATAGTGTGGCTCGGTCAGGCCGACGAGCGAGCGGGAGAAGGCGCGAGCATCGAATGGCTGGAGGTCGTCGATCCCTTCGCCTACCCCGATCAGCTTGATGGGTGAGTCGGACGCCTGGGCGACGGGGACGAGCACGCCCCCGCGGGCGGTGCCGTCCAGCTTGGTCATGACGATGCCGGTCACTCCGATGGCGTTGCCGAACACGTTCTCCTGAGCCAGCGCGTTGCGGCCGACGGTGGCGTCGAGCACCAGCAGGACCTCGTGCGGCGAGTCCGGATCCACCTTGCGCACTACGCGGATCATCTTGGTCAGTTCGTCCATCAGGCCCTGCTTGTTCTGCAGGCGGCCGGCGGTGTCGATAAGCAGGACGTCGTAGTCCTCGGACTTTGCCTTTTGCGCAGCGTCGAAGGCCAGACCCGCGGCATCGGCGCCGTTGGGCCGCGAGATGAAGTCGGCGCCGGCCCGATCGGCCCAGACCTTCAACTGCTCGACAGCCGCCGCGCGGAAAGTGTCCCCGGCGGCGATCAGCACCTTGGCGCCGCGCGAGGTGAGGTCGGACGCGATCTTGCCCAGTGTCGTGGTCTTGCCCGAGCCATTCACGCCGATGAACAGGACGACGTACGGACGTGGTCCCGAGAGCGGGTCGAACACCCCCTGTCGCGGGATCAGTTCCTCGGCCACCGCCTCGGCCAAGGACTCCCTGATTTCATCGGCCGTAGCGGAGCGTCCAAAGCGCTGAGCGGCGAACGTCTCGGTGATCTTCGCCGCCGCCTTGGGACCAAGGTCGGCCTCGATCAGCATCTCCTCGAGGGAGTCGAGCTGTTCCTGGTCGAGCGGCTTGGCGGTGAAGGTGGAGGTGACCTGTTCGGTCATCTGGCGCGAGGTGCGCGAAAGGCCCTCGCCCAGGCGTTGGAGCCAGCCGCGTTTGGGTTGCAACATGGTCGATCCGTTTAGCGGAGGCGGGCTCCCGGCGGTAGGGGAACGCGCTGTACCGCCGCAGGCGCCGTGGACAAGTCGGCAGTCAGTGCGCGAGCCAGGCCCTGCGGCCGTCGTGGCTGGCCACAACGCCCTCCACGACCGAGCCGGTCGGGGCTTCGCCGGCAAGGACGATTTCCGCATAGTCCTCGCCCCGGCCGCGTCCCGGCGCTTCTACAAGCGCGCGGGCGTGCGTCCCCAGACGCGTCTCCAGCCGCCGCGCCAGAGCGACGGCTCCGACCTCCCGTAGTCGGGCCGCCCGCTCGCGAACGACGGGCGGGCGTACCTGCGGCATGCGGGCCGCCGGTGTTCCTGGGCGCGGACTGAATGGAAACACGTGGAGATAGGCGAGGCCGGCGGCCTCGACAAAGGCCGCAGTCCGCTCGAAGGCTGCTTCGCTCTCGGTGGGAAAGCCCGCAATGAAGTCGGCCCCGAAGGCCGTGTCGGGACGCGCTTCGCGGACGGCGGCGACCAGGTCGAGCGCCTGGGCCGCGCTGTGCCGACGCTTCATCCTCTTGAGGATCAGGTCATCGCCCGACTGCAACGACAGGTGCAGGTGGGGCATCAGGCGGGGTTCGCCGGCAAAGGCGGCCAGCAGTTCCGCGTCGATCTCGGCGGCGTCGATCGAGGACAGGCGGAGGCGCGGAAGCTGTGGAACCTCGTGGAGAATCCGCCGCACGAGAGACCCCAGCGGTGGTCGACCCTCGAGGTCGCCGCCCCAGCTGGTGAGGTCCACCCCCGTGAGCACGACCTCCGCGAAGCCGGCGCCCGCAAGTTCACGCACGCGAGCGACCGCGTCGTCGACATGGGTCGAACGGGCGTTCCCACGACCGAAAGGGATGATGCAGAAGGTGCAACGGTGGTCGCAGCCGTTCTGGATCTCGACATAGGCGCGGGCGCGACCCTCGAAGGCGCCGCTGGCCGCGATCCCACGACGCGCGGAGAGGAAGACATCCGCGACCCGATCGCGCGGACCCTCTGCCGAGAGGGCTCCGGGAGCGGACTTCTCGGCGTTGCCCAGCACCAGATCGACCTCGGGCATGGCGAGAAAGCTCGCCGGATCGACCTGGGCGGCGCAACCGGTGACGACCGTGCGCGCATCCGGCCGCTCGCGGCGCGCTCGTCGGATGGCCTGCCGCGCCTGGCGAACCGCCTCGCCGGTCACGGCGCAGGTGTTGACCACCACCACGTCGCTCACGCCGTCCGCCGCCGCCTGTCGAGCGATCGACTCCGACTCGCAGGCGTTCAACCGGCAGCCGAAGGTGATCACCTCGGCGCGCGCGCTGTCCGCAGGAGAGAAGGAGCCATCGGCCATCGAAGCGCGGCCCTCAGGTTCGGTGTGAGAGGAAGTCGGCGAAGGCGTCCTTCCAGTCCGGGTGCCAGCGCGACAGCGGAGGTCGGTTGTGGCTGATGTCCTGCGCAGCCCACTCCATCCGCGCGTTGTCGATCTCCCGCGTCACCTCGTTGTCCGGGCAGATGATGTAGAAATCGCCGGCGGACATCCGCTCGAGGGCGAAGTCGATCACCTGCTCCGCGCTCCACGCGCCGGCCGGCTTCTCGCGCTCGCCCGGGCGGGTGAGGCCCGTGAAGGTGAAGCCGGGAACGAGCAGGTGCGCGCTCACCTGGCAGCCGGGGGTGTTCCGCAGCGTATGCGCCAGACCCTCGGTGAGGACCTTCACCCCGGCCTTGCTGACGTTGTAGGCCGTGTCGCCTGGCGGCGTGGTGATCCCCTGCTTGGATCCGGTGTTGATGATCGTCGCCGGCCGGCTCTGGGCGATCATATCCGTTCCGAACGCCTGGACGCCGTTGAGGACGCCCATCAGGTTGACCGACAGGATGCGCATCCAGCCGTCGCGGTTCTCGAGGGCGCTTCCCCCGCGGCCCACGCCCGCGTTGTTCATCAGCACGGCCACGTCGCCAAAGCGCTGGAAGGCCTCGGTCTTGAGCGCGCACACTTGGTGGAAGTCGGAGACGTCCATCGTCACCGAGATTGCCGACGCCCCCTCGCGCGCCACCGCTTTCGCCGCCTCCTCCGCGCCGGCGAGCGCCTGGGCGTTGCGGTCGGCCAGGACCACGTTCATGCCCATGGCCGCGAACTTCAGCGCGGCGGCGCGGCCAATCCCATCGGCGGCGCCGGTGATGACCGCCGTGCGGCCGGGGGCAAGATAAGGAAGGTCGCTCACGCCGGAGTCTCCACGGATTCCAAAACACCAGTGAATTCGATGCTCACCGGGCCGGTCATTCGCACATGGTCGTCGTCCTCGCTCCAGTCGATCTCCAGTTCGCCCCCGTCCAGCTCCACTATGGCGGCGCGATCGACCAATCCGCGACGATGGGCGGCCACGAGGGCGGCGCAGGCGCCCGTGCCGCAGGCCCGCGTCACGCCCACACCGCGCTCCCACACCTTGAGCCGAATGTGATCGTGCCCCCGGATCTCGGCGAATTCGACATTCGTCCGCTGCGGGAAGAGCGGATGGCGCTCCATCATCGGGCCCACCTCGTCGATCTGAACCCTGTCGAGATCCATGACGAAGAAGACGACGTGGGGATTGCCCATCGAGACGGCGCCCGGATTTCGCAGGTCGAGATTGACCTCGATCGGCAGCTCGCGCGTGTCGGCGCGTCGGGAAAGCGGGATCTGGGACCATTCGAGGCGAGGCGGACCCATGTCCACCGTCACCAACTGTTCGCCGACCCGCCAGGCCTCGAGCAGGCCCATCTCCGTCTCCAGGCGAATCCGGTCGAGGCCCATCGACTCCATGGCCAGCCAGGCGACACACCGCGAGGCGTTGCCGCAGGCGCCGACCTCGCCGCCGTCCGCATTCCAGATCTTCATCTGAACGGCGGCCCGATCAGAGCGAGTGACGGAGATCAGCTGATCGCAGCCCACGCCGGTCTCCCGATCGGCGATCGCCCGCACCTCGGCTGGCGAGGGGTCGAACGGACGACCCTCCGCGATCACGATCACGAAGTCGTTGCCGAGCCCATTCATCTTCACGAACGGCAGAGTCATGGGCGGTCCTATAACCGTTTCCTGCGTCTGCCGCAGCCGCGAACGGCCGCGGCCCGGCTCAGGACTTGGCCTGGGAACACGCCGCCTGAGCGAACACCTCGGCCAACAGGCGGCCCTCGTCCCCACGCGTGGACCCGGCGCGCCAGGCCACCACGATCTCGCGGTTGGCGAGGTCAGGGTCCAGAGGGCGCACCGCGACCTGGGCGCTCGCCGCCAGCCCCGCGTCCACCGCCATGGCCGGCAACAAGGAGACCCCAAGTCCCGAGCCGACCATCTGCACCAACGTCGCGAGCGAGGTCGCCGCGAAGCCCTCGTCCGGCGCAGACCTCGGCCGGTCCAGGCCGCAGGCCGACAGGGCGTGATCGCGCAGGCAGTGGCCGTCCTCGAGCAGGATCAGGTCGTCGCGGTCGAGCCGCTCGGCCGGGACCGACGCCGCCGCGGTGAGGGGATGGCCCGAAGGAAGCGCCGCCAGAAGTTCGTCGTCACAGACGTGGGCGTACTCGAGGCCCGTGGTGTCGTACGGCAGGGCGATGAGGGTGGCGTCGAGACTGCCGGTCTTGAGGTCGGCGATCAGCTTGTGGGTGAGGTCCTCGCGCAGAAAGAGTCGCAAGCGGGGGAACCGACTCCTGAGCGTTGGCAGGGCGCTTGGCAGGAGGAAGGGCGCGACCGTGGGGATCACGCCCAGGCGCAGACGTCCCTCCAGCGGTTGAGCGGCGCCCTGGCAGGCCTGAACCAGGTCTTCCGCCTGGGTGAGGATCGCCCGAGCGCGGCCCACGGCCTCGGCGCCGGCGGATGTGAGGATGACCCCCGACCGGTTTCGGTCGACCATCGGCGCGCCGAGGATCCGCTCGAGCTCCTGGACCCCCGCAGAAAGCGTCGGCTGGGTGACGTGGGCCGCATCCGCCGCCCGGCTGAACGAGCCGTGCTTGGCCAGGAGACTGAGGTACTGCAGCTGTCGGAGTGTCGGGAGCATCGTCGCTCAAATAGAGAATATCTATTTGAGCTCAAGGTCAGGATTGACGGAATTCGTTACGCGCCTTCGAACATCAGGGGCTCGCCCCAGAAGCGCTCCACGAGTCCATTCTGTTTGCCGGGCCGGCCGGTG
>DASXGQ010000034.1:0-2353 GCA_036488995.1 Caulobacteraceae bacterium
TGTGGCGCCGACGACTTCGAAGACAACGAGGACGCCGGGAACGGTTTTGGCGGTACCATCGAATTTGGTGCAGGTGATGAGGGCATCCGGGTAACGGACGGCTTGATTGACGGTTTCAACGCCGGCATCGGGCCCGAGCGGGCGACATCCGCTGCCGCGTAGCCTCCCACGCAGGACTGAGACGAGGTTGACCCCGATTGCCGAGGCGTTGTTGAAGCCGCCGGTCATGGCGACGGGCTGGAACCCGTCGAATTCGTAGCGGGTTTCCTGAGTCTCGGCCCAGGCGAAGAATTCTTCCTGTGTCCAGGGTTTGCGGAGGGGAACGTTCATGGGTGGCAGCTTAGCACGGGCTGGCATGGAAATCTCCGTTTCTGGACGGTGCTGGAGGTGGAAGGCGCGGAGCGCCGGCATGCGAGGGTGCGGTGCCGGTTTGCGAGAGGCGCGGAGCCTGCGGCTCTGCGCCTGAGCGGACCGGCGCTGCGCTCCTGAGCGTGCCTCTCTCGGTCGAGCAAACGAAAAGGCGGGGACCGCGAGGCCCCCGCCTGCCCTCTCAGCCGAGGGCGTCGAGCTCGGCGGCGGCGGCTTGGCGGCTGACGCTGCGGGGCTGCTCGAGGGGCGCCACGTAGGGCTTCCAGTCCTCGCCCGTGATCTCGGCGTAGGCGTGGACGGCGCCGGTGGCGGCGGCGAAGAGGGCGAAAGCGGCGAGACCGGCCTGGGCGGCGAACTCGCGGGCCCGGGCGGCCTTGGTGTCGAAGCCGAGGACCCCATCGCGGTCCTCGTCGCGGTCCTCGTTGGCGAGCTTGGTGGTGAGCTCGCGGGCGACTGTGACCTTGGAGCTGTAGAAGGTGGCGGCGCCGTGAGCGGAGCTGACGAAGGCGCCGACGACGCGCTGCAGGTGGATGCGCATGGCGGTCTCGTTGGCCTCCGACTTCTACCTCGAGGTCGTCCGCCATCCGAAGTTCAACCCCCGCCTGATCGAGTGGTTGTCGAGCTTTAGCCGTCTGCGCTCGGTGACGCCTGATCGCTACCGGGACTTTGTCCGCAACATCCTGGGGGACCCCTCTGAGGTTTGGCTCCACGCCTACGAACAGCAACTGAGCGACGCCGGCCGCTCGTTGCTGCTGGCCCTCTACAGCCTGGGCGAAAAGGCCGAGGGCGCCGTGCTGCAACCGGCCTTCAAGAAACTCCATGAGATCCGGGCTGGCCGCTGGGGTCTGCCGCGCCGGCCAGAGGATTGGGTGACCGCGATGGCCGAACTTGCGAATGCGTTCGTTCGGCCCTCGGGGAAGAGCGCCTTCGAGGTTCTCGACCCTTCGGTGTTCGACCTGGTGACTGCCGTCATCCGCAAGGCGCCGGAGAACGCGGTCGACCTCGTTGTTGGCGCCGTCGACTTCAGCCAGGTCGAGCGCGTCTGGGCGCTCGCCACCGGCAGCATCGCCGAGGTCGAGGCGGCGCTCATCCAGGGCGGCGCCGAGGTTGCCACGGCGATCAAGGGCCAGGTCTCCAGGCCACGCCGGCTCGTGACCTTCGAGCACGGCGTTTTCGTGACGGAATGGACGCCCGAGGCCCGGTTCGCCGCCATCCTGCCGATGGCGGACAAGCTGAAGACCCAGGAGATGCTGAACCTTGCCAGGTCGCTCGGCGAGGCGATGCGCGCCGCTTGGGTTGGCCGCGGCATCCAGATCAACAACGGGGTCGAGGCCCTGCGCGCCCTCGAAAGGGTGACCTGGAAGCCGCTTCAGGCACCTGAGGTGGAACAGCAGCTCGCGGCGGCCCTCGTCGAGCACGCCCAGCACGGCTGCCGCTCGGACGAACTGCGGGAAATCGTCAGCGTCCTGGACCTCGAAGGCCCTGAAAACGCTACGACCCTGACCGCGCTACGCGCCGCTTTCGAGACCTCCCGACATGCCATCGCCTCGGAGATCGATGATTGCCGGAAGGATGACGACTTCAAGGGTCTGGAGGACGACTACGAGCTTTTCGCCTCAAGCCTGGGGGTGGATGTCAGCCGGGAGCTGGACCGGCTGCAAGACGCCTATTCCGAGTACAACGAGTATGAGGAGCAGCGGGCCGACCAGATGATGGACGAGTACAAGGAGCGCTCTCGCACAGCTCGGGCACCAGCCCGCTCGACCTGCTGCTTACCGAGGTGAGACCGCCCGCCTGATCGCGGCTTACCCTTGTCGCGTCCAGCGATCGAGTTGGCGGATATATTCCGCCGCTACGGCCCGGCCTGGCGCACCGCCAACGCCGGACAGGTGAGCCTCGCGCAACTGAAGGTCATGTCCGCCATCGAGAGCTGCCGCACCGCGGATCTCGGCGGCCATGTCGAGCGCTGCGAGGATTGCTTGCA
>DASXGQ010000122.1:0-47062 GCA_036488995.1 Caulobacteraceae bacterium
AAGCGGGAAACTTACCTCAAAACAAGGCTTCGCCGAGAGCCGTGGTAGACCACCACGTTGATAGGCCAGGTGTGGAAGCGCCGTGAGGCGTGTAGCTTACTGGTACTAATCGCTCGATAGGCTTGATCGTTCTCATCAAAACTCATGCGTGCGCCGTTGCGGCGCCCGACGGTTGATGTCTTCTTCGCATCCTCTTTGTTGACCTGGTGGCTTTGCCGGAGGTTCCCCACCCGATCCCATTCCGAACTCGGTCGTTAAGTCCTCCAGGGCCGATGGTACTTCGTCTTAAGGCGCGGGAGAGTAGGTCGCTGCCGGGTCTACCAAGAGGATGTTCGTCCGCCATACCCTTCCTTCGCCATGCCTTCCGGCCCTGCCGGTCCGACGCGGGGTGGAGCAGCCCGGTAGCTCGTCAGGCTCATAACCTGAAGGTCATAGGTTCAAATCCTATCCCCGCACCCAAATCCGCCCGCCGGGTCACCCCGGCGGGCGTTTTTGCGTTTCTGGCTGCAGACAGTGGTTCATCGGCCTAGGTCCGATCTAAACGACGGCTGCGGTCCAGGCTAAGGTTCGCAGCGGCGAAGGCGAGGATCGCGCACCGACAGGGGAGGCCATGCTTTTCGACCGCAGGCGCATTCTTCAGTTGGGCGCAGCTTCGGTTCTCGCCCCTGGCGCCCTTGAAGCCTGTTCACGCCGGGCGGATCATCTGCATGGCGGTTCGATCGAGACCGCCGACTATGCGATCCGTATCGTCGACTCGAAGATCGAACTGGCTCCCGGCGTCGAAATCGCCACGACCACCTACAATGACCAGTTCCCCGGGCCGCTCGTGCGTCTGCACGAGGGCCGCCGCGTCGTGGTCGACATCCACAACGATACCGGCCGCCCTGAGCAGCTGCACTGGCATGGCCAGAAGCTTCCGGTGGACGTCGACGGTTCGCAGGAAGAGGGCACGCCCTACATCCCCGCGCACGGATCGCGCCGGATCGCCTTCACGCCCGGCCCGGCGGGCTTTCGCTTCTACCATACCCACGTCACGGCCGGGTCGGACCTCTCGGCTGGACAGTACAGCGGCCAGGTCGGCCCGGTGTACATCGAGCCGCGTCATGAGCCTGGCCGCTACGACCGCGAGGTCTTCCTGGTTCTCAAGGAGTTCGGGCCCAGCCTCAGCCAGGGCGGCGACATGGACATGGACTTCCTCGCTGGCGATGAGGACCGCACGCTGAAGGCGACCGGAGAGGACGCGATGCGGGCGTCAATCGGGCGGGGCATGCCGAAGGGCTACGAGGTCGGCTACAGGCACTTCACCATCAACGGCCGCAAGCTCGGTCACGGCGAGCCGGTCCGTGTGAAGGCCGGCGAGCGGGTGCTGTTTCACGTCCTGAACGGAAGCGCCGGCGAGATCCGCAGCCTCGCCCTGCCAGGCCACGAGTTCCAGGTCGTCGCGATGGATGGAAATCCCGTTCCAAATCCAGCCAGGGCGCCGGTGCTCTGGATCGGTACGGCCGAGCGGGTCTCGGCGATCGTGCAGATGAACCGACCTGGCGTCTGGATCCTGGGGGATACTTCCGACGACGACCGCGGTAACGGCATGGGGATAGTGATCGAATACGTCGGCGCCTCGGGTGAGCCGCAGTGGTCGAGCCCGGCCAAGTCCAAGTGGGACTACCGCGCCTTCGCCAGGTCTGACGCTGCGACCGGGGTCCCGGACGAAGTGTTCGACATGACGTTTGCCAAGGACAATGCGGCCCTGAAAGGCTTCAACCGCTGGACCATCAACGGCGTGGCCTTCCCGGATACGGCCATGGGCGCCAAGCCTGCCGAGGCGATGTTCAAGCTGCGCCAGGGGCGACGCTATCGCCTGCGTATGCGCAACGCCAGCGACGACATCCATCCGATCCACCTGCATCGCCACAGTTTCGAAGTCACCAGCATCGCCGGAGGCCCGACAGCCGGATTGATGAAGGACGTGGTGATGTTGGGTGGCTACCAGCATGTGGAGGTAGACTTCGTGGCCGACGATCCTGGGCGCACTCTGTTTCACTGTCACCAGCAGTTGCACATGGACTTCGGCTTCATGTGCCTCTTCGACTACGTTTGACGAGGCCTGGCGCGGCTCCAGCGGACGAGGGCGACGACGCCCCAGATGGCTTCGATGATTCCAAAAGGCCATGCGCCCTGAAGGAAGCCATAGGCAGATCCGAGCCAGCATGAGAGCGCGAAACCCAGCACCCACCACGACGAGCGACGCTCGAACGCATAGCAGACCAGCATCGCTGAGACGGCGAAGAGACCGAAAGCGGTAAGCGCATTCATGGCGCGCTTGTCGCCTGCGCGCCGCGAATTGACCAGCGCCGACAAGGTTGACCTTTTGGGAAGGCGAAGGTACCAGCGCGCGTCCCAAGGGGAGTAGCCGTCCGCACTGCAGCGGAAGCCGCGTCAACATACTTGGCCATCGGGCCATGGCGCGAGCTGGCGGACTGATCAGTCCGATTGGCGAGACCGACGGCGCCGGCGTCTCCGGGGGCGGACGCCTGCGCTGTTGTGTGTCTCGCCCGGCCCGGATCTGATCGATGGACGCCTATCTCGTCTCGACCCTCCTGGTGGCCCTCGCCGAGATGGGGGACCGGACGCAACTCCTCGCCATCATGTTGGCGAGCCGCTATCGCCAGGCGGCGCCGATCTTGCTTGGGATCCTCGTCGCCACGCTCGCCAATCACTATCTGGCGGCGCTCGCAGGTTTCTATCTGTCCAAACTGCTCTCGGCTGTCTGGTTCAGGTACGCGATTTCGGCGTCGTTCATCACCATGGCTCTGTGGGCGTTGATCCCTGACAAGGAGGCCGACGAGGAAAAGGCGAATCGCCCGCGCCTTGGGGTGTTCATCACGACGGCGGTGTCGTTCTTCTTGGTCGAGATCGGCGACAAGACACAGATCGCCACGGCGGCGCTCGCTGCGCGCTTCCATGATGTGGTCCTGGTGGCGGCAGGTACGACGACGGGCATGATGGTCGCGAACATCCCGGCCGTGTTCCTCGGCCACCGGGTGACCCGGGTCTTGCCGATCGGCATGCTTCGGGTCGCGGCCGCCCTGGTCTACTTCGCGCTCGGGATCCGCGGCCTCGCCGTAACCATGGGGTTGTTCCAGTCCTGAAGCCGCGCGCGTCCGTCACGACCGTTGATATAGGGTCACCCCCTATCCTATGGTGGCAGCGTGAGTCACACCATCCAGCACAAGGAAAAGCTCCTCGCACGCGCCCGGCGCATCCGCGGGCAGATCGCTGCGATCGAGAGGGCGCTCGAGACCGAGGCTGGCTGCGAGAAGGTCATGCACCTGCTCGCAAGCGCGCGCGCCGCGATGGCGGGACTGATGGCGGAGGTCGTCGAGGATCATGTGCACACGCACCTGGTCGACCGGGAGAAGCACCCCGACGCCTTCAACACCGAAGCGGCCGAGCACCTGCTGTCGGTTGTGCGAACCTATCTGAAGTAGGAGACGGTCCATGGCGGATCCTCGAACCCTCGGCGCCCCCGCCAGGCACAGCCATGTGTTCCTTGCCGCCAGTCACCAGGCGAACGAGCGACGCGCCTGGGCCGTGATCGTGCTCTGCACCGCGATGATGATCGGCGAGATCGTCGGCGGTCTTCTCTTCGGGTCGATCGCGCTGGTCGCTGACGGCCTGCACATGTCGACGCATGCCGGGGCCCTGCTGCTCGCGGCGCTCGCCTACACCTATGCGCGTCGGCGCATCGACGATCCACGCTTCACTTTCGGCACGGGCAAGTTCGGCGACCTCGCAGGTTTCACCAGCGCCATCGTGCTGGCGATGATCGCGCTCCTGATCGGTTACGAGGCGCTGGCGCGCTTCCTTCACCCCGTGCCGATCCACTTCGGCGAGGCGATTCCGATCGCCGGACTGGGCCTCATCGTGAACGTGACCAGCGCCTGGCTTCTGAGCTCGGGAGGGCACGATCATCACCATGGCCATGGCCATGGTCACGGTCACGGTCACGGTCATGCACACGATCACGCCGAGGAGGCGATGGAGGTGGCGACCGCTTCCGGCGTCCTCTTCGTCAGCATCTTCGAAGACGGCGTTCCGCCGCGCTTCCGGCTGCGTCGCGCCGACGATCTGCGGCTGGCGCCCTCAGGCGTTGGGATCGAGACCATCCGCCCGGATGGCGCTCGCCAAACTTTCCGGTTCGTCGAGCAAGACGGCGTCCTCGAGTCGGTCGAAGAGATTCCCGAACCTCACGCCTTCACCGCGCGCCTGACGACCGGCGGCGAAGAGCACGCGCTTGTGTTCGCCGAGCACGAGCATGGGGCGCACGATCGCGACAACAATATGCGCAGCGCCATCGTCCACGTCATGGCCGACGCCACGGTCTCGGTCCTGGTGATTGTCGGGCTCGTCCTGGCCCGCTGGCTTGGCTGGCTCTGGATGGACCCGCTCGCTGGCGTCATCGGAGCCTTTGTAATCGCGAGCTGGTCCTATGGCCTGGTCCGGGACACGGGTGCGATCCTGCTCGACATGAATCCGGACAGGAAGCTCACCGACCAGATCCGGCAGACCGTAGAGGCCTCGGGCGACGCGGTCGCCGACCTCCACCTCTGGCGCCTGGGGCCCGGGCATCTGGGCGCGATCCTGAGCGTCGCCACCAACGCCGCGCGCGACGAAGCCCACTACCGGGCCAAGCTCGCCCGCTTCCCTTCGCTCTCTCACGTCACCGTCGAGATCGTTCGCGCGTAGGGGATTTCTGGCGCCGGCTAAGGGAAGTCCGAGGCGTCAGCCGGAGATACACGGAGCGCCGGGGCGTCCTCGCCGGCATGGTTCAGCAACCCGCATTGTCCGTGGCGATCAACTGAGCCGTCGGGGGCCGGCAAGGAGGCCGGCGCTCCGGGTAAGCCCTGCAATGTGGTTGGCGCGCTGCGCTTCACGCGCCCGTCGCGATCATGCCGACCTTGAGGTCGAGGGCCGTGTAGGCGCAGGCGTCGTCGGCGAAGAGCCTTCCGTTCGCAACGCCCAGGGCCAGCTTTCCACGTCGAACCTGTCTGAGGCCCACCTCGTAGCGCACCAGGCGCGTCTCCGGGGTGATGTAGCCCCGGAACTTGACCTCTCCCACGCCCAGGGCGCGTCCCTTGCCCGGTGAGCCCGACCAGCCGAGCCAATAGCCGACGATCTGCCACATGGCGTCCACGCCCAGGCAGCCCGGCATCACCGGATCGGCCGCGAAGTGGCAGTCGAAGAACCAGAGGTCGGGGGCGATGTCGAACTCAGCGACGACGTGCCCTTTGCCGAACTCGCCGCCGTCCACGCTGATCTCCGTGATGCGATCCATCATCAGCATTGGCGGCGCTGGAAGCTGCGCATTCCCTGGACCGAAGTAGCCCCCGCGACCGGACTCCAGGAGGTCCTCCTTCGCGTAGCTGGGCTTGGGGGTGTGGAAATCGTGCGGGTGCGCCACGGCGATTTGACCCTTTTCCATGTTGCGCGAAGGTTCGATGTCAGGCGGCCGCATGGCGGCCGGCCACAGCCTCGGGCGGCAGGCGCAGGGCGCCAGCGATGAAGATCCAGATCTTGTCCGTCAGCTCCCTGCGGTCGGGGCGTTGCGCCTTCGTCAGGGCGCCGATCAGGGCCTGGCGGATCCCGCCGATCATCAGGGCGATGGTCAGGCGGGGATCGAGGTCGCAGGCGATGACTCCGGCGCGCTGGCCCGATCGCAGATTGTAGGCGCCCGCGGCGAGCTGGCGCTTGGTGAAAGCCTGTTCGACGTCGAGGACTTCGGCGGCCCGGCTCAACGGCCCAACCACGAGCGGCGCGAATGGGTGGTCGTAGTGGAATGAGATATAGGCTGCGATCCGCTCTTTCTCTCGACCGGCCCAGTTCGGTGAGCGAAGGTTCGACGGACTGAAGGCGACCTCTTCCAGGCGGTTATAGAAGGCCTCGACCACTGCAGCGATGAGCCCGGCCTTCGAGCCGAAGTGGTGATAGGCGAGTCCGACCGAGACCTTCGCCCGCCTCGCGACCGCCTGCATCTCCAGCAGTCCGCCCCCCTGGATCAGTTCGTCCTGGGCTGCTCGGATCAGCCGTTCCGGCGTGCCGATTTTCGCCGCGTCCATCTCCGCCTCGGGCCCTGAATTGAATTCAGTTTAAGCTGTGTGCGGCGGATTACAAGCCGTAGGGACTGCTAAAGGCCCAATCGCGGGTTCGACCACACGGCAGATAGCTTGGCAGGCGACTTGGCGGCTAACCTGTCGCGGGGGCGGCGACCATCCAGCCCCGCTGCGCTCGGCACCCACCCCGGAAGGGGAGGGACGCTATCCTTCCTCTTCTCTCAGCCCCCGACTGATCTTCGTCGCGGCCTGTCGGACCCAGTCGCCGTACTGGTCGATGCGGTCGTCGGGGAATCTGAAGGCAGGGCAGGAGATCGATAGGGCGGCGATCGGCTCGCCGGTCGCAAACCGGATGTGCGCGGCGACGGCGCGGACATCCGGGTCGAGTTCGCCGTCGCCCAGGGAGAAGCCTCGCGCCCGTACTCCCTCCAGGTCCCGTTCTAGCGCGGCCGGATCGGTCAAGGTCCGCTCGGTCAGCGCGCGCAGCGGCCGCGCCAGATAAGCGTCGCGCTCGGTGGTCGACAGATGCGCCAGGATCGCCTTGCCGTTGGAGGTCGCGTGCAGCGGCGCGCTGGCCCCGAGCTGGCGGACGGTGCGCAGGGTCTGAGGGGAATCCAGGCGCTCGATCAGCACCACCCGGTTCCCGTCGCGCAGCATCAGGTGGATCGTTTCGCACGTCAGGTCCCGCAGCTCCTCCATCGCGGGCAGGGCAACCTCGCGAAGGCGCAGCGCCGGCTGCAGTCCCCGGGCCAGGGTCAGGACCTTGGCCGACAGGGTCCAGCGGCGACGCCCCTGATGCTCGACGGGCCGGATCCACCCGGCTTCGTGCAGGGTCGTCAGGTCGCGCTGGATGGTGGACTTGGGCGCATCGATCGCCCTCGCCAGATCGCTGACCCCCGCGGGGGCGGCGAGGGCGAGCTGCTCCAGCACCTTCAGGGCTGTCTTCACGCTGTCCATGCGCGCCTTGACCCCACATCGCGTCGTGGGCATTGTGCCACAATACAAGACAGCATGTTCCGTAATACGGCACAAGGTGCGTGAAGATGGCCGGATCTCTGCAGGGTCTGAAGGTGCTGGACTGCACCCATGTCCTCGCCGGAGCGTGGTGTTCGTTGATCCTGGCGGATCTCGGCGCCGACGTCGTCAAGGTCGAGCCACTCGCCGGCGAAACCACGCGCGGCCGGCCGGACAGTCCCTTTCGGCCCTTCGACTTCGTCAATCGGAACAAGAGGGCGATCGCCGTCGACATTACCTCGGAAGCCGGCGCAGAGATCATCCGGCGCCTGTCCGGTGACGCTGACGTGCTGGTGGAGAACTATCGCCCGGGCGTGCTCGAGCGGGCGGGCCTCGGCTATGCGACGCTCAGCGCGGTCAACCCCAGGCTGATCTACGCCTCGGTCTCAGGCTTTGGGCAGAGCGGCCCCTACCGAGATCGCGGGGGCCTCGACCTGATCGCCCAGGCGATGAGCGGGATCATGAGCTTCACCGGCGAGCCGGGCGCTGCGCGGCCGGTCTCGGCTGGCGTGCCGCTGTCCGACGTCACTGCGGGCATCTACGCTGCGGTGGGTGTCCTCGCCGCCCTCAACCATCGCCATCTCACCGGGCAGGGCCAGCACATCGAGGCCTCGCTGCTGGAATCGGCGATGGCCCATACGGTCTGGGAGGCTGGCGCAGCGCTCACAATGGGCCAGGTGGCCCGTCCGAACGGATCGCGTCACAGACTCACTGCGCCGTACGAGGCGCTTAAGACCGACGACGGATTCCTGGTGGTCGGCGTGAACAGCCAAAGACTCTGGGGCCGCCTGTGCGAAGTCCTTGGCGAGCCGCAGCTCGAGCACGAACCCGCCTTCGCCACGCCCCAGGGCCGCCTTGTCAATCGTGACGCCCTGCAGGCGCGGCTCGAAGCAATCCTGGCAGGCGATACGACGGAGGCGTGGGTCTCCAGAATCTCCGCCAGGGGTGTGCCCTGCGGACCGGTCAACCGCATCGACGAGGCTCTGGCCGACCCGCATCTGGCCGCGCGCGGCTATCTGACGGAGGTCGCGGGGCGCCGGTTTCCAAGGACGCCGCTCGGATTTTCCGAGACCCCTGTCGCCTTGACCCGCGGACCGCCGCGGATCGGGGAGCACACGCGCGAGGTGTTGGCCGAGGCGGGGCTCGAGCCGGCGATGATCGAGGAACTCGCGCGCAAGGGCGCGATCGGCATGGCGGAGGCGCAGGCATGAGCGGTCGGATTCACGTCAGTCGGCCGCGCGAGGCGGTGGTCCTGCTTGAGATCGACAACCCACCCAGCAATGCCCTGGGAGGCGAAATCCGACGCCAGCTCGAGGCGGAGCTCGACGCGATCGAGACGGATCTCGCCGTCCGTGCGGTCGTGCTCACTGGGCGGGGCAAGGGCTTCTGCTCCGGCGATGACCTTCGGGAGGCGTCGACGCGGGGCGAGGGCGCGCAGGCGAGCCTCGGCCAGTTCGGACGCATGCTCGACAAGCTGGAGGCCCTGCGGGTCCCGGTGATCGGCGCGATCAACGGCCATGCTGTGGGCGGAGGGCTCGAGCTGTCGCTCTGCTGCGACATCCGTCTCGCCGCGACCGAAGCCAAGTTCCTCGCCGCGGGGGTGAATGTGGGTCTGATGGCGTCCGTCCACCGGCTGCCGCGGCTGGTAGGGACGGCGGCGGCGTCGATGATCATCCTGACGGGTTCGCCGATCGACGCCGCGCAGGCTGCAGCCTGCGGACTCGTGGCCGCCGCGCATCCCTCGGACCAGCTTCTGGGCGCAGCGCTCGACCTGGCCGAACGCATCGCCACCCGCGCCCCGCTGTCGGTGGAGGCGAGCAAGCGGATGATCCGCCGCGCCTTCGATCTTGCTCCCGAGGCCGCCCGGGCCGCCGCCGGGGCGGAGCTGGCGGTGCTCTCCCGCAGCAACGACCACCGAGAGGGCCTCGCCGCCTTCGCCGCCCGCCGCGAGCCGGTTTTCACGCGCTCCTGAGGCTCGCGTCCGAGGGAAAGTCAGCTGGGCGACTGAGGGACGGGGTCGGCGGGGTCCTGAGGATCCGCCGCCCTCGCCACCGCCTCGGCCTTGCGCCTGGCCTCGCCGCGCCGGCGAAGGGCGCGCACATAGAGGAAGGTCCAGGCGGTCAGTATCCCGGCGACGGAATAGCCGACGATTGGGCTGACGATCAGGTATTCCCTGATCGTCAGCCTCAGGACGAGGACGACGGCCACCGCCGCTTCCGCCAGCAATCCAAACCCCAAGACGAGGGTCATGGTCGTCATCGCCCGCCGGAATCCGGCGTCGTTGCGGCGCGCCTCGAACTCGGCGAGCTGGTCGGACTGGTTGCGGCGCATGCTTGCGTGGGCGAATTCGTAGATCAGCGGGCGCCGGATCAGCGCGGATACGACGAAGGCCAGGCCTATCACCGCGGTGACGAGCCGCTCGCGCAGCTGCAGGAACTTCACTGACCCGCCGCCGAGCATCGCCAGCAGGGAAAGGGCGATGCCCGCCAGGACGAACATGGAGATGAAGTCCACCCGCCGGCGCCGCACGAACTCGACGATGGTCCAGATGATCGGCGGCGCCGACGACGCCATCAAGGCATGGGCGTCCCCCAGCCGCCCTTTTGTGAGGTCGTAGACCAGGAAGGGCAGGGCGAAATTGACGATCAGTTCAGTGGCCGCGCCGCGCCCATTGCGGCGCAACAAGCCGCCGACCCGCGCGAGGGCGCTCTCCTCGGCCATACTGGGCTCCTCTCCGACGCAGCCAGGATAGCCGCGCCCCACCCGCGTCCGCCAGGAGGCGCGTTGAGCCTGATGCGTTTGCCTGAACGTGCTTTGCTCTGGGGATTGTTGTCGCAAGCGGTCCGACGCATACCGCCCCAGTGACGAGCGTCCTTCCCCCCACGCATCCTCGGCCAAGAACGCGGCGCGAAGTGGCGGCGCCGCAACTGCGCCTGCGGCGCTCGATCCGCATGGTCTGGATCATCGCCGTGGCTGTGCTGGGCGGCTTGGCGGCGACAGCTTTCGCGAAGGTGTGCGACCTTGCGATTTCCTGGCAGAGACAGCTCTACCATATGGCGCCCTGGCCGACCCTGGCCCTTCTGCCCCTCGGTTTCGCCCTGGCCACCTGGCTGACCGTCCGCTTCGCGCCCGCCGCGTCCGGCAGCGGCATCCCCCAGGTGATGGCTGCCGCGGAGGAGCGGTGGACAGGGGGGCGCTGGAGCGGCCAGCGGGTGACCTTGCGCACCGCCGCCTTCAAGTTCGTGGTCACCTTCTTCCTCCTTGTATGCGGCGCGTCCATCGGCCGGGAGGGACCGACCGTGCAGGTGGTCGCGGGGATCCTCCGTTCCCTGACGAGGGGACTGAAGGGCGGTCCCGGTCGCCGGGCGATCATCATCGCGGGCGGCGCCGCGGGGGTGGCAGCGGCGTTCAATGCACCGATCGCCGGGGTGGTCTTCGCCGTTGAGGAACTGGGGCGAAAGTTCGAGGCGCGCACCCACACCACAGTGATCCTGGTGGTGGTGATCTGCGGCTTCACGTCCTACGCCCTGCAGGGCGACTACGCCTATTTCGGCGTGCTCGACCCGGGGCCCGTCAAGCCATCAATCTGGCTTGCGGCGCCCCTGATCGCGGTCGCCGGCGGTCTGCTTGGTGGGCTCTTCTCGCGGTCGCTGGCCTATATGATCGGGCCCGGCGACAACCCCGTGGCCCGCTGGCGTCGATTGAGGCCAGTGCTGTTCGCCTTTCTCTGCGGCCTCGTCGCCGCCCTGGTCGCCTGGGTCTCCGGCGGGATCACGTTCGGGGCCGGCTACGACGAGGCCAAATCCCTGCTGCAGGACCACCCGGGGCGGGGCTTCAGCCTCGCCGTGGCCAAGTTCGTCGCCAGCCTCGCGGCGTCCGCCTCCGGCGGTCCGGGCGGGATCTTTGCCCCCGCCCTCGCGACCGGCGCCGGGATCGGGGCGGCCTTCGCCCGCAGCGGCCTCATCCATTTCGCGGGGCGCGACGCGGTTGTGCTTGGGATGTGCGCCTATCTGTCGGGCGTGGTGCAGTCGCCGCTCACCAGCGCGGTGATCCTGATGGAGATGACACGCGCGCCCGGACTGGTGGGC
Source organism: Caulobacteraceae bacterium (assembly GCA_036488995.1). Classification (GTDB taxonomy): domain Bacteria; phylum Pseudomonadota; class Alphaproteobacteria; order Caulobacterales; family Caulobacteraceae; genus Acaudatibacter. Next base: position 11,213 of record DASXGQ010000122.1, read on the forward strand.
CCTCTTATGCTCACAGCCCTGCTCGCGCGCTGGGTCTCCAGTTGGGTCATGCCCGAGCCGATCTACCACGTGCTCTCGCTGCCCTGGCTGCCCCATCCCCCTCGGCGCCACTTGCACGTGTGAGCTCCAAGTGACGTCTTCTGTCCGTCCGCGACCTTGCGCCGCAGCTTCGCCCGTGGCACGCCCGCTTCGTCCTCGATGATCGCTTCGGCAGGGTCGTCGGAGACCCTGGCCGCCACTCCCAGACGTCGAGCGCCGAACTGCCGAACGACCCCTTCAATCATCTGCGCGGACGCGCGGCGCCGCGGCGCCGGGCGTTGACCAATCTCCGCCGCGGGCGCTGAAGGTCGAGCCTTGGCCGCATCGGAGGACACGGTCGCCGAAGGCCACGGTTCGCTCTACAGCAGAGTCATGGCGAGGGTCGCAGACGAGCTGGACCTGTCCGATCGCGCGGCGACGCGAGCCGTCATCCTGTTCGTCATCCTGGGGTTCCTCGGCCTCCTCGCAGGCGGCGTGACCGCCGGCATCGTGATGGTGGACAATCAGCAGCGCGTCGGATGGGTCAATCACACCTATGAGGTGGAGCGTCACATCGACCGGCTGCGGCTCCAGATGGAGCGCCTCGAGGCGGCGCGACGCGGATACCTGCTCGATGCGGACCCGACGTTCCGCATGATCTTCGACGATGCGGAAGCCTCGCTGACGCACGAGGTGGCGCAGTTGAGCGCGCTCACCCAGGACAACCCGGCTCAGAAGGCGACTGTCGAACGGCTGACCGACCAGACGAACCGTCTACGCGTGATGCTCGGGGCCTCGATGATCGCGCGCTCACTGGGCCTCGACCAAAAGGCGCTCGAGGATTTCCGCACCGACGGAAGCGTTCAGATGGCGCGCGGTGCCCGGACCATGGGCGGGGCCATGTTGGCCGAAGAGAACCGGCTGCTATCCGCGCGCATGACGACGCAAAGGCGCACGGTCAACATCTTCTATGGAGTCCTCACGGCCTCCGGCGTCCTTCTTCTGTTGGTCGCGACTGCCTCCATCCTGCTCATCGCCCGATATGTTCGTGCGCTGGCGACGTCGCGCGACAGCCTCAAGGCGCTCAACGACAACCTCGAGCAAGCCGTCGCCGTCCGCACGCGCGATCTGCGGCGCGCGAACGACGAGATCCAGCGTTTCGCCTATATCGTCTCGCACGACCTTCGATCGCCGCTCGTCAACGTCCATGGCTTCACCGCCGAGCTCGAGCGGTCGAGCCAAACGATTGTCGCCCTACTGCAGCGCGTCGAACAGGAAGCGCCGCACCTGCTCGACGCCGAAGCTCGGCGCGCGGTGTACGCGGATGCGCCCGAGGCCATCGGCTTCATCCGCACTTCAACCCAGAAGATGGATCGGTTGATCAATGCGATCCTCCGGCTCTCGCGCGAGGGCCGCAGGACGATCACCCCCGAGCGGCTCGACATGGCGCGGCTGGTGAGGGGGATCGCCGACAGCATGCGTCATCGAATGGACGAAATCGGCGCCCAACTCACCGTGGAGACGCCAATGCCAGAGATCGTCAGCGATCGCCTGGCCGTCGAGCAGATCCTGTCCAACCTGATCGAGAACGCGGTGAAGTATCTCAAGCCGGGCAGGCCCGGGCGAATCCAGGTCCGGGGATGGCTTGAAGCAGGCCGAGCCGTCATTGAGGTGCAGGACAACGGCCGTGGCATCGATCCCAAGGATCACGAGCGAGTGTTCGAGCTGTTCCGTCGCGCCGGCTTTCAGGACCAACCAGGAGAAGGGATAGGACTGGCCCACGTGCGCGCGTTGGCCTACCGCCTCGGGGGCGGGATCACGTGCGTTTCCGCGCTCGACGCGGGCGCGACCTTCCGCCTTTCCCTGCCAGTGACCTACGTTGCGGAGCCCACGGCATGAACGGACATCAGCCGGTCAACATCATCATGGTCGAGGATGACGAGGGCCATGCGCGGCTGATCGAACGGAACATTCGCCGCGCCGGGATCTCCAACACGGTGCACCACCTGTCCGACGGCTCGTCGGCCCTGCGCTTCCTGTTCGAACACCCCGAGGGGCCGGTGAAGAACGGTCCGGCGCTCGTGCTCCTGGACCTGAACCTGCCAGACATGAGCGGCACCGAAATCCTCGCCAGGATCAAGTCCGATCCCGCGCTGCGCCGCACGCCCGTCGTCGTCTTGACGACCACCGACGACAAGGTCGAGATCCAGCGCTGCTACGACCTTGGCTGCAACGTCTACATCACCAAGCCCGTGAACTATGAGAACTTCGCCGATGCGATCCGGCAACTGGGCTTGTTCCTGGCGGTGATCCAGATACCCGAGAGCGAAGGGCTCGGATGACGGCCGGCGGCAAGGTCCTCTACATCGACGACGACCCGGGGGTCCGCAGGCTCGCCCAGCGCGACCTCGAGCGGCGCGGCTATGTCGTCGAGCTTGCGGGCAGTGGCGTCGAAGGCCTCAAAAAGGCTCGCGACGGAGACTTCGATCTCATCGCCGTCGACCACTACATGCCAGGTTTCGATGGCCTGGAGACGCTGGCGCTCCTGGGCGAACTCTCACCCACGCCGCCCGTGGTTTATGTCACGGGTTCGGAGGAGAGCCGCATAGCGGTGGCGGCGCTGAAAGCCGGCGCGGCGGACTACGTCGTCAAGACCCCCGACAACAGCTTCTTCGATCTGCTCGACGCCGCCTTCCGCCAGGCGCTGGATCAGGTGCGCCTGCGCGAGGAGAAGGAGACCGTCGAGGCGCGTCTTCGGGCGACGAACGATCGCCTTCAGGCGATGCTGCATGAGGTCAATCACCGGGTGGCCAACAGCCTGCAGCTGGTTTCCGCCTTCGTTCACCTCCAGGCCGCCACAGTGGCGGACGATGCGGCGCGCGCCGCCCTGGAGAGCACGAAGCAGCGGATCGGGGCGATCGCGCAGGTGCACAAGCGACTCTACAGCTCCGGCGACGTCGAGCGTGTGGACATGCGCGACTATCTCGCCGCCCTGGCGGAGGAGCTCGAGCAGACCTGGTCGACCCCTTCGTCGCCTCGCCGCGTAAGCGTAGACGCCGAGCCGGTCCGCCTGCGGACGGATCGCGCCGTGTCGGTCGGGATCATCGTCACCGAGCTGGTGAGCAACGCCTGCAAGTACGCCTATCCCGACGGCGCGGCAGGCGAGGTTCGTGTCACGCTCAAGGCCGCGGAAGGGGGAGCCTTCCAGCTCAATGTCCAGGACGACGGTCCAGGGCTGTCGGCCGGAGACGAGCCCAAGGGAACCGGCCTTGGCGCGCGGCTGATCGCGGCCATGGCGAGCTCGCTGCAGAGCGAGGTCATCTTCGAGGACGCCGCCGCCGGCGTCAGCGCGACGCTCGTCGCCGCCTGCTGACCGCCGAAGAGACTGCGTTCCGTTTCCAACGGAGGTAGGCTGCGGGCAAAGGCGACAGGAGCGGCCCATGAGCGAGGCTCGGAAGCAGTTCACCGGTGGCTGTCTGTGTGGCGCTATTCGCTATGAGGCGTGGGGCGAGCCGCTCTACGCCGGGATCTGCTTTTGCGCCGACTGCCGGAAGGCCTCGGGCTCGGGAGCGATCCCGTTCATCGGCGTATCCGCAACCAACGTGCGCTTCACCGGTCAGGCGAGACAGTTTCGTTCGACGTCGTTCCGTGGAACCGAGTCCGTCCGCAATTTCTGTTCGCGCTGCGGCGGCCTCGTCTTCGGTGGCGAGGTCGGCAAGGACGACTCCCACACCCTCTATGCGGGCTCGCTCGACGACCCCTCGGTATTCCGCCCGACGATGGCGATCTTCCTGCGCGACAAGCCCGACTGGGTGATCGCCCCCGAGGGGCTCACCACATTCGAGACGATTCCGAACTAAGGGACGTCTGCGCGGTCTTCCTCAGCCCCCGTAGAAGAAGCGTTCCTCCGCGATCTTCCCGTTCTTGATGGTGTAGAGGGCTTGTTCGTCCATATGCACGCGCTGGCCGGACTGGCGGTCGGTCACGTCCATCGTGAAGTGCACGACGAACTGGTCGCCATTCACATACGGGCCATCGACATCGACCTTGTGGACCTCGTGGGCCTTCTCCCACCATTCGCCCTTGGCGCGGGCGGCGGCCTTGCCGCGAGAGACGGGATCCATCCCGGCTGGGCCGCCAGCCTCTACCGAGACGACCTCATCGGCCCAGTATTTCTCGCCGCATTCGCCAAACTTCCCCGCCTTGCAAAGTGCGACGAGGTCATTCGCTATGTCACTGGTGTTCATGGCGTTCTCTCCCGGCGTCGCCAATTCTGACGATCCCTCTGTAACGATACGCTCACTCGGTGACGGATTGGAGTCGAGACTTCAGGTCAAGTGACGGTTGTTGGAGTCTTTCGGGATCTGAGAAGTCCGCGATCTGACGTTCCTTTTTGACTTCAGCGTACGAAAAAGACCGAGAGAGCGGGGGGCCGGCCTCGCGTCGAGCAAATCAAGGCCGGGACCGCCCTCTACGGTTCCGAGGCCCACCCCTCGAGGCGGCGCAGGATCCTCTTCGCATGGCTGCCGGGCCAGTAGGTCCGGCCGCACGTGGGGCATTCCCGAAACGGACCCGGCAACTGGCGAGCGGCGAGGGGGAGGCGGTCGAGGCGCCCCTCCTCGAGTTCCACGAGCGGGGTGTTGTCCATCATGCAGCGTGTGAAGGGCGAGCGGAGCCAGTCGATCCCCAGTGTCGCTTTCAGTTGCATCGCCTGGCGGTCGAGATCGGGGGAGTCCAGGCGAAGGATGCGGGGGGCGCCGTCCCTTTCCGCGAGCCCGCGATCGAGGGTGACGATCGTCCTGCTCTCTCGGCGAGAACACGCGACGAGCTCGTCATCCTTCTGCCCGGCCATGGCGAGCAGCGCGTCGTAACCCGCCGCGCGCAGCCACCGCGCGAGACCGCCCAGCATCTCGTCGCACAGCAACCGAGCTGGCGACGGGCGTCGAACCATGTCCGGGTGCGTTTCGTTCATCCGGGAGGGACCGGATCGCTGATTTCCTTGCGGGACGAGCTTGACATGGATCGGCTGCGGAGCGGCGATGCGTCATGACCAAGATGTCCATCCATCCTGTCCGCGCGAAAGTCGCCGTCCATCCTGTTCCTCCATCCGAGAGCACCGTGGCGCGGCTGGCGGAGATCCTGACCGAGGTGGTGGCCGCGAACGGTTCGGTCCATTTCATGGACCCCATCCCCCACGGTGAAGCCGAGGCCTACTGGCGCGGAGCCTTCGATGGCGCCAAGGCCGGGGACCGCGTGGTCCTGGGGGCCTTCCTCGAGACGGTCCTTGTGGGAACCGTCACCCTCTTCCTGGGCACGCCTCCCAATCAGCCGTTTCGCGCCGAGATCCGGAAGCTGATGGTCGCCCCGGTCTATCGCCGGATGGGCCTGGGGCGGGCTCTGGTGAGAGAAGCCGAAAGCCTGGCGCGCGAGCATGGGCGGACACTGCTGACACTCGATACCGCAGTCGAGGGCGGAGCGTCTGAATTGTATGAGGGCCTCGGCTGGACGCGAGCCGGCGTGATTCCGGACTACGCCTTCAAACCCAAGGGCGGCGTCGTGGGCACGGCGATCTACTACAAGAAGACCGCATGAGAGGCGCCTTTCGCTCTTCGGCGCCGGCGGCCGCTCTGTCGGCTGACAAGGCTGTCTTCAGCCGCCTATAGAACCGCTACGAAAACTGGGCGGAGAGGAAGCAGGCTTGGATAGGCTTAGGTGTGTCGCGCCGCAGGGCGATCGGTGTGGCGAAGCGGCGACGTGGGCGGCAGAGGAGCGCGCCCTCTACTGGTGCGACGTCAATCGCTATCTGATCCATCGCATCGGACCTGATCGGCAGGTGCGGAGCTGGTTCTTCGACGAGCCGGTCACGGCGCTGGCCCAGACCACCGATCCGGGCGAGTGGATCGTCGCCCTGGGCTCACGCCTGATCCTCTGGCGACCTGCAGACGACTCGCGCCGGGAGCACGGGTTCCGCTGCGAAGGCTGGCCCGAGGCGCGCCTCAACGACGGCCGCGCGGCGCCCAACGGCGACTTCTGGATCGGCTCGATGGGGCACAACGTCGGTCCCGACGGCGAGGACCGCGAATGTCCTCCCGGTCTTGGCCTGCTCTGGCGAATCCGACCGGACGGGACCGCGACGGTGGAGAAGCGGGCGCTCGGCATCTCCAACACCGTCTGCTGGTCGCCAGACGGGCGCACCTTCTATTTCGGCGACAGCCTGGCGAACACGATCTGGGCCTACGACTACGACCCGCAGACAGGTGAGATCGCCAACGAGCGGCCCTTCTTCGCCGGCTTCGACCGCGGGGGGCCCGACGGGTCGGCCGTCGACAGCGAAGGACGGCTCTGGAACTGTCGCTTCTATGGCGGCTGCGTGGTGTGCGTCGCGCCGGACGGCAAGATCGAGCAGGTGGTCGAAATGCCGGTGCGCGACATCACCACCTGCGCCTTCGGCGGCGATGATCTGAAGACGCTGTACATCACCACCGCTGGGATGTTGACCCAGGAAGGCGGTCGGCTGGCAGGTTCGCTTTTCGCGCTTGAAACCGACGCGCCGGGACTCGATGGCTACCGCGCGCGGATCGATCTGATGGAGACGGTGAGGTGAGGGTTCCCGAGGCGAAGCTGGCGGAGGTCTGGGACCGGGGTTTCACGGTCGTCGAGGGATTCCTCGATCGGGAGACCCTGGCCGCCGCACAGGCGGGGCTGTGGGACATCTACCCGCGGCCGGAAGCCTATTTCGCAGATCCGTCAGCCTATCCGAAGTTCGCGCGGAGCCAGTTTTCCGGGCTGCGGTTCTTCCCGTACGCCAATGCGGCGCTCGACAGCCTGCCCGTCTATCCAGACCTGGTGGACGCCGCCGAGCGGTTCCTCACTTCCCCGGACATCGACATCTACAAGATCGAGCTGTGGGCCAAGTACGCGGGCGCGGTGAACTACGACCAGGTTCATCACCGTGATTTTGGCAATCACACCCTGGTCGTCCCGAGGCTGGACGGCGTCCACACGCAGATGACGACGTTCATCCTTCTGTCGGACGTGACTGAACTGGACGGACCGACCAAGGTGGTGCCGCTGGAGCACACGCGCGAGCTTCCGCTTCATCCCCGGCAGCTGCAGATGGGCGAGCTCTTCGACAAGGAGGTCGCGGCCACCGCGCCCGCCGGTTCGCTGATGATCTACAAGACCGACGTCATGCATCGCGGGTCGGAGTTCGGCGCGCCAGGCCGCTCGCGTTTCGTCATGCTGGTCGATTTCACGCAGCGCGGTTGGCGGTGGAACGGCAAGATGAGCTGGCCCGACCACGCCGAAAGGCCCGGCTTCGTAGAGGCGATGATCCGGATGACTCCGCGCCAGAGGGACCTGTTCGGCTGGCCGCCGGTCGGGAGTGAGTACTGGACGCCCCAGACCCTGAGGGATGTGGCGGGGCGGTACCCGGGTATGGACATGACGCCATATGAGGAAGGCGTCGCAGCGCCCGCCGTATCGCGATGAACGTGAAGCCCCCACAGCCCGCAGGGGGCTTCCGCCTCAGGTCGCGCGCCTGGTTCGACAATCCGGCCAACCCGGACATGACCGCGCTCTACCTGGAGCGATACCTCAATTTCGGCCTGAGCCTCGATGAACTGCGGTCGGGAAAGCCGATCATCGGTATCGCCCAGACCGGGTCCGATCTCAGCCCCTGCAATCGCCACCATCTCGTCCTGGCCGAGCGCGTGCGCGAGGGGATCCGCACCGCCGGAGGCATCGCCATCGAGTTCCCGGTCCATCCGATCCAGGAAACCGGAAAGCGCCCAACCGCCGCTCTGGACCGCAACCTGGCCTATCTCGGGCTGGTCGAGGTTCTCTACGGCTACCCTCTCGACGGCGTCGTCCTGACGATCGGCTGTGACAAGACCACACCCGCCTGCCTGATGGCCGCGGCCACAGTCGACCTGCCCGCCATAGCGCTCTCCGTCGGGCCGATGCTGAACGGCTGGTTCCGGGGGCGGCGGACCGGCTCGGGAACGATCGTCTGGCAGGCGCGCGAGATGCTCGCCGCCGGCGAGATCGACGAGGCCGGTTTCATCGAGCTGGTGGCGTCGTCCGCGCCCTCGACCGGCTTCTGCAACACGATGGGCACGGCCACGACGATGAACAGCCTCACCGAGGCGCTCGGCATGAGCCTCACCGGTTCGGCGGCGATTCCGGCGCCTCATCGCGACAGGCAGGAGATGGCCTACCGGACGGGACTGCGCATCGTCGACATGGTGAAGGAGGACCTGCGTCCCTCACGAGTCCTGACACGAGAGGCCTTCCTCAACGCTGTGGTGGTCAACAGCGCTCTGGGCGGTTCGACCAACGCCCCGATCCACCTCGTCGCCCTGGCCAGGCACATGGGCGTGCCTCACGTACTGCAGGATTGGGAGGACTTCGGCCGGCACGTGCCGCTGCTGGTCAACCTGCAGCCGGCCGGGGACTACCTGGGCGAAGACTTCTACCGCGCCGGTGGCGTGCCCGCGGTCGTCAGTCAACTGATCGAGGCCGGACTGATCCGCGGCGATGCCCTGACGGTCACCGGCCGCACGCTCGCGGAGAACAACCGTGGTCGCGCCATCCTCGACGTCGACGTCATCCGCCCCTTCGATCGACCCCTGAAGGCCGAGGCGGGGTTCGTCGTCATGTCGGGAAATCTCTTTGACAGCGCGATCATGAAGACGAGCGTGATCTCTCCGGAGTTCCGCGACCGCTATCTCAGTGATCCGGCTCATCCCGATGCGTTCGAAGGGCGGGCGATCGTCTTTGACGGGCCCGAGGACTACCACGCGCGGATCGACGATCCGGCGTTGGGGATCGACGAATACTGCGTCCTCGTCATGCGCGGGACGGGCCCGATCGGCTACCCGGGCGGCGCGGAAGTGGTGAACATGCGGCCGCCCGCCCAGTTGATCAAACGGGGCGTACACGCGCTGCCCTGCATCGGCGATGGCCGGCAGTCCGGAACCTCGGGATCGCCCTCGATCCTCAATGCCTCGCCCGAAGCCGCAGCCGGCGGCAACCTCGCCCTGCTGCAGACCGGCGACACGATCCGTGTCGACCTCAACAGCCGAAAGGTGGACGTGCTGATCACCAACGAGGAGTTGGCTGAACGCCGTCGGCTGCTCGACGCCGCGGGCGGCTATGCCTATCCGAGCAGCCAGACCCCCTGGCAGGCGCTGCAGCGGCTGGACGAGGGTCAACTGGGGACCGGCGCCGTTCTTGAGTCGGCGATCCGTTTCCAGCGCGTCAGCGAAACCATGGGACTGCCGCGGGATAACCACTGAGGCGCCCGCGCGCATTCCGCACAGAGCACGAGAGCACGGCATGGCGGCGGTGGCGACCTATCCCAGTCTGAGGGATCGCGTGGCGTTCGTGACGGGCGGCGCCTCGGGGATCGGGGCGGCGTTCGCGCGCCAGTTCCACGCGCAGGGTGCGAAAGTCGCGTTCGTGGACCTGCAGCGGGAGGCCGGCGAAGCCCTCCGAAACGAACTGGGCGAGCGCGCTTGGTTCGGCATCTGCGATGTCACTGATGCGGTAAGCCTGCAGAACGCCGTGCGCGCCGCGGCCGAATCGCTCGGGCCGATCACGGTTCTCATCAACAACGTCGCCAACGACACCAGACATGAGGCCGCCAACCTGAGCCCCGGGGAGTGGCGGGCGATTCTCGCGGTGAACCTTGACCCGGTCTTCATCGCCTCGACGGCCGTCCTGCCGATGATGGAGGCGCAAGGCGGCGGGGCGATCGTCAACGTCAGCTCGATCACTGCGCTCCTTGGACAGGTGAACCTGGCCGCCTACGTCGCGGCCAAGGGCGCGATCAACGCACTGACTAAGACGCTCGCGAGGGAGTGGGGCGCGCGCGGCGTCCGCGTCAACGCGCTCACGCCCGGCTGGGTGGTGACCGAACGGCAACTGGAACTGTGGCTAACGCCCGAGGCGGAAGCGGAGTGGGCCAAGCTCGTCGCCCTGCCAGGTCGCATCATGCCTGACGACATCGCGCGCGCGGCCCTGTTCCTCGCCTCGGATGAGAGCCGCATGATGACCGGACAGAATCTGGTGGTGGACGCTGGCCGCAGCTGACGGCGCAAAGCCGTGATCGGCGACCTCGGCGCGGCCGCTTCCATGCCGCCGCGGCATCTGGCTTAACAGCGAAAACAGCGGGAGTACGCGATGGACACGATGCGCCTTGTCGACCCCGAGCTTCGCCCGTTGCTCGAGGCGTTCCCCGCCCTGAACTTGTCAATGGAATCGCTCCAGGAGACCCGGGAGCGGGTCTTCCCCATGCCTGAGCCGGATGTGTCGAAGACCACTCAGGAACGGACGACCGTGCCCGGACCCGCCGGCGCACCCGACGTCGACGTCCTCGTCTATCGCCCCAAGGCGTTCAGCGGTCCGCTGCCATGCATCTACCATATCCACGGCGGCGGCTATGTGCTCGGCAAGGCGCAGAACCAGGAGCCGGTCCACCGCCAGGTCGCCGGCGGGCTTGGCTGCGCGATCGTCTCGGTCGAGTACCGGCTGGCTCCAGAGACGCCATTCCCGGGTCCGATCGAAGACTGTTACGCAGGCCTGGCCTGGACCTTCGCGCAGGCGGCTGAGCTTGGTCTCGACGCCAGTCGGATCGGTGTCATGGGCGAGAGCGCCGGCGGGGGCCTCGCCGCAGCCCTGGCCCTTCTGGCCCGGGACCGAGGCGAATACGCCCTGGCGTTCCAGCATCTGATCTATCCGATGCTGGATGATCGGACCTGCGAGCATGCCGATCCCCATCCTCACGCGGGCGAATTCATCTGGCATGCCCTCAACAACCGTTTCGGCTGGTCGAGCCTCCTCGGACACGAGCCTGGACGCGACGGGGTTTCGCCCTACGCCGCGCCCGCGCGCGCCGAGGATCTCTCGCGCCTGCCGCCGACCTTCATCAGCACCGGCGCGCTCGACCTCTTCCTCGAAGAGGACCTGGAGTACGCGCGGCGGCTCCTGCGTGCGGGCGTGCCGACCGAACTGCATGTCTACCCGGGCGCTTTCCACGCCTTCGACATGGCGCCGGACGCCGGCGTCGCCCAACAGGCCCGCAGGGACAGCCGCGAGGCCCTCGCGGGATTCATGCGCCGATAGGTCACGTCCCGGACGTGGCGCGGTTGGCAATTCCCTAGGCGCGGGCGAGGGTTACGCGAGCCCCTGCCGAACGACTACGACCGCCGGCGGACTCGTCCTATCACCAAAGTCGTAGGCCACCCTTCCTTGGACGAGGGTGTCAAGGCTCCCCGCGGGTGGTCCCGGACTCGACGTGGGAGAGACGCGGCGGGGCGGCAAACAGGAGCATCTTCTCACTGCCGATCAACCCAAACGGAGTTCGCGCAGTGGCACTGAAGTACGCCCTCGTAAGACCCAGAGAAGACCCTGCGCCGCGGGTGGACGACCTCAAGCTCGAGGTGACACGCGGCGCAGAGGAGGGGTGGGACACGCCCATCCACGTCTGGTCGTCGGAGAAGCCGTTTGAATCGCGAAATGCGCCTCGCGGCTATCACACCCTGACCGTGCGCCTCAGCGGCTCGCGCGGGTTGTCGTTTCTTGATGCGGGCGGCGTCTGGCGGCCGAAACCTCTTGGCGCAGCCCTCGTCATACGCCCGGCCGAGATGGCCAGCGGCTTGTCGGGCGCAAATCCCGTCCGGTTCGCGGACATCTGCCTGCCCGTCGATCTGACCCGTCAGCTCTGCGCCTCCCTGTTCACCGAGTGCGATGCGATCCGTCCTTTCGGCGGGCGCGTGGTGTTCTGCTCGGACGACCGGCTCTGCGCGGACGCCACGGCCCTGGTCGAACGGGCTCTGGACGAGCGGGACGTTCCGACCCGGTTCGAGATGAATGCGCGGGCGCACCTCTTCGCCCTGGAACTGCTGCGACGCCACTCGCCCTTCTCGCCTGCCTGCGAGAAATGGTCTGGAGGGCTGGCGCCATGGCAGGCCCGTCGGGCCGAGGAACTGATGCTGAAGAACCTCGCCGAGGATCTGCGCCTCGCAGATGTTGCGCAGGCTTGCGAGCTATCCGCGGCCCACTTTTCGCGCAGCTTCCACAAGACCTTCGGCGCGCCCCCCTACCGGTGGCTCCAGACGCGCAGGATCGAGAGGGCAAAGGGGTTGCTTGGCGACACCAGCCGTTCGCTGGCGGAGATCGCCCTCGAATGCGGTTTCACCGAGCAGAGCCACTTCACCAAGGTCTTCACGCGCCTTGTCGGCGTCAGCCCTGGAGCCTGGAGGCGGTTGCGGCGGACCTGAGGCGGCCTCGGACGGCGGCGTCGTTGCGCCCCGATCGAGCATGGCGGCGCGCTGGGCCGCGTCTGGCGCGCCTATATCTAAAGTCGTAGCATCGCTCAGACGTCGAGGATCGGTCTGTCGTGGCGAAGCCGGTTAAAGTGACCAGCATGTCACCCGGCTCGGCGCGCGCGGGATGGGCTGCCTGCGCTCGCGACGGGGACTTCTGGGACGCGAGGCGGCTGCATGACTACTGACTCCGGTTCGAATGTCTGTCGGGTTGCGATCGCGGACGACCACGCCCTCTTCCGTCGAGGGGTGGTTTCCGTGATCGAGCGGGAAAACGGCCTGCAGGTGGTCGCCGAGGCGAGCGATGGAGAAGAGGCGGTCGCCTGTTACCGCGCCCATCGCCCGGACGTGATGCTGCTCGATCTCCTGATGCCGCGGCTGGATGGCTTCGAGGCCATGTTGCGGATCCGGCACATGGATCCGGCGGCCAAGATCGTCATGCTGACGACCTATGACACCGACGAGGACATCAACCGTGTGTTGGGCGCCGGGGCCAAGGCCTATCTCCTGAAGGACGCGACCGGGCCCGATCTCATCCGCTGCATCCGCGACGTGCACGCAGGAAAGACGCGCGTGGCCCCCGAGATCGCCGCGAAACTCGCTGAGCGGTTCACCCAGGCTCAGCTCACTGTGCGCGAGCTGTCGGTCCTGCGCCTCGTGGCGGAAGGGCTCAACAATCGCGCGATCGGGGAGCGCCTCCGGATCTCCGAGGGCACGGTCAAGGTCCATGTCGCCCATTTGTTCGACAAGCTCGGCGCGTCGAGCCGGACAGACGTCGTGGCGACGGCCGTGCGACGGGGCCTCGTCCGGATGAACTGAGCGCGGCCTAGCTCGTTCGTCGACGGCCGGCGCGCCAGCGCATCAGTGACGCGTATTCTCAGGCGCGCGCCATCCTCTCGAGCTCGCTCTTCTTCACCGGCATCAGCCAGATCTTCAGCGCGCGCGGCATCCGCTATGTAATGCTGGGCCTGGGAGCTGTCGCCTGCTGCGCTGGCGTATTGCGCCTGTTGACGCTCCCGCTGATTACTCTCGCCTCAAACCCAATATGATCCGCTGGGGGCGGAAGAGTCGGCGTATGATCCGTGTGTCCCCTGCAACGACTGGGTCGGGTCAGGGTTAGGCCCCATGCCGGCTCCGGCTTTCGGCGGATAGAAGTCCGCCGTCAGCAGGCTCAGCTTCAGGGTAATAATGGAGGCTGTGATGATCCCTCGACGCCTGCTCGCCATGTCCGCCTCGATCGCAATCGCCGTGGGCGTGGCAGAAGGAACTGCCGTGCGCGCCGCCGCGCCACCCACCACCTGGGACGGACTTGTCTTGGTTGAGTCGAAGCAACTCGACCGTGTCTACCTGCTGCCCGAAGCGGACTTCAAATCTTACAACAAGGTGATGCTGGAACCTACCGAGGTCGCATTCAAGGAAAACTGGATCCGCGACTACAATAGCTCGGCCTCAAAGACCGGAAAGAGGCTCGATCAGAACCACGCTGACCAGATCGTCAAGGCGGTCTCCACGGGAATGGGCGAGACCTTCGCTCAGGCCTATCGGAAGGCGGGGTATCAGATTGTCCAGAGCGCCGGGCCGGGCGTGCTGAGGGTGCGCACGGGGGTGATCAACCTCGCAATCACCGCCCCAGACGTGAGGACGGCGGGGCGCAGCCGGACTTGGTCCCGAAGTGCCGGCGAGGCGACCTTGGTCGTCGAGGCGCGGGACTCTGAGACGGGGGCCCTCCTGGGCCGCGCGCTCGACCGCAGGGCGCCGAGCGAATCCCGCATGTACCTGCGCAACAGCGTGACCAATCGAGCCGACTTCCAGGCGATGTTCGACATCTGGGCCAAGGCCAGCGTCGAGGAGCTGGGCAGGCTGAAGGCGATGTCACCCGCCAGCGGCGCGAGCGCGGTCGCCTCCGAGCAATAGAGTCTTATGGGGTGTCTTCGCTCTCGCTGTCAGCGTAACCGGGTGGCGTCTTGCTCCAGGAATAGCCTTTCGCGCCGAGGTCGTAGCCCGTCTGATAAAGAGCCCGCATGTAGCTGGTGTCGAACTGCTTGGTGTGCGGGGTCGTGAAGCTCGACGGGATGTACGCCAGATTGAAATCGATCTGGTCCCGTTGGGTGGTCACGTAAATCCTGTAGAGGTCCCCGAGCCCCTGGGTGTGGACCAATGAAGCAATCGCGCGCCCAGCGATGCTGAGTGTCCGCCGCTTCACGCTCGCCCAATCGGGATCGAGCCTCGCGTTACGTACTATGTACAGTGTTTTTGCTCGAACGACGCCAAGCTTGGCCGCCTCATTGCCGAGTTGAAGACTTGGTGGATATGTGAATACCTGCGTGGCGGCCCCGCCGTCCACATGCATCTCCTGGTAGTGCACGCCGTCCACGGTCACGTCGATCATCACCGGTGGAAAGGCGCCGGGGATCGAGGCGGAGGCGATCAGCACCTTGCGGAACAGCTCGATCGCGTGGGGATCATGACTCGCAGCGATGGCGGTCATGTTCCAGACCACCGGCTCCAGTGAATCGAGGTCGGTCGTGCCGATAAGGAGAAGGCGGCCCTTGGCGTATTCCGTGGCAATCTCGTCCATCAGGCGTCGGTTCACGTAGCGGACGGCGAGGTCATGGAGGGGCGTGGTATCGGAGAGAGCATCGTTGAACAGCGCGCTCGTTATGAAACGCGGCCGGAAGATGTTTCTCTGCGAAATGCTTGTGTAGAGCGTTTTTAGGATACCGTCGTAGCGGGGCCCCAGAAATGCGAACGGTGCGATGAGGGCGCCGGTGCTGATTCCCGTCACCGCTTTGAACTCGGGCCGGTCGCCGTGCGCGGTCCACCCGTTCAACAGACCCGCCGCGAACGCGCCGTCATCGCCACCGCCAGAGATCGCGAGGAAGCTGACGGGTGGGAGGGGGCCGGTCTGGCCGGTGCTCGCCCGCCACGCCAGCTCTCGACGAATGGAATCTCGCTTGGCGTCCGCAAACGAGGACGGATCGGTCGCGATGTAATAGCGGACGTCGCCCACGCTGGGCTCAGCGCGGGCGGCGACCGATTCCGGCGGGGGGGCCATGCGGGTCGGGCCGACGCATCCCATCATCGCCGCAGTCGCCAGAACAACCGACGCCGCAATGCGAAGGGCGGTCCACCTCGATCGAGCCCATTCCGCCGCGCCGCCGATCATGGCGATCCTCCCGAGAAAGGGCTCCGGCTGCGAGTGGGCGAGCCTGGCCGCCACGCCCAAGCCTAGCCCGCACCCCGGAGGGCGAAATCAGGTGAGCACCCGAGCTAGCGGTTGCCGCATCCGCCATTCGCGCGCAGCAACGCCGCCTGGCCCCGGTGAATATGAGGTCCCGCTCTGCAGATGACCCGAACACCCTTTAGAGTCAGGGACGACCACCCGAATTCGACCGCCTCGCTGAGGGCACGGAATTGGCGAGTCCGGACGTATGCGGCTGTTCGGACGTTGCCGCACTGCAGCATGACTCCGGGGGCTCCCGCCGGCGGAACTCGGGGTTCCACCGGATAACTGGCCCACTCCGCGCCGCCATACTGAGCGGCAGGTCGCTCACGCGCTCACGCCGTTCGGAAGATGGCGGGGGCTAGGAGCGCCACCGACGTCTCGAGCGCATCGAATCCCAGCTCCAGTCCAGAGCCCGACGTCCACAGGTGGAGGCTTCGCATGCTTGACGTAGCAGCTCCAGTCGAGGGGCGGCGGCACGAGAAATTCCACATGCTCGTCGCCAGGGCCCAGCGGGCGCCCCCGATCAGTATCGCCGTCGCCCATCCTTGCAACGACGTGTCTCTCGAGAGCGCAATCGAGGCCGCGCGGCTGAAGCTCGTCACGCCGATCCTGGTCGGGCCGCGCCGTCGCATCGAGCAGGTCGCCAGCGACTGCAGTCAGGACATCTCCGGCTTCGAGATTGTCGAGAGCCAGCACAGCGAGGACTCCGCGCTCAAGGCGGTCGAGCTCGTTCGCGCGGGCCGCGCCGAAGGCCTGATGAAGGGGAGCCTGCACACGGATGAGCTGATGGGCGCCGTCGTGGCGCGGGACGGTGGCCTGAGGACAGCGCGACGGATCAGCCATTGCTTCATCATGGACGTGCCGGGGCACGACCAGCCGCTGATCATCACCGATGCAGCCGTGAATATCGCCCCCACCCTCGAGGTGAAGGTCGACATCGTCCAGAACGCGATCGACCTCGCCCACGCGCTCGGGGCCACAGACGTGCGCGTTGCGATCCTCAGCGCCATGGAGACCGTCAATCCGAAAGTTCCTTCGACGATCGAGGCTGCGGCGCTCTGCAAGATGGCGGACCGGGGCCAGATCACGGGGGCGCTGCTGGACGGACCCCTCGCGCTCGACAACGCCATCAGCCTTCAGGCCGCGGAAGTGAAGGGGATTGTCTCGCCCGTGGCCGGTCGCGCCAACGTCCTGGTGGTTCCTGACCTCGAGGCGGGCAACATGCTGGCCAAGAGCCTCGCCTTCCTGGCCGGCGCGGATGCCGCCGGCGTCGTGCTGGGCGCGCGCGTGCCGATCGTGCTCACCAGCCGTGCCGACGACCAGCAGACAAGGCTCGCGTCCTGCGCAGTGGCCGTCCTGGTGGCGGCGGCCCGCCGCGCCAGCGTCGCCATCGCCTGAGCCCGACCATGCACGACCCCGAGTTCAACGCCACCGAGGCGGCCGCGACCGCGAAGGCGTCCTCGGACGCCTGCATTGCCGTCGTGAACGCGGGCTCCTCCAGCGTGAAATTCGCGATCTATGGGGCCGACGCCCGGCAGGATGTCCGCTACCGCGGGCGTATCGAAGGGATCGGCACGGCGCCGCGCCTGCAGGTCGCTCGCCCCGACGGAGAGACAGTGGCGGAACGGACCTGGCCGGCGGACCAGCTCGATGTCCGCGCCGCCACGCTCGAGGCGCTACAGACAGCGGCGGGTCTGATCCAGGGGACCGCAATCGCCGGCGTCGGCCACAGGGTCGTGCACGGCGGGAGGGACTTCGCCGCCCCCGTTCAGGTCGACGGCGCGGTCATGGCCGCGCTCGAAAAGCTGATCCCGCTCGCCCCCTTGCACCAGCCGTTCAACCTTGCCGCGATCGAGGCGATCGCCAAGGCGGCGCCGCATGTCAGGCAAGTCGCCTGCTTCGACACCGCTTTCCATCGCACCCAGCCGGCGATCGCCGAGCTGTTCGGCCTGCCACGCAGCTTCGCCGAGGAGGGGGTGCGCCGCTACGGCTTTCACGGCATTTCCTACGAATATGTTGCGGGTCGGCTGAAGGAGATCGCGCCGGAACTGGCCGACCGCCGCGTGATCATGGCCCATCTCGGCAACGGCGCGAGCCTCTGTGCGATGAGTGGCGGCCGCAGCATCGCAACAACCATGGGCTTCACCGCCCTGGACGGCCTGATGATGGGCACGCGCTGCGGCGCGCTCGATCCGGGCGTGATCCTCTACTTCATGGACGAGCGGAAGATGGGGATCCGGGAGGTCGAGGACCTCGTCTATCGCCGCTCGGGCCTCCTGGGCGTCTCGGGCATCGGCTCCGATATGCGCAGCCTTCGCGCCTCTACTGATCCCGCCGCGGCTGAGGCCATCGCGCTCTTCGTCTATCGCGTGACTCGGGAGGTGGGCTCGCTCGCCGCGGCATTGGGCGGTCTGGATGGGTTCGTCTTCACCGGCGGCATCGGAGAGAACGACACGAAGACCCGCGCCGAGATCGCCGCCGGCTGCGCCTGGCTTGGTCTGGAGCTGGACGACAGCCGCAACGCCCGCGGTGCGGGACGCATCAGCCGCGACGGCTCGCGAGTCGATGCCTGGGTTGTCCCCACCGACGAGGAGGCGATGATCGCCCGCCACGCCGCCGCGGTTCTGGCCCGCGCCTGAAGGGTTCAGCCCCCCGGGTGGGAGCGGTTGGGGGCGCCTTCGCCGATCACCTTCGCACCGGGAAAGCGGGTCTCGAGCTGGCCTCGGAACCGCTTCACGTCTCCGACGATCACCACGTCCAGACCCGCGGGCTCCGCGAGCCTCGCAGCGGCCGCGCGCACCTGGGCGGCGGTCGCGGTGCGGATACGGTCGGCATAGGCGGCCAGGGCGTCGAGACCCGCGCCATACGCCGCCTGCTGGGCGATGAGTTCGGCGAGGTCGTCGGTGGTTTCGGTGCGGCGGGCATAGTCACCGATCAGGGCGGCCTTGCGCGCCGCCAGCTCCTCGGAGGTCATTTCACCCGAAGCGAGGCGGCGGAGTTGCTCGATGATCAGGCCGGCGACTTCTGGCGCGCTCGCATTGCGGGTTTCCGTATGGGCCGAGAACTTGCCGCCTCCGCGACCCAGGTCGAGATCGCTGCTCACGTCGTAGCTGAGGCCCCGCCTGACGCGGATTTCGCGGCTGAGCCGCGACGAGACGCTGCCGCCCAGGGCCATGTTGGCGAGTTCGAGCGCCGCGCGCTGGGCGTCCGACGCCGTGCCGACGCGCGCACCCACCGCGACCTCTGCGACGGCGGCGCCCGGCCGGTTGATGACGACCACGCGGGCAGCGGCCGCGCGCCCATCTGGCGGCGGGACCGAGGGCGCCTGGGCGGGGTTGCGCCAGTCGCCGAAGTCCGCCTCGACCAACTGAAGGATCGCCTGTGGGTCCGCCGCGCCTGTGATCACCAGGATCGCCTGGTCCGGTCGCCACAGGCGCCCGTGCTGGCGGACGAGGTCGGCTCGGGTCAGCGGACGAGGCGGCTTCGCCGTCACGCCGGATTCGGTGTCGGCGTGGCGAAAGACGAGGGCGTCCAGCGCGTCGTCCGCGATGTCGTCTTCGGACGCGTCCGCATCGTCCTCAGCACGAAGACGGAGTCCTCGGGCCAGCCTGGCCGGATCGTAGTTGGGCCGCCGCGCCACATCGGCCATCAGGGCGAGTCCCTGCGCCAGGGACGGAGACAGTCCCGTGAGCTCGAGGGTCGTGGAGTCCCGCTCAACGTCGGCTGTAAGTTCGAGGCCGAGGCCGGCCAGGGCCGAGACCAGCGCATGGCCGCTTCGTCCGCCTGCCCCGCGCAGGGCCAGGGAGGCGGTAAGCTCAGTCAGTCCCGGATGTTCGGGCGGATCGAGGCGCGAGCCGCTAGAAAAGCTCAGCACGGCAGTGGCAAGCGGCAGGGCCGACCGCGGCGCAACGATCACGCGCAGCCCGTTGGCCAGGGTATGTGTCACTGTCGCTGGCAGGCTGAGCTCCGGCTTGGGCGCCTCGACCCGAGGCGGCGGCGGCGTTTCCGCTGGTCGCGTGGCCAGCGGCGGCTCAGGATCTGGCGCGCTGCTCGATGGCGGCGGCGGTGCGTGGCCTAGCCCCGCTCCCCCCGCGCCGTAGCGTATCGTCACGCGGCTCCGATCGATGCAGTAGGCGCGGGCGACCCGCTGGACGTCCGCCGGCGTCACCGCCTGCAGCATGGCGAGCGTGGTGTTCACCTGGCCGGCGTCCCCGTCGACGAGGGCGGCCTCGCCGATTTCGCCGGCCAGGCCATCGAGGGTCTCACGTTTGGCAAGAAGCTTGGCGAGGAGCTGCGCCTTGGCCGTCGCCAGTTCACTGCGGCCCACTTCGTGCGCCTGCAACCAGGCGAGTTCGCGCCGGAGTGCGGCTTCCCCTTCGCCAGGCCCATGGCCCGGAGCCATGATCGCGCCGAAATAGATCAGGCCGGCCTCCTTGCGGAGGTCCGCTTCGGAGAAGACCTCGCTGGCGATACGCCGGCGCTCGACCAGCATCGCCTTGCCCCGGCCGCCTCCGCTCCCTGCGAGGATCTGGTCGAGCAGCCGGACCGCCGCGGCGTCCGGGCTGGCTGCGGTGGGACCGGCGTAACTCAGCACGACGGCCGGCGCGGGCGCGCCTCGCACGCCGATCACCACGCGCCGGGCCGCGCGCCGGGGCGGCTCGGCGGGCTCCGCGCGGGGCAGGTCGGCTTGGGGCGCCCGCAGCCTGCCGAAGTAGGTCTCGACCCAGTCGTTCAGCCTGGCCGGATCGAAGTCGCCAACGACGATGAGAAAGGCGTTGTCCGGCCGGTAGTAGCGCGCCTTGAAGGCGGCGACGTCGGCGAGGGTGACGGCCTGCAGGTCATGGATAGATCCGGCCGGCGACTGGCGGAGGGAGGGCGAGGCGAACGAGGCCTGCGAGATATCCTGCATGAACAGCCGCCCGTAGGGATCGTCGGCGAAGACCTCCCGCACCTCCTGCTCGACGACGGCGCGCTCCGCCTCGAAGCTTCTCCGGTCGATGGCCAGCGCGTTCATCCGCGCCGCCTCCGCCCAGAGAGCCCGCTCGAGCTCGCTCGCCGGCACGACCTCTTCGTAGGTCGTGTAATCCTCTGTGGTCGAGGCGTTGCTCGAACCGCCCACGGACTCGGTGAACTCGTCCATGTATTCTGCCGGCAGGCCTGGTGAGCCCTTGAACATCAGGTGCTCGAACAGGTGGGCCAGGCCGGCGCGCCCTGGCGGATCGTCTCTGGATCCCACGTCGTACCAGACCTGGACGGCGACGTCGGGGCGCGACCCGTCGACCACGCTGTAGACCTTCAGTCCGTTGGGCAGGACGTGAAGGTGGTAGCGCACGAGCGGCGCGCGGATGTCAGCGGCGTAGGCGCCTCCGCAGACGCCCGCCGCCATCGCGAGCGCCAGCGCGGCCAGCAGCCGTCTCATGGCAAGCTTGCTCCAGGGCAGACACACGCAAGCATATCCAGGCCGCCGGCGCGCTCAGGCCGAACCCCCGGTCTGCTCCACGCCATCGCCGGACGCAGCCGGGCTCACTTCACGCTGTACCCGCGGCCCGTGAGACAGGCGCTGCGGGCGCGATAGTAGGACGCCTTCATGTCGGCGACGCGCTGGGCGTTGGCCTGGTTCTGCGCGTCGGCCGCGTTCCTGTTGCGCACCCGACGCACCACGCCGCCAGCCAGGGCGCCAGCTGCCGCCCCTACGCCCGCGTTGCCGCCGATAGCGCCGACGATCGCCCCGCCCGCTGCGCCTCTGGCGCGCGCTCCCGAGCCGGTGACTGGAGCGGCCTGCGCCTGGGCGACGGACGGCGGGTTGGCCGGGTCGTAGCCGCTTTTCGATTTTGCCCAGTCCGAGCAGGCGGCCTCGTCCTTGTGCTGCCTGGCGTGGCTCTGGCCGCGTTCCGGATAGACGTACTGCTGAGCCTCAGCGATCGAGCCCACGGCCAGCGCCATGGCCAGGCCCGCGGCGAATCCCGATCTGACGCGCGATCTCGTCATAGGCCTGCCTCCGAGCTTCGGCCGTTGCGTCGCTCAGAGGCTAGGCCCGTAGTCGCCTACCGGCATCAGTAGATACCCGCGCCGGATCGGGTGCGGCGCCTTAGGCTCGCGCGCCACGGTGATCAGCACATCGGTCCAGCGGCGACCAAACCCTCCGAAAGGAAGGCGCCGTTAGCGTGTGGAAATCTTCAGCGGCAATACCACATGCCGTGACGATAATACCGACTGTTACAGTATCGGCCGGCGTACCTGTAATGATAATATCCGCCTCTGTAATGGTATGGATAATATCGGCCTCGGTAATAGTAGCATGATCGATCTTCGCGGCCGGGGGCCAGGCTCGACGTCGAGGTCGTCTCTGCGGACGGCTGTATGACAGGGGTCGCGGCCCGCGTGTCGACGCCCGAGAGTGCGGGCCCGCTCAGGGCTGTGCAGATAACGAGCGTGGCCGCGAATAACGGGCGAGCAAATGCAGCTTCACTCATGAGTTTGGCCTCACCGTCCTGGTCCTTTGCCGGGCGGCCCGGAGTGACCGCGGCCGGCGCGTCGCCAGAGGAAATACCGAAGACTCATCGTTTCAACGTGCGAGCGAAATCAGGTGTTTCCCGGGGTGTTGGTCGGGTTTGTTCGACGTCCTTTCCTGCCGCCCGAAGACGCCCCGGCGAAGTCGCGGCGCCGTGGCGGGGATCAAAGCGAGGAGAGCAGGTCGGTCGGCCGCATCTGCATCACGACGCGGCCTCACCACGAAAGCACCTCCCTGGGGCCTGGCGCGCCCTTTCGCTCCTCTTCTAGGAAATCGTCGCGAAGGTCGCGCTGGCGTGACGCCAGTCGATGATCTTCATGAAGGTGTCGACATAGGCGGCGGCCTTGGCGCCGTAGTCTATTGCATAAGCGTGTTCGTACATGTCGAGCGCCAGAAGCGGCGCGCCGCCCGCAAGCGTCATGGTGTGGTCGGCGGCCCAGGTGTTCACCAATCGGCGATCGCGTGGGCTCCAGGTCAGGAGAACCCACCCAGAGCCACCGCCGAGCGCCTTGCCCATCGACGCAAACTCGGCGGCCCACCGCGCCTGACTGCCGAAGCTTTCCTCCAGTCCATGGGCCAGTTTCTCCGAGGGGGCGTTGGGTGCGCCAAATCCCGAGAAATAGAGCTCATGAATAATCATCGAATTCCAGGCGATCAATTCTTCGCGCTTTAGTCCATTCATGAGGAAAACTGGAGCTGTCGATGGGTCTATCGACGCCAGCTGGCCTTCTATCGCGGCAAGCCGCTTCACGGCGCCGACGTAGTTGTTGTCGTGGTGACTGGTCAGCAACTTTTCCGAAAGGCCCGGTACGGATTTGGGATCGAAAGGAAGAGGCTTGGGTACAAACGTCGTGGCGACACCTGACGCCTGAGCGACTGCAGCGCCGGTTCCAAGAACTGCAGGAGCCGCCGCGGCCATTGCAAGCAGGCTGCGCCGGTCAAGATCCAGTTGATTCATGAAGTCTCTCAAGTTGAAGTGAACTAGTTATTGCTGACGCCTGGACTGCTTTAGAATTTGAAACGTCAGGCCTGAATACTCGCGTGCACGCGGATATCGACGATGCGTCGCTCGCCTCCGATACGCCCCAGCTGCACGACGATGTCGATCAGGGACTGCGCGTACGCGATCGTCTCATTGCGGGAGAGCGTCATCCCGGACTGCATGACCATCATGGCCATCTGCTCGAGCGCGCCTTCGGGGGTGTTGGCGTGGAGCGTTGTGAAGGATCCCGGATGGCCGGTGTTGATCGCGCGCAGGAAGGTCGCGGTCTCTCTCCCGCGGATCTCGCCGACGATGATCCGGTCGGGCCGCAAACGTAGCGAAGCCTGCAGAAGGTCCTCGACGGTGACCTTCGCTTCGCCGAGCTCGCCCTTCACGGCGACGAGGCCGACAGTATTCGGCTGGGTGACGACGATCTCGGGCGTGTCCTCAACGGTGATGATCCGCTCGTGCGCCGGCACGACCTTCAGCAGGGCGTTGAGGAAGGTGGTCTTTCCCGACGAGGTGCCTCCCGAGATCAGGATTGTCCGCCGCGCCTGGACGGCCTGACGCAGGAATTCAACCGGGGCGGCGCGGACCTGTTCGGCTTCGGCCGCCCGGTCGACAGGCGCCTCGTTGCGTGGCGGTAGTGGGCGTTCGTAGGCCTCGAGCGGCCGGTCGATCATCAGGTAGCGGCGGATCGACAGCGCCCAGCCGCCTCGCGTCGCCGAGGGGCCGATCATCTGCACGCGCTCTCCGCCCGGCAGGACTGCGCCCAGGATCGGGCTCTCGCGATTGATCCCCTGCCGGGTCGAGCGGGCGATCTGGGCGGCCAGCCGGCCCAGCAGGAGGTCATCGACGTCCGGGCTCTCGATGCGAGTCATTGCGGCCTGGCCCGCCCGCTCGACCCAAACCTCGCCGGGCCGGTTGACCATCACCTCGGTGACGTCGGCCTGCTCGAGGAAGGTCGTGAACGGACGGAGGTAGGCGCGTAGATAGACCCCGTTCGCGGCCAGCTCTTCCAGCGAGACCAGCGGCTCGGCGCTCATTGTCCGCCGTCAGAGAAGTCGAGATCGCGGGCGACGAACACCTGGATGGGCGCGCCTTGCATCACCCGCACCGTGGGCGAGGTCTTGATGTCGTTCTGCAGCGCGACGGCTGCGGCTCCGCCGCCCTGGGACGCCGTGCCGATCACGACTGTGCTGCTCGAGCCCACCGCGTTGGCCAGCCCGCTTATGACCGAAAGTAGGATGGCCCCGCCGAACCGCTGCAGGAAGTGAGTGTCGACCTTGCCGGTCAGTCCGGTCTCGCCGTCTTCCGTCGTCGTAGGCGAGCCGAGCTGAATCGAGACCCCGTCCGGCCGCAGCACCCGGGTCCAGATGACCAGCATGCGCGTCTGACCAGTCTGGAGCGCGCTCTTGTACTGGCCGACCAGGCGTGATCCACGCGGGATGAGGACCTTGGAACCGTCGAACGAACGGACATCGCGGCTGACCAGGGCCCGTGCGTAGCCAGGCAGGTCGGAATTCAGGGCTGTCTCGAGCACCGCCGGGATCACCGCGCCCTGGGCGATCATCAGGTCGGGGTGCTCGATCTTGTGGATCTGGCTGACCGGCGGCGTTTCTCCGCCGGCCCGGGCCGCGAACTGCTCATCCTGGGAGAAGTAGGTTTCGGGCTTGGTCCCGCCGGCGGTTTGGGCCGGCGCGGAGTGGACCGGCGCGGCCACGGCCGGCGTCGGCGGCGCGCCATTGTCGAGCACGAGGACGGGCGAGGCGTCGGCGGGCGTGGCCGGCGCGGCGGGACTCGCGGCCGCAACGAGGGGCGCAGCCGTGGCGCGGGCAGGTGGAGCTGTCGCTACGGCGGCGCTTCTCGGCGAATGCGTCGCCGGCTTCTGAAGCGCTGCGGAATGTTGGTGGGCGAGGCTCAGGATCGTGAGCCCCCCGACGGTGGCGGCCCCGATCAAGCCCACCGCGAGGCCCAGGCCCTCGGCCGCGCTGGATTTGTGTCCGACCTCGGGGGCGGAGCGAACGCTTGCATGCGCCAGCTCGTCCGAAGTGGCGCCCAGGCGCGGATCGCGGCCGCTGTAGAAACCGGCGTTGATCATTGGCTGGTCTCCGAGCTGGCGGGAGCGTGGGCGCGTGGAAAGAGGCGGGCGAGCAGCGGGCGCTTGTCGGCGGCCTGGGCGCGCGGCCGGGGGCCGTCCGGATCCAGTTTCGGCTGTTGGTAGGCGTCGTCGTACAGCACCGCGACCGCCGAGCCGCGCCTCAGCACGTAGGCTGGGGAAACCCCGTCCACGACCAGATAGTCACCCTTGGCGTGGTAGTTCAGCACGGTCTCGGTTTTGCCAGGTCCCAGCGCATAGATCGCTGGCGTCTCCGCCCCTTCCGGCCAGCGCAGATAGGTCGACCGCCCGTCGTCAAAGACCGTGGACGGAACATTGGCGAGGACGCCGGTGAAGGAATAGGCGGTGTTGCGTGCAGCCGGCGCGGGCAGGGGCTCTTCGGGCGGCGGAAGAGGCGGGAGTACAAGAGGCTCGGCCGCGGCCTGCGCCGCCAAGGGTTCCGCATCCTTCGGATACGCGAACTGCAGTTCGTAGACGACCCGGTCCGCGCGACAGGCGGTCTCATCGCGGGCCGACAGTTCGAAGGCGTAGCGACGCCGGTCGGTCACCACCATCATGTTGGTGAGTCCGCCGCGGACAGCCGGTTTCAGGAACAGCAGGTCAGACCGCTTGTTCGGCGTCGCCTGCCAAAGCTTGGCGTCTCCGAGCGCGATGTTTTCAATCCGCTCCCCGTCCTGGAAGACGACGGTCAGTTGAAAGCCGAGACAGCCGCGCACCCGGACGACCGCGTGCGGGTCGTACTGGATCTGGCGAATGGGGGGATCGGCGTGGGCCACTTGCGAAACGGCGGTCAGGGCCAGAAGGGCGGCCGGCAAGGCTCGGGTGGTCATCGGACAGCTCCGGAGAGTGGGGCGGGGCGTGCGGCCGGGCGAAATCCCTGACCCAGCCCCTCGGTGCGCCGGTGGTTCTCGGCGACAGCGCGCGGCGCATCCCCGGCAGCGGACTGCAACGCGGAGCGCGCCTGCTCGACGCGAACCGACACCGGGGCCTGAACCTCGCCGCCGTCCCGGGCGAGGGAGGCGACCACCTGTCCAACGCGCGGATTTGGAGGCGTGGCGGACGACGCCGTCTGGGGCGCGGCGCCGATCGGTGACGATGGCGAGACGGACGACGACGAGGTCGAGGTGGAGGCGGATCTGGCGGCGCCTTCGGGCGTCTCGCCAAATCGCCAGCCGCGGACCAGGCTCGCTGAGGTCCACATCAGCATGGCGACAAGGCCGGCGTAGACGACCGAGCCCAGGAACAGCTCCAGGATCGGCCGGAGGTCCTTGACGGCGCCAGCCGGATCGTCGGCGATGGCGTCGACGAGCGGATCGAGCAGCGCGAGGGCCGCCGACCCGGCCAGGACCGTCAGGGTGGGAGCGAGCGCAAACAGAAGGCCCGTGCGCAGCCAGCCCTCGAACAGGCCGCGGGTCTGGCGGAACAGGGCCAGGACGATAAACACCGGCCCGATCGCCAGAAGCAGAGCCAGGACGATGCGGGTCAGCACCAGGGCGCCGGCCGAGGCCAGCAGGATCAACATCCCGCTGATCCACACCAGTGAGGAGGCGATCTGCGGGCCGGCGAGCGGTCCGAGCGCCTTGGACGCTCCTGGCGTGTCGTCGCCCAGCACCTTGGTCACATCGGTCAGGCGGGACAGCAGGTCGTCCAGGTGGTTGGCGAAGCTCGCCGTGTCGCCGCCCCCGCCGGTCAGGGCGACGGCGATCTGCTCCGGGCCGCCGACGAGCAGCCCATAGATCACCGTGTGGTAGGCGGGCCAGGAGGTCGCAAAGGTCAGCACGAGACCGACGCCGAGCACCTTGGGAACCATGCCGGAGAGGGTGAGCCGGGTGCGGCCCGTCAGCAATCCGAGCGCGATGAAGGCCACAAAGAGGGTCAGCACGACGGTCAGCACCGTCCCGAACGCGCCGTCATGGCCGAACAGCCGGCCGTAGCTCGAGGCGACGGCCACGCCCAATCGACAGTCGACGGAGTCGAGGGCGTGGGCGACGCCGAGGTCCTGCGCGTCGAAGGCCGGGCAGCCGGGGGCGATGCTCAAGGCGCGACCCGCAGGCGCGGCGAGGTTCCCTCCGGGGCCGGACCTGGCCAGGGAGTCTCGATCAGGTGCGGCCACCAGGCGGACGGATGATCGCCAAAACGTGTGCGCAGATCATCCAGTCGTCGGACCGAGGCTTCCCGGCCCGACAGCGCAGTCAGCAGGTCGGGCATGTCCGCCAGATCGAGGCGCGCCACCACGCTGTGATTGCCGTGCTTGACGAGGAAGCTGCGGGAGTGGGCCGGCAGGGCGCGGACCAGATCCAGTTCGTGCTCGGTCAGGCCGAAGCCCGCGCAGTAGTCTTCGCGCTGCGCCCGCGGGTTGGGCATGAAGATCTGGGACGCCGCCTGCTCGATGATCGCCGAGGCGATGCGGCTGTCGAGCGCGTCGCGCGCCGACTGGGTGCCGAACCCGAGGATGGCGTTGCGCTTGCGCAGCGTCTTCATCCAGTCGCGGATTCGCGCGGCGAAGACCTCGTCGTCGAGCGCCTTCCACCCTTCGTCGATCAGGATCACGGTCGGCTCGCCGTCCAACCGCTCCTCGACCCGATGGAACAGGTACATCATGGCGGGGGTGCGCAGGACCGGGTCCTCCAGCAGGGCGGTCATGTCGAACCCCAAGGTGGGGGTGGACGCGTCCAGCCGGTCGGTCGGATTGTCGAACAGCCAGGCGTGTTCGCCCTTGCCGACCCAGGGCGCCAGACGAGAGGCGAGGTCGCCGTCCTGCGGACGCCTGGAGCCGGCGAGCAGTTCGATGAAGTAGCGCAGTCGGCGGAAGCCCGGCTCCTGCTCGAAGTTGGCGGCCACCGCGGAGGCGATCACCGCCTCTTCCTCAGCCGTGGGTTGTTCGGCGGGCTTGCAGACCAGGCGTGCGATCAGGGCCCGCAGAAAGGCTTGATTGGCGGGCGAGCCCTCTGTCTGCAGTGGATTGAAGCCGGTCGCCTCGCCGGGCCGCAGCACGGCGTAGTGGCCGCCGATCGCGCGCAGGAATATCTCCGCGCCGCGGTCCTTGTCGAAGAAGACGGTGCGCGGCGCGAAGCGTTGCGCCTGCGCCGCCAGGAAGTTGAGCACTACCGTCTTGCCCGACCCCGACGGGCCGATGACCGTGAAGTTCCCGAGATCCTCGCGGTGGAAGTTGAAGAAGTAGGGCGTGGCCGAGGTGGTCTCGAACACGCTGACCGCCTGGCCCCAGTGGTTGCCGTCGGCCCGGCCTATGGGAAAGCCATGCAGGCTGGCGAAACCGGCGAAGGCGCTGGTCGAGATCAGGGCCCGGCGCGCCGCAAAGATCTCGCAGCCGGGAAACTGGGCCCAGAAGGCGGGCTCCAGGTTCAAGCTCTCGCGCACGGGTACGGCGCCGATGTCGGCCAGGGCCGACGCGCAATCGGCCGCGGCCCGGTCAAGCTCCGGCAGGGACGGGGCGCGCACGAGCAGGTTGAAGGTGTGCTCGCCCATGGCCGAGCGTCCGGAGGAGAGGTCGTCCTTGGCTTCGACCAGACCTCGTTTCAGCGTCTGGGCGTCGTCGTCCGCGGCGCGAAACCGGCGGAGCGCCAGGTCGACACGCTCGGCGCCGATCTGGCGGTCGACGAAGCTGAAGCTCTCCGACACAGTCATCTCGTAGGGAAGCCGCAGCAGGGCGTCGATCATCCCTGGTTGTGCGTGCGGGGGATATTCCTTCAGCGACAGGATCGCCGCGAAGCTCTTTTCCGGACCGGCGCCTTTCTGCTCTAACGCCTCCGCCCCGAAGCTGACGCGCTTGTACGGGAGGTGGCGCCCGACGTCGCCGCTCGGCGCCAGCACGGGGCGGAGCTCTCCGTTGTAGAGGGCTGAGAGCATCTCCATCGGCTCGGAGCAGCGCCCGTGGGCCGTGTCGTAGCCGGACAACAGCCGCGGCCCGTAGCCCGCAAGCCCCGCCTGCAGCGCCTCGCGCGCCGCGTCGAGCTCGCGGATCTCGCGCGCCAGCGCCGCCTCACGTTCGACTGCGCCCATGCCCCGCGCGAACAGGCCGGTCAGGCGGTCCGCCAGGCCGGCCTTCCCCTTGGGCGGACGACGCACGAGGCTGACGAACAGGTTGTTCACGAACAGCCGCCGCGACGCCATCCGCTCGCGCCAGCGGCGGTCGATCTCGGCGCAGACGGGATCCGCATAGTCGCCCGTCAGGTCCACGGTGACCCGGCGGCGCAGGATGTGATGGTGGATGACAAAGCGGGAGCCCGCGATCGCCTTCAGAGCGGCGTCGCGCATGGCGTGCCGATAGTTAAGGTCGGCAGTCTCAGCGGTCTCGAACGCGAACCCCTCCAGGTGCAGGCATTGCATGAGGGCGCCGTCCCGAAGAACGATGGTCCGCTCGTCGCAGGCATGGCTGTAGGGCAGGCGATCTCCCGCCTTCTGTTCTCGATCGCGCCGCATGAAGCCTCATGGGTGATAGGTGTTGCAGCGATACCGCCGCCAGTCGCGCGTGCGCGGACAGCGGCTGACGCGGACCAGCCAGAGGTCGAAGATCCGAGGTTCGTGCAGACAGGCGAGATATCCGGCGGCATGCGCCGCGAGAGCGACCGCGAAGGCCCAGAAGGAGCGGGTGACCAGAAAGGTCTCGGTCGTAACCACACCGTTGATCACGAAGAAACTGTAGGTCACGCCGGCGAACATCTGCGGCTGAGTCAGGGCGCGGAACACTGTCGCCCGCGTGAGCTCCGACATCGCGTTCAGCCCGCCGCCGCCTGGATGCCGCCGACGATGGTCGTGGCGCCAAAGAGGATGAAGCAGCCGAGGATGACGGTGGCGCCATAGCGCCAGTTCAGCCGACCGGTCAGCATCAGGAAGCCGACGACTGCGACGGCGACCACAGCCACGCCGCTGGCGACCTCGCCCAGAAGCGTGTCGCGCATCCAGGTCACGGCGTTGAGGATTGGGCCCGCGCCGGCCGGCGCGGCCTGGGTCAGGGTCGGAAGCGCGACGAGCGTTGTGCCGAGACGGAGTGTGTTGACGAGTTTCATGGCCTGTTGGGTGTGATTGTGGGTGAGGAAGCGGCAAGGCTGGTCCGCGCCAACCGCTCGAGGCTGGCCGAGACGTAAGCCCGGGTTTCGCGGTAGGGCGGAGTTCCGGCGTACCGTTGGACTGCCGCCGGGCCAGCGTCGTAAGCGGCGAGCGCCAGGTCGAGCTGGCCGCCGAAACGATCGAGCAGCGACCGAAGATAGGCGGCGGCGCCATTCAGGCTCTGCACCGGATCGGTCGGATCGACACGCAGCGCGCGGGCGGTGGCGGGCATGAGCTGCATCAGGCCCACGGCGCCCGCTCGGGACACCGCGGAAGAGCTATAGCCCGACTCCTGCCGCGCCACCGTGTCCAGCAGTTCCGGAGCGAGTCTGTATCGGGCGGCTGCAACTTGTACGGCGCGCGCCAGGGATTTCGGAGGCTTTGGACGCGCCGTCGCCGCCGGCGGCCCCGAAACGTCGACCTGGCGCAGAACGCCATTGGACGCTTCGAAGACCTGGGCGGAGACGGCGCGCCCGCACGCCAATGCAGCAAGGGCTATCGCACATGTCAGGGAGAGGCGACGCGAAGGCGGGGGAGCGCCGCCCTTTCGGGACCCGAAGGGGTTGAAGTCCCGAACCCTGTGCGAAGCCAACCGCATTGGAGCTCAGAAACAGGTCGGAGTGGCGGCTGTAGGCGAGCCCTGGCCTTCGCCGCCGGCGATCGCCGCCGAGGCGCTGGCACGGGCTGTCAGCCACGACATCAGGGAACGCGTTTTGGTCATGCTCTGCCTTGTCAGTCACCGCCGAGGGGGCGTCGCGCCTCCCCGCTCCGTGGGTGCCGTCGGCGGCGCTGGCCGTTCAAAGCGGCCGGCAATTAAATTTGCGACGGTCAGAAAGATCCGGTCAGGCTCAGGACGAGCGCATTGCGGCGCTGCGGAATGCCGGCCGGATATTCCACTTGCGGCGTGGCCGCAGACCAGGTGAGCGAGATCTCACCATGACGGAATTCCCAGGCGGCGCCTGGGCCGAAGTCGAACTGCTCTCGCCGGTACGTCCCTGAGCCGCCGGCGAGCGGCGTCAGAGCGCCGGCGTGCATGTAGAGACGCCACCGGCTCGCAGGACGAATGACGGCGGACAGGTCCACATATGCGGTGGTCGCCCCTGTCCCGAGATGATTAGGCGACAGGTAGACCTTCACGCTGAGATTTTGGCCTGACGCGCCAGCGTAGAGGTCAGTGTAGTCGAAATGGTATTTCTGAATCACCGCTGAAGATCCGCCGCCTCTGGGGACGTACCCACGGATCTCGTATGTGGGAATATACAGCGTGATGTCGGAATTGGTGATCCCGAAGTCCCAGGTGAGTCCGCTCGGGGCCTGTTTGGCGAACCCGAGAAAACCCACAAAACCCAGGGGTCGCACGCCATCGCCGGCCGTTGCGCCGACGATCGCAGACGCCCCGCCGTAGACTCCGCTTGGGTGGTCGTAGGAGACGCCGATCCGCCCGTCGGGTTTTCCGTTCGTAAGCGAGACGCCCTGCACCCTGTATTGAGATTCGACGGTTGTGCTGAAGGCAAGCTGGGCCCGGGCCTGGGTCGGATGAGACAACCAAGCCAACAGCGCCGCCGAAACGGCCGGCGGGAGGTAACGAAGTGGTCTCGTCACATCATTTCGTGGCGATCGACTCACGACGTAAGGCGCAGCCGCAGGCGCACGCCGCAGAGGCGTGCAGAAGGGTCGCGCAGGCGTCCACGGCGTTGGACTGGCGAACCGCCACGAGCTCAGCTGAGGCGCGGGTGATCGGCTCCCTCTGGCGCATGAGGGCGAAGAGTCCGCTCACGTGCGCCGCCGCATATGAACTGCCGTTGACGAGGAACCATTTTCCTCCCGGCTCCGTGGTCGGTATGTCATGGCCGGGCGCGGCGAAGACGCCCGGAATCGCCCCGCCGTCCGCTTCGTCCACCACGGCCACGACCCCGTGGTGCGATGCTGGAAAGCCGCCATCCGAAGCCTTGCGGTCATAGGCGGCGACGATGACGATCCGATGCGTCAGGGCCACGTCCAACAGGCGGCCCAGCAACAGGTCGGGCGGCCCGCTGAGGCTCATGTTGATGACCTGCGTCCCGTGGCCGATCGCGAATTCGAGGGCCTTGGCCAGACTGAGGCTGTCGCAGTCCGTCGCCGGGGTCTCCTTCTCCTGCCAGCAGGCGCGCAGACCGAGCAGGCGGGCCTGGGGGGCAATGCCCACTATGCCTACGCCATTGTCGGCTCGTGCGGCGATCACCCCGGCCACACCGGTCCCGTGGCTCTCCGGGGCGGCGGGCCGATCGGAAACAAAGTTCTCCTCGAGCTCGACCTGACCGGCCAGATCCGGGTGGGACGCGTCGATCATGCTGTCGATCACCGCGACGCGTACGTTGCGCCCCGTAGAGATCTGGTGAAGCTCCGCGAGGCGCCACTCGCGCGCGGACGGTTGCACCCGAAACAGCGGATCGTTGGGAACCGGGGGATCGCCCTTCGCGTGATAGATGTGGAGGGGCTCGGACCAGGCGACGTCGGCGGCGCGGGTCAGGCGCGACGACATCGCTTCGGGCGTGTCGTTGGCCGGCACCGTCATGACGAAACAGTCGACACCGAGGACGGGCATCGGCCACTCGTTGACGAGGTCGCCACCTTGTTCGTGCGCCAGTCGAGCCGCGATGCGCCAACGCGCGCTGCGGCCCTGCACGTCTCCATATGCGCCGCCGCTGTACCCGACGTCGGGGCGAAAATGCTGCGGCGCCATCCGCAGCATCACGAGAACCCGGCGTTCTTCGCCTCCCGACGAAGAGTGTTGGTCGTCGAGGGCCGCAGCGTGGCCGACGCCCGCCGACGCGATGAGCAGAGTGAGAGCCGCCGCCAGGCCCGGCAGCCGAAACGCGCTCACGGGTTCGTCTCGCTGTCTACGGGCTCTGCCAGGACCACCTGCGCCTGTTTGCGAAGCCGAACCAGCGTCGCCGTTCTCCCCGCCTGCGGAACGTGAAGCAGGTAGGCGTCGGCTGCTGTCGGGCCGCCCACCAGGCGGGCATTGTTCGAACGCAGAATTCCCCTCAGATCTTTTTCCGGTGTCTCCGGACGGAAGACCACGACGACATTCGCGGCCGCGGCGGGTGGCGCAGAACCCAGCGCCTTGTAGGCAGCCGGCTGCGCCTTTCGCCAATCCTGGGCGCCAAGGGCCAGGATCAGACAGAACTGGGCGGCGACGGCCCAACGCAGCCACCCGGTTCCGCCCAGTCCGGAGCGAACCTCCTCGAACCGGTCGCGAATGAACGCGGCGATCCTTGCCGCCTCCCGCGACCGTCTTGGAGTTTGCTCCATGACCTGGCGGCTGATCTGATCCCAACCATGCTGGACGTCGAAAGCGCCGGCCGCCATCGGCGTATCCGAGATCTCGGCCGCGAGGCGTCGTTCACTGCGGAGTTTGGCCTGGCAATCGGCGCACTCCATGAGGTGCGTCTCGACCTGCGCGCGCTCGGCGTCGCCCAGCTTGGCCATGACATACCAGGGAAGCAACGTCTGGACTTCCCGATGGCGATCTACGTTCAAGGGAATGATGCGTCCTGTCATGGCGCCCTCACAACCAATCCGCCAGGTTGCCGGCCAGCATGGTCTTGAGATTGCGCCGAGCGTGGAACATGCGGGTCTTAACGGTGTCGACCGGACAATCCATGATCTCCGCGATCTCTCGATATCCGAATTCGTGAAAATAGGTCAGGTCCACGACGGTCCGGTGATCCGATGAGAGACCCTCCAAGGCCTTGAGAAGCATCTCGTGAGTCTGACGGCGCCCGAGTTGCTGTTCCGGTCCCGCTTCGTCGCTCGGGCGGGACTCTGCGTCTTTGTCCTCAAGGGGTTCGTCCACACGAGAGCGCGCTCTTAGCGCCTTGCGAAAAGCGATGGCGAAGATCCAGGTCGAGAGCTTGCTCGAGCCATTGTAGCTGTCGGGCCGGCGCCACACAGCAATGAGCGTGTCATTGAGCACTTCTTCGACCAGTTCCGGCTTGCGCAGCATGTTGAAAAGGAACCGCGTCAGCCTGGGATGATACAGACGATAGAGCGACTCGAACGCGCGCCGGTCCCCCGCCGCCACCCGGCGGAGGAGTCTCGCCTCGTCGTCCTGATCCGGCGAAGCCTTCACGCCAACCTCGCCGCTTCTCGCAGCGCCCTGACTGCGCACCATACGCACCTCTCTCGTCCGGTAGTGCCGCCCCGGAGCCGAGAGGTTCAATTGCGCCCACAATCTGATCCCAGGCGGCCCGCGCGCTGTCCGGCTCGCCCCGGCGAAGATGGGGGTGCGGCCTGCATCGGCCAGGGTCGGGCGCATGATCAAATCAGCTTTTTGGTGAGCTCGACTTCAATCCAGAGCTGCACCTCGTCCCCGACCGCGCCCTCGAACCGGTCCAGGCCGAAGTCGGATCGCTTGATGGTGGCGTTGGCCGAAAAGCCGACGCGGGTGACCAAGGGGACCATGCCGACGCCAACGCCGTTGAAGGTCGTCGTGAGCACGACGGGTTTTGTCACCCCGTGCAGGGTGAGCAGGCCGGACACTGTCCCGTTACGCCCATCTCCCAGGTCGATCTTATCGGACACGAACGTCGCCTTCGGGAAGCCCTCGGCGTCGAACCAGTCTTTTCCGGCCAGCTGCCGGTCCAGACTTTTCGAGCCCGTATCGATCGAGGCGGGGTCGATGGACACCGTGACGTGCGACATCTCGGGGGCGGCGGGATCGAACTTGAACTGCGCGTCCACCTTGTCGAACCGGAGCGTATAGCTCGAGAAGCCTAGATGGCTGATCTTGGCTGTGACGCTCGTATGAGCTTGATCGGACACGTAGGAGCCGGCGGGTATGTCCGAGACCTGCGTGGACGAAACGCCTGGGGCGGCCAGCGCGACCGAGCTAAAAAGAGTGGCCGCCAGGAAGATGACCGCAAGGACTGGCCTGGCGCGCGAGGTTTTCGACGGGCGAAGTCCGAACAAGATTGCGAGCTCCGAGGCGCAAATGCGTAACCGCGAAGCATCGCGGATCCTCGACATTGGTGCCACGTCGGGCGCGGGACGTTCAATCCATCGACGGGGATCGCTGACCGACAGCCTTTGGAACAAGCGGCCCAAAGCGGCCTTTCCCTCTCAGGCTGGCGCCCCACACCGCCCGTGGGCGGGACGGGCGGAGCGACTGGGAGAATCGCCCATGGCCAAGTCGAAGGCGGGCGGCAAATGGTCGGCGAAGGTGAACGAAACGAGCGACGCCTTGGAGTTGCAGCCGCACGTATTCGAGGCGGACGATCCGAAAGAGATCGCCGCCAGTCTGAAACGCTCCGCCGAACACAGCCGGCGTCGCAAGGCGACACCTTACCAATCGGCGATGTCCATGCTGACCTTCTACATCAACCGGGCCGGCAAGAATTTGACTGCCGAGCGCAAGCATACGCTGCAGGAGGCGAAGGACGAGCTGCGCAAACAGTTCGGACGATCAAAGGCCTGAGCGGGTTCGCCGGTGGCTCCTGGCACGCCAGCGGCGGGTGGCGCGGTTCGCGTTGGGAGCGTCGTTCGCCTAAATAGCGGCGTCTGTGATCCACCGTCGGCGGAAGCTGGCTCGTTCGAAGACCCGGAAAGTGCAGGAAG
>DASXGQ010000041.1:0-20637 GCA_036488995.1 Caulobacteraceae bacterium
CCCTCGCCCGACAGCCGATCTCGCCTTCATGGACCGCAGCGCCGCCATCGCCGGCGAGGCGCTGGGCCGTCGCGCCGCCCTGCTTGGCTGGCGCGGTGGACTCACCCTCGCCTTTTCGAGTGAGGATGCTTGCTCCGTGGCCCGGAGTCGCGCCGGTCCGGCCGCCGTCCTCGACCTCTTCGCGCTGCGTGAGCCGAGAGACATTTCCGCAGCGGCGCGCCTGCTGACTGTGTGTCTCGACATAGAGGTCTCGGCCGGCTTCTGCGAAACGCCCGCCCAGGCCTGCCTGAGACGCGACTGGCGACCGCTTCGTCTCGGCCTCGCCGGGCTCGCCGAGCGGCTGGTCGCCGAAGGCCTCGCCTACGGCTCGGACGCCGGACGGGCGCGCGCCTGCGAACTCGCCGCGATCGTCCGCGACGCCGCGCACGAAACCTCCACGGTCCTCGGGCGGCGCCTGGGCGCAGCCCCGGCCCTCGGCCACGGCGCCTCCCTCAGAAATAGCGGAGTGCTGGGGGCCGTCGTCGAACCGGAATTGGCCTTGCGCCTCGGCGGCCGGAGCCTTGGCGCCGAGCCCTGGACCGGTCCCGTCGCCCTTGCCGAAACCTCCGACGGCGCGATTGTCCGCGTGTTCCACGGCGCTGCGGTCGAGGCCATCGACAGGCTTGAGCTCGACGGCGACGCCGCGCGTGACCACGTCATCGGCCGCCGTAGCCTGACCGACGCCCCCGTGCTGGACCCGACCGCTCTCGCGGCGCGGGGGTTCACGGATCACGAGATCGGCAGGGCCGAACGCGCGCTCCTGGAGGCCGCAGACCTGCGCGCCGCCTTCGCCCCCGAGATCGTGGGCGCCGGCTTTGTCCGTGACGTGCTGGGAGCCTCGGAGAACGACCTCGCCGCCGAGGACTTCGACACGCTCGCACAGGCGGGATTTGACCCCGACGAGATCGCTGAAGCGAGCGAACATGTCCTCGGGACCGGCCGCCTGTCCGACGCCCCATTCCTGACGCCCCCACAGCGGGAGATCTTCCTTTCGGGGGGCGAACTGCCCCTCGAGGCGCGGCTCGCCATGACGACCATGCTGGAGGACATCTGCGACGCCCCTCTTCCGATGATCGTTGACCTCGATTTTGAGGCGGGACCGGAAGCCGCGGAAGCCGCCCAGGCGCTTGCCGCCGGCAGCGGGGTGCGGGCTCTCGTCCTTCGGCGCGCCGCAGCCCCGGCGGACTTCGCCGTGCGTTTGCCGGAGCCAGACGAGCCGCCTGCCCGCACTGCCGCCGCGCCCGTGCGCGAGCGCATTGTGGAACGCGTGGTCGAGGCGCCGCGCGGGCGCCAGCGCCTGCCCGACCGGCGCAAGGGCTATATCCAGAAGGCCGTCGTGGCCGGCCACAAGGTCTATCTGCACACAGGCGAGTACGATGACGGGGCGCTGGGCGAGATCTTCATCGACATGCACAAGGAAGGCGCCGCCTTCCGCTCGCTGATGAACAACTTCGCCATCGCCGTATCGATCGGCCTGCAGTACGGCGTGCCCCTCGACGAGTTCGTCGACGCCTTCGTGTTCACCCGCTTCGAGCCATCCGGCGCCGTCACCGGGAATGACCAAGTGCGGTCGGCGACATCCCTCCTCGACTACGTCTTCCGCGAACTGGGGATCTCCTATCTCGACCGGCGGGACCTGGCGACGATAGACCCGGGCGAGATGGACCGCGACGGACTCGCCTCCCCCGCGGAGCCCCAGCCGGTGGCGCGCTACATCTCCAAGGGATTCTCCCGCGGCGCCGCTCCCGACAACCTCGTATTCCTTCCGCTGGCCCGCTCCGCAGGAGGCGCCGAGGCTCAGGGCGTCATCGCCGACGTCTGCCCCGACTGCGGCGATCTCGCGCTCGTCGGCCAGGGACGGGAGCGGGTGTGCTCGTCCTGCGGGTCGCGGCCGTTCGGAACTGGCCGCGATGTTGGACGTTCGTGATTTGTTCTTGCAGCGAAACACGACTTCTGCTCTTAAATCGGTCAGACTGAACCGCCCGCTCTGAAGCGTGGCGGGACCGGCCAAGCAGGACATGCACGACCACAGCCGCTTCATCCGCGTGCGCGGTGCGCGCGAGCACAATCTGAAGGATGTCAGCCTCGACATCCCACGCGACGAGCTGGTGGTGATCACCGGCCTGTCCGGCTCGGGCAAAAGCAGCCTCGCCTTCGACACCATCTACGCCGAGGGACAGCGTCGCTACGTCGAAAGCCTCTCGGCCTATGCCCGCCAGTTCCTCGAACTGATGGGCAAACCGGACGTGGACCTCATCGAGGGGCTCTCTCCGGCGATCTCGATCGAGCAGAAGACCACCAGCCGCAACCCTCGCTCGACCGTCGGCACGGTCACCGAGATCCACGACTACATGCGCCTGTTGTGGGCGCGGATCGGGATTCCTTATTCGCCCGCGACCGGACTGCCGATCGAAAGCCAGACCGTCAGCCAGATGGTCGACAAGCTCACCGCTCTTCCCGAAGGCGAGCGGGTCTATCTGCTCGCGCCCGTCGTGCGCGATCGCAAGGGCGAGTACCGCAAGGAGATCGCCGACTGGCAGAAGGCGGGCTATCAGCGGCTGAAGATCGACGGGACCTTCTATCCGATCGAAGACGCCCCTCAGCTCGAGAAGACCTTCAAGCACGACATCGACGTGGTCGTGGACCGCCTCGTCACGCGGGAGGGCCTCGAGACCCGTTATGCCGACAGCCTGGAAAGCGCCCTGCGCCTGGCCGACGGCATCGCCGTGGCGGAATGGGCGGACGTCAAGCCGGGGGAGGCCGAACCGCGTCGACTGATCTTCTCCGAGAAGTTCGCCTGTCCGGTCTCCGGATTCTCGATCACGGAGATCGAGCCGAAGCTGTTCTCGTTCAACAGCCCCGCCGGGGCCTGCCCGGCCTGCGACGGTTTGGGGTTGAAGCTCGGCTTCGACGCGGATCTCGTCGTTCCGGACAAGGATCGCACCCTTCACAAGGGCGCTATCGCCCCATGGGCCAAGGGTCCCTCCCCGCTCTACACTCAGACCTTGCAGGCCCTCGCGCGCCACTACGGGTTCTCGATGGACGAGCCCTGGTGGAAGCTGCCCGAAGAAGCGCGCCGCGTCGTCCTGGAAGGCTCCGGCAAGGACAAGATCCGCTTCGTCTACGACGACAACGCCCGCAAGTATGAGGTCACCAAGACCTTCGAGGGCGTCCTGCCCAACCTCGAGCGCCGCTGGCGCGAGACGGACTCCAGCTGGGTGCGAGAGGAACTGGGTCGCTTTCAGTCGGAAACCCCCTGCCCCGTGTGCGGCGGGGCGCGCCTCAAGCCCGAGGCGCTTTCGGTGAAGATCGCCGGCCGGAACATCGCCGAGGTCTCCTCTCTGGCGATCAAACCTGCACGCGACTGGTTCGAGGGGCTGGAGAACGAGCTGACCGCCAAGCAGCTCGAGATCGGTCGCCGGGTCCTCAAGGAAATCAACGACAGGCTGAGGTTCCTGGTCGACGTCGGCCTCGAGTACCTCAACCTGGCGCGCGGCTCGGGCACGCTCTCGGGCGGAGAGAGCCAGCGCATCCGCCTGGCCAGCCAGATCGGGTCGGGGCTCACGGGCGTGCTCTATGTCCTCGACGAACCTTCGATCGGCCTGCACCAGCGCGACAACGCGCGCCTGCTGACCAGCCTCAAGGGCCTGCGGGACCTGGGCAACTCCGTTCTGGTTGTGGAGCACGACGAGGAGGCAATCCTCACCGCCGACCACGTCATCGACATGGGGCCGGCCGCGGGCATCCACGGCGGCAAGGTGATCGCCGAGGGGCCGCCCCAGGCGATCATGGACCATCCCGACAGCCTGACCGGCCAGTACCTGACCGGTGCGCGGCGGATCGAAGTTCCGGCCGAGCGACGTCCGATCTCGACGAAGCGGCGGATCCGCGTCATCGGCGCCCGCGGGAACAACCTCAAGTCCGTGACCGCCGAAATACCGGTGGGAACCTTCACCTGCATCACCGGCGTCTCTGGCGGGGGAAAGTCCACCTTCACCGTCGAGACGCTGTACAAGGCCGCGGCCCGCCGCCTGAACGGGGCCTCGGAGGCGCCTGCGCCCCACGAGCGGATCGAGGGTCTGGAGAACTTCGACAAGGTCATCGATATCGACCAGAGCCCGATCGGGCGGACGCCGCGGTCGAACCCAGCGACCTATACCGGCGCCTTCACGGCCATTCGAGACTGGTTCGCCGGCCTGCCCGAGTCCAAGGCGCGCGGCTATGGCCCGGGCCGGTTCAGCTTCAACGTCAAGGGCGGGCGGTGCGAAGCGTGCCAGGGCGACGGGTTGATCAAGATCGAGATGCACTTCCTGCCCGACGTCTACGTCACCTGCGACGTCTGCAAGGGCAAGCGCTACAACCGCGAGACGCTCGAAATCCTCTTCCGTGGCAAGAGCATAGCCGACGTGCTGGACATGACGGTCGAAGAGGCGGGTGAGATGTTCCGCGCGGTCCCCTCCATCCGGGACAAGATGGAGACGCTCTCGCGCGTCGGCCTCGGATACATCAAGGTCGGCCAGCAGGCGACGACGCTCTCCGGCGGCGAAGCCCAGCGGGTGAAGCTGTCGAAGGAGCTCTCGCGACGCGCGACCGGCCGCACGCTGTACATCCTGGACGAGCCCACCACCGGGCTTCACTTCGAGGACGTGCGCAAGCTGCTCGAGGTGCTTCACGAGCTGGTCGACCAGGGCAACACCGCCGTCGTGATCGAGCACAACCTGGACGTGGTGAAGACGGCCGACTGGATCCTCGACTTCGGGCCGGAGGGGGGCGACGGCGGCGGCCAGATCGTCGCGGAGGGCGCGCCCGAGACGATAGCGCAGGCGCCGGACAGCTGGACCGGGCGCTACCTTGCCAACTTGCTCGCCCGGCAGGCGCCTGAGCCGGCGCCCAAGCGCGCCCGCGTGAGGGCGGGAATCCGCGAGCGCGCCTGACGCAGACGCTGGACTGCCAGTCCTTACGCCGCCGTGGCGAGCGATCTCGTCTCGATCTACAAGGTCTTCGGCGGCGGCCGCCGCGGCTAAAATTGGGGGTGCTAATGAAGCTGTACGGGGCGGCAATGCCGGCGCCAAATCCGCGGCGCGTTCGAGTCTTCCTGGCAGAGAAGGGGATCGAAATCCCCGAGGTCCCGCTCAACCTGCTGGCCGGAGAACACAAGTCGCCGGAACATCGCGCTCGCAACGCACTGGGTCAGGTCCCCACGCTCGAACTCGACGACGGGACCTGCATCTCGGAGACGGTCTCCATCTGCCGCTACATTGAGAGCGAGCATCCCGAACCGCCGCTGTTCGGCCGCAACCCTCGCGAAGCAGCCCAGGTCGACATGTGGATCCGGAGGGTGGAGTTCGTCTTGATGCAGCCGGTGGGCAACTACTGGCGGCACGCCCATCCGCGCACCGCCGCCCTCCTCACCCAATACAAGGACTTCGGGGAGTCGAACGTCGCCCGGTACAAGGACGCGCAGCGCTGGTTCGACCGTCGCCTGGCCGAGTCAGCTTTCATCGCCGGCGAGACGTTCACCATGGCGGACATCTGCGCCCTCTCGACCGTCGACTTCGCCGACTGGATCGGCCTGCCGCTCGACGCCGAGAATGCCAGTCTGACCGCGTGGCGTCGACGCGTCGGGGAGCGCGCCAGCGTCCAAGCCTGAGCCGGCGGAACCTTCCGCCGCGCCGGTCATCAACGGCATCCGCGGCCGATGATGAACGCCCGTGATCGCCCTGAACACGTGCGCCTGCGATGCGCACACAAGGGTCGTCGTCACGACCCAGAAGCCGCTCACCACCCCGGCATAGACGCCGGCCAGGGCGAGCAGGGCGCCACGTCTCACCACATCTGCGCCCGAGGGGGCGCCGATCCCACCGACGACCGCCCCGACCCCAGCCGTAACGAGGCCCAGCCCTCCCAATAGGACAAGGATCATCACGAAGCAGACGAAATAGACGAAGAACATGTACCAGAAGCGTCCTCGCGTCAGGGGCCAGTAGGCGCTGAGGTGAAAACGTCCTTCGGCGAAGGTCTCGACCGCAATCAAGGACAGCCGAACGCTTATCCAGGCATCTACGCAAATGGTCGCCGTGGCGCCAATGAACGCCAAGGCCCGGGCCTGGTCCGGAAGGATCTGCACGAACGGCGTGAAGACTGTGAGCAAAAGGAAGGCCGGAACGCCGCCGAAGACGAGAATCAGCAGGCACGCGACCACCGTCATCACTGCGAGACGCAACTCGTCGGGGCCAAGTTGCATGAAGAACATGCCCCCGCGGTCGGGCTGCAGGGAGGCGCGATAGGCGGCCACCGTGTTCAGGGCCCAGATCAACAGGAACGCCGCGATGATGATGACGGCGAACGGACCAAGCCGCGTGGCGAGCGTCGAGTAGTCCACGTGGCCGCCAAACGGGCGGCTGAAGACCAGCAGGATCGCCGATACGCTGAACCCGATGAACCACAGGGTCCACCAGGCCCCCACGGCGTTTGGATGCTCGCGTATCAGCCGGAATCCGGCGAAGGCCCCGTTCAGCACATCATCGGCCTGCCGGCGAGCGCGACGCAGACCCTGTGTTGCGGCCGACGTGGACTGGAGGCCGGTCATGCTGGGGGCGAGCCTTCGGCAAACTCTAAGCAACTGTAAAGATAGGTTGCGAGCCCGACATTCAAGGGAAGCCAAAGGCCTGCCGCGACGGCGGCCGCTGCGGCAAAAGCGACCGCTGCCGCGGCCGGGCCCGCCAGCGCCCCGGCTCTCGCCAAGCCAACGATGAGGAGCGTCGGGACGGCCATCACGACCAGGCCGGCGGCCGCCATCGGCCAGACACGGCCCTTGGTCAAAGGCCAGGTGGAGAGCACCTGGACCCGGCCGCGACGCACGCTCGCCGGGGCGGCCAGCGAAATCCTTCCGAAAGCCCAGGCGAGGGAGGCGGCGCACGCGAGCGAGACCAACGCCAGGACCACGCGTCCCCGGTCCTCGACCGACCCCGCCCAGGACGCGACGTTGGAAGCGACGAAGCGATGACCCGATGCCGCCGCCGCATAGGCGAAGGCGAGCAGGACAATGAAGGCCAGGAGACCCAGGATGATCATGAACAGAACGCTCAAGGCTGTAACCGCAGCGAGCCTCACCTCGACCCAGCCGATCTGAAGGCCGCCAAACCCAAGGCGACCCGCGCCGAGCGACAGGCGCCATAGGGCTCCCAACTCGATGGTCACGGCCAGCACCGCCGCCGCCACGAAGATCCCCACGGCGCGCCCGGCGCCAGCGGCCACGACCAGCACAATGGTCAGGACGGCGAGCAGGATCGAGAGCCACGCGCGTTTCCAGGCGACCGGAAGGAAAGCGATGGCGGCCCTTGGGGCGCCGGCGATCAGGTCGTTGGGCGGCACACGGCGACTCTTGGATGACCGTTTCAGGACAGAAAGCAATCAGATAGCCGGAGCGGGCGCGCAACGCCACGTGCTTCCGCCAGCTCAGGCCCACGCCGAAGAACGTGGCGTGATTCCCCCTCGCTCAGGGACGGTCTAGGGTGTGCTTGATGTCATATCCTGTTCATATCGTCGGCGGCGGCCTGGCAGGCAGCGAAGCGGCCTGGCAGGCGGCGAAAGGCGGCGCCTCGGTCATCCTTCACGAGATGCGGCCGCTCGCGCGGACCGACGCGCACCAGACGGACGCCCTGGCCGAACTGGTGTGCTCGAACTCCTTCCGTTCCGACGATTGGGAACACAACGCCGTCGGCCTTCTTCACGCGGAAATGCGCCGCCTGGACTCCCTGGTCATGCGCTGCGCGGATGGCGCCAAGACCCCGGCCGGAGGGGCACTGGCTGTGGATCGCGTCGCCTTTTCGGAGGCCGTCACGAAGGTAATCGCCGACCATCCAGGGATCGAGTTGGTCCGGGGCGAAATCAGCGTGATCCCCGCCGACTGGCGAGAGGTGATCGTGGCGACCGGCCCTCTCACCTCGGCCGCCCTGGCGCAGACCATCGGCGGTCTCACGGGCGAAGCGGCCCTCGCCTTCTTCGACGCGATCGCGCCGATCGTCCATGCCGAGACGATCGACATGAGCATCGCCTGGAAGCAGTCCCGCTACGACAAGCCAGGGCCGGGCGGCGACGCTGCCGCCTACATCAACTGTCCGATGAACCGGGCGCAGTACGAGGCCTTTCTCGAGGCGGTGCTGGCCGGACCGAAGACGGAATTCAAGGAGTGGGAAAACGTCCCTTACTTCGACGGCTGCCTTCCGATCGAGGTGATGGCCGAGCGAGGGCGCGACACGCTCAGGTTCGGGCCGATGAAACCGATCGGTCTGACCAATCCGCACGACCCTGCCGAAAAGCCCTACGCCGTCGTCCAACTACGGCAGGACAATGCTCTTGGCACGCTCTGGAATATCGTCGGGTTCCAGACGAAGCTGAAGCACGCAGCCCAGGTCGAGATATTCCGCATGATCCCGGGGCTCGAGAGGGCCGTCTTCGCGCGTCTCGGCGGCCTGCACAGGAACACCTTCCTCAACAGCCCCGTCGTGCTCGACCCGCAGCTCCGGCTGAGGGCCGACCCGCGGTTGCGGTTTGCCGGCCAGATCACAGGCGTCGAAGGT
This sequence comes from Caulobacteraceae bacterium, assembly GCA_036488995.1. Lineage (GTDB taxonomy): Bacteria > Pseudomonadota > Alphaproteobacteria > Caulobacterales > Caulobacteraceae > Acaudatibacter. The sequence continues at coordinate 8,622 of DASXGQ010000041.1, forward strand.
TATGTCGAAAGCGCTGCAATCGGCCTCCTCGCCGGCCGGATGTCGGCGGCGAAGGTTACTGGCGAGCCCTTCGAGCCGCCACCTGCGACCACCGCTCTTGGAGCTCTCCTGGGCCACATCACCGGTGGTCACCTGACCAATCGAAGCGGGTCGTTCCAGCCGATGAACATCAACTACGGTCTCTTGCCGCAGATCGATCCGCCATCCCGCAACGAGGACGGCCGACGACTGGGGAGGAACGAGCGCATCAGCGCCAAGAAGACGGCGATGAGCCTTCGAGCCCTGTCCGATCTCGAGGCGTGGTTGAGGGAACCCGTCCCGGTCTGATCAGACCCTTCCCCTCGCCGCCGCCCATAACAGCCGCAGACGCCGCGACAGCTCCGAAACGGCCCTCCCGCGGACTTGATCCCGCACGAAGGCCGCGGGCGCAACCGCGGGAAAGGCCGAGGCTGGCAGGCGCCGCGCGGAAGCGTTGGCCTCGACCAACATGCGCGGCAGCCTCGAGGCAAACGCCTCGCCTCCGATGACGCCGGCTCTAATCAGGGCCCCCAGACCGATGAACCGTCCGGCTGGCCGCGCTTCGGGGGCGTTTTCCCCCGCTCCCAGGATCGTGGCCGCCAGGACGGTCAGGGAGCCACCGACCGCCTCGGCCCAGGCCAGGGCCGCGTCCTCATCCAGCTGAGCCATTCCCAGCACGGCAATGCGTCCTTCGATCAGATCGGCGAGCAAGTCAGCGGGCAGGCGCCGTCGACGCAAGAGTTCGCAAAGCCGTTGCGCCAGAGGATGGCGCCGAACGTTCCCCCCGCCGGCAATCTCCTCCAGCGCCTCAGACCACCAGGTGAGTCTGATCTGCGCCATCAGCGAAGAACTGGTGACCCGGACTGCACGGGCCAGTTCGGCGTCGAAGGCGTAGAGCGTCAGTAGGTCCGACCGGATGGAGGCGTCGCCGACGAGGCGACTCGCCAGCCACCGGTCGGGATCGGTGCGTCGGACGACGTCTTCGAATTCGTCGTCCGACAACCGCTCACCCGTAGAACGTCTGGTACATCGCCATGGCCGTGAGCATCGGCAGCGAAAGCAGGGTGTTCGTCCGCGACGCCAAGGTGGCGATTCGCGCAGCGCGGGCCTTGGCGTCCGCGTCGGCCTCCTTGATGCCCAGGGCGATCTTCTGGTTCGGCCAGATGATGCCCCACACATTGAGGAACATGATGATCGCGAGCCAGATCCCGATGCCCATCAGGGTGAAGCTACGATTGAACAGCGCATCCGCCGGATGCATGAACCCCAGGGTGAACACGCCCTCGGCGTAGTCACGCCCACGAATCACGGCGATGCCGATGCCGGCGAGAACGGTGAAAAGCGCTGCCCAGCGGAACCAGAACAGAGCTTCCGGCGCGATGTACTTGGATACCGCCGGTTTGAGCTCGTTCGGAATCTCCGGCATTTTTCTAATTTGCACGAAGTTGAAGTAATAGAGCAGACCGATCCACAGGATGCCAAAGACGACGTGCATCCAGCGAAACACCGCCTGCCAGAAGATCGCATCGAAGGCGCCATGCGCCGAGCCAAACGCATAGATCATGATGAGCGCCAGCACGACGCTCAGAATGATGGTGTTACGGAAGTTCAAGAGCAGTGCAGACATCATCCATCCCCTTCAGTGTCAGCACCCGATGTGTAGCTTGACGATTATCCTGTTCGGGGTCGAACGCAATGGCGCCGGCGGCGCCCCCCGGGTCAGAGCCGGATGAGGGCGGTCGCCGGCCGGCGTCCCTCGGAGACGAGGAATCCGTAGGTCCGCGCGGCGTTTGGCGTGGACATGAATTCCAGGCCAAGCCCCGCCTGCTGAAGCGCCGCCCGCACCTCCCGCGGAGGAGGAGCCTGGACCGCGCCCGTGCCCAGCAGGACGAACTCGGAAACCGCGGCGCCGGCTGCGATGACGCCCGCAAAGTCCTCGGCCGTCAGGTCCGCAATCGACTCGGGGCGCCACGGCCCGGCTACGTCGTCGAGAATCAGCAACGAACCTGCGCGCCATTCCCCCGAGACGCGGAAGCCCCCTCCGCCAAAGGCGTCGATGCTGGGAGCTTGCCGGGCCCGCGTCGCCACCGCCCGAGACCTATGGCCTCGCCGGCTGAGGCGCGATCGGCTTGGCCACCTCGTCGTCGCGACGCACGCCCCAAAGCAGGATCACCGGCAACGCGACATAAATCGACGAATAGGTGCCGACCACGATGCCGAACGCCATGGTCAGGACCAGCGGGAACAGGGCGGGTCCGCCCATGACCAGCGCCCCAGAGAGCGCGAGGAGAGCAGTGGTTCCCGTGATAATCGTCCGCGAGAGTCGTTCGTTCTCCGAGAGATTGATCACGTCTCGCAGCGGCGTGCGTTTGTATTTCCGCAGATTTTCTCGCAACCTGTCAAAACTGATCACTTTTTCGTTCATCGAATATCCGATGACGGTCAGTATTGCGGCGATTGAGGTCATAGAAACCTCGATCTGGGTTACACAAAGCAGCCCAATCGTAAGGGCGATGTCGTGGAACAAAGCGAGGATCGCGCCCAGACCGAACTGGAGCTGAAAGCGAAACCAGATGTACAGCAACATCAATCCCAGCGCCGTTGCGAGCGCGAAGACGCCGGAGCGGACGAGCTCGCCGGACACCTTGGCGCCCACCGTGCTCATGCCGGAAACCTTCAGCCCGGGCATCTTAACGGCCAATTGCGTCGCCACCAGTTTGGCTGCGGCGTTCGCATCCTGGCCCTGCACCGAACGGAACTGAACTCGCGCCGTATGCGGATCGCCAAAGACCTGCACCTGCGCGTCATGCGCGCCAAGGCTGCCCATGACACTCCTGATCTTGCCGAGGGGCGCGGGACCGGGCGTGGTCACTTCCATCACCGTGCCGCCGACGAAATCGACGCCGAAGTTCATGCCCTGAGCGACGAACGACACGACTGCGCCAGCAAGCGCCAACGCCGACAGACCGGCTGCAAAGGGCGCGAGGCTGACGAAGTTGAAGTGCGTCTGCCTGGGGACGAGTCGGATTAACGGCCAAAACCTGCGCATGCGGATCTTTCAGGTAATCGGGAGCGTCTTGCGCCGCGCCATTCGGAACCACTGCCCGATGAGCACTTGGGTGACGAGGACCGCGGTGAAGACGGAAGTGACGACGCCGATCGACAGGGTCCAGGCGAATCCCTTCACCGGCCCGGCGCCGAACTGGAACATGATCAGGGCCGATATCATCGTGGTCACGTTGGCGTCGATGATCGAGGTCAGGGCGCGCCGGTATCCGGCGTCCGCCGCCGCCATCGCCGGTCGGCCGGAATTGGCTTCGTCGCGCATCCGCTCGTAGATCAGGACGTTCGCGTCCACCGCCACGGCCATCGTCAGGATCAGGCCTGCGATGCCTGGCAGCGTGAGGGTCGCCTGTGTCACCGACATCGCGCCCACGATCATCAGTACGTTGATCACCAGCGCCACGGCCGCGAAGATTCCGAACAGGCCGTAGGCGAGGATGATGAAGGCGAAGATCGCCACGGCGCCGATCGCCAGGGAGGTCGTACCAGCCTTGATGGCGTCGGCGCCCAGCTCGGCCCCAACGGTTCTCTGCTCCACAACATTCAGCGGCGCCGGCAGAGCGCCCGACTTGAGCAGCACGGCGAGGTTGTTCGCCGACTCCTCGGTGAAGTTGCCAGTGATCTCGCCGGTGCCGCCGGTGATCGCGGTCTGGATCACAGGGGCCGAGATGACCCGGCCGTCGAGGACGATCGCGAAGGGCTTGCCGATGTTCTGGGCGGTCGCCTCGGAGAAGCGGCGGGCGCCCTGGCTGTTGAAGGCGAAATTGATGTCGGGGAGGTTGTTTTGATCGTGGCTTGGGCTCGCACCGGTGAGCATCTCACCGGTGACCAGAGCACGCTTCTTCACCACGTAGGCCGCCGAACGTGCGTCGTCGCTGGGCAGGACCTGGTCGTCGGGCGGGATCCGACCGGCCTGGAGATCTTCCTGCGCGATGCCCGTGTCGACGAGTTGGAAGGTCAGCTTGGCCGTCTTGCCAATCACCGACTTGAGTCTTTCCGGGTCGCTCTCCCCCGGGGCCTCGACGACGATCCGCGCGGAGCCCTGCTGGGTGATCGCGGGTTCCTTGGTGCCCAGGGCGTCGATGCGCTTGCGGATGATTTCGATCGATCGCGTCACAGCGTCACGCGCAGCGGCTGCCGCGGCTTGAGGAACGAAGGCGACCTGGATCGTCTGGGAGGGTCCCTGCCTCACGGTCACGTCGCGCCCGCCCGTGAGGAGCCGCTCGCCGAGGGAACTGTTCAACAGGTCGAATGCGGCCTGCGCCTTTGTCGTATCGTCGATATGGACGCTGATCGTGTCGCCGTGCACGCCCAGGCCGCTGAAGGCGTACTGCGCCGTCTGGAGCTTGGTCCGGATGTCCTCGGTCAGGTTGGTGAGGCGCTCCTGATTCAGAGCGTGCGTATCCACCTCGAGCAACAGATACGACCCGCCCTGCAGGTCCAGCCCCAGGTTCAGGCGCTGGTGCGGCATCCAGCCAGGCAGCGAGCCGGCGGGAAGGATGTTGGGCAGGGTGAAGATCAGGCCGAACAGGAACGAGACGGCAACCAGGACGACCTTCCAACGGCTCAGGGCGAGCATCGCGCTATGCCTTCAGCTGATCGCAGGGTCAGGATTTGGTGTCGTTCGCGGGCGGCTCTCCGCGCGCGCGAATTTCCGAGACCATTGTCTTGACGACCTTCACTGTCACGTTCTGGGCGATCTCCACGCCCAGTTCCTGGTCCTCCACGCGCACCACCTTACCAATTAGGCCGCTGTTGAGGATCACCGTATCTCCCCGCTTGATGGATGATACGCGAGCCGCATGCTCGCGGGCTCGCCTCTGCTGCGGACGGATCGTCGTGAAGTACAGGAAGCCCACCATCAGAATGCCATAGAAGACAATCTGGCCCTGAGGTCCGGCGAGAAAACCCAGCACCCCATTCGCGGGCGCAGCCACAGCGGCGGAAATCAGCGCCTGGGACAGGATCGCCGGGACAAGAAACATCGTCACTCCGAAGGATTGCCGCCGCCGTCTTTACGGCGCGGGAAAAAAGTCGCGGGAAGCTATGCGCTCGGCGCCCCTTTTGCAATCACAGCCGCCGGGCCTGGAGCGTAGGACAGGGATTGCTCTAGGAACCCCACCATGGACGATACTCTCCCCGAGACCCTGAGCCGCATCGCCGCCGCCCTCGAACGCCTGGCGCCGCCGGCGCCAACAACCCCCGATTTCTCGTCGGCGAAAGTGTACAGGCATGATCCAACGAGCGGCGCCTTCATCCCCGCTCCCGACTTTCCCCTGGCGCTGGACCTGCTCGTGGGGGTGGAGCGGCAGAAGGCGCGCCTCGTTGAGGCCTTTGAGCGCTTCGCCCGCGGCTATCCGGCCAACCACGTGCTCCTGTGGGGCGCGAGGGGCGCTGGCAAGAGCGCCCTGGTCAAGGCGGCCTTCATGCAGACGAGCCGGCTTGCGCCCAGCCTGCGCCTTGTCGAGGTCGACCGCGACCGGGTCACCGCCCTGCCCGATCTGTTCGATACGCTTCGCGCCCTGCCCGAGCGGTTCCTGGTCCTGTGCGACGATCTTTCCTTCGAAGAAGGGGCTGCCGCGGCGAAGGCGTTGAAATCGGCGCTCGAAGGTGGCGTCGCGGGTCCTCCGCCCAACGCCCTCTTCGTCGCCACCTCCAACCGCCGCCACTTGATGCCGCGGGAGCACACCGAGCGCGACGGGCCCCTCGCAAGCGCCGAGGACGCCGAGGAGCAGGTCAGCGTCTCCGACCGCTTTGGCCTGTGGATCGGTTTCGCACCGATGGATCAGACCACCTATCTGGCCGCCGTCCGCGGCTATGCCGATCGCTTCGATCTCGCGGTCGAAGACCTGGAGAGACGCGCTCTACAGTGGGCGCAGCTTCGCGGCGGGCGTTCGGGGCGTGTCGCCTGGCAGTTCGCGCGCGACCTGGCGGGAGAGTTGGGAAGGCCGCTGCCGCTGTGACGCGGCGTCAGGGTCAGCCGGTCGCCCCGGCGGCGGACGGAAGCACGAGGAGCGGATCGACCGGCCGCGCGGTCTCCCCCGCGCTGGCCTTGTAACGCACCTCGAAATGGAGCTGAGGCGCGCTCACGCCCCCGGATGTGCCGACCTGGCCGATCTCCTCGCCCTGGGTGACATTCTGGCGCATCTGCACGGTGATGTGCGCAAGGTGGGCATAGGCGGTGACCCACCCATCGGGATGCTGGATCAGGACGAGATTGCCGTAGCCGGGGATCTGGTTGCCCGCGTAGACCACGTCGCCAGCCGCCGCCGCATGCACCACCGATCCCTCGGGGGAACTGACGTCCACGCCATCGTTGCGCACGCCAAGGCCCTTGGCTCCGAAGCGATTGATGACCTCGCCCTGCACCGGCCAGATGAACCGATTGTGGGCCAGCGCCGCGATCTGGGTGTCGCTCAGCGACGGCGCGCCCGCCTCTGACGGGGTGGGAGGCAGGTAGCCTGGAGCCGAGGGCATGGCGCGTGGTGTCGGGGCGGGCGTGTACACCCCACCCTGCGGCGTTGGCTCGTATCCCGGCGTGGCGGACGCGACGCGGGAGTTCGGCGTGTAGACCCCGCCGCGAGGCGTGGGTTCGTATCCGCCGCCGGAGGAAGGGCCGACCATCACCAGGCGCGGCGGCTCGACCTCGACAGGGCCGCGGTCATGGAATTGCGCCGGCAGCGCAATCTGGTCGCCCGGGCGCAGGCGCGCGCGTTCCGAAAGATCGTTCACGTCCGCCAAGTCTGAGAGACTCACGTCGAAACGGCGCGCGACCAAGGCGAGGGTGTCGCCGGACTCCGCGACATAGGCCTTATCGACCGGGATCTTGAGCTTCTGCCCGGGGGTCAGACGATCCGGATGGCGCAGATGGCTGGCGCGGATGATGTCTTCCGGTGTCGTCTGGAGATCGCGCGCGATCGCATCGAGATGGTCATGCCGCTGGACCACATACTCCCGGTACATTCCCTTCGGCGTCACGACCCTCCCCCCCGCGGCGTAGCGGGCAGGCATCCTGCGCATCTCCGGACGGGGCTGGGGCGGCGGCGCGGCCGCGACCGGCGCAGGAGGCGGAGCGGTCGTGGCGGACTGGGCGGAAGGCGCCGGCGTGGATGAGCCCAGCGGCGGCAGATTCGAGCTCTGCACGGTTGTCGACGGCTCGGGGGCCGGCGTTGGTTGCGGTGCGGGCGGCGGCGGAACGGGCGCCGGCGCCGGAGCCGCCTGAGCTTGAGGCGCGGTCGTCGGATAGGCCGGACGCACGGGCGCGGCCGGGGGCTGGCCCGAACCCGTAGGATAGGTGGGCGTCGTGGAGCAGGCGGCCACGCTGCCGGCAAGGATCCCGAAGATGGATCCCCTGATCAAAAACCGCTTCATGGCTGCTCCGTCATACGCGCGCCGTCCACGGGATGCGAGCGCCCCGTCCCGATCCGTCAAACTCAAGGTTCCCTCGCCACCCCCTGGAGGAGCGGAACGAAGCGCACATCACACAGGACTTCCTTGGCGAAACCGCCGGCTCCGTCCCCCGCGTAGCGGATGAGCTTCTGTACGGGGCCTTTGCCGACCGGGGCCACCAGCACGCCCGAAGGTTTGAGCTGATCGAGCAAGGTCTTGGGCTCCTCCGGCGCCGCCGCAGTGACCAGAATGCGGTCGAACGGCGCCTGCTCGGCCCATCCGAGGAAGCCATCGCCGAAGCGGGTGATCACATTGGTCAGCTGCAGCACCTCGAACCTCGCCTCCGCTTCACGGAGCAAGGTTCGGTACCGCTCGACGGTGTAGACGAGGCGGGAAAGGCGGGCGAGGACGGCGGTCTGGTATCCCGAGCCCGTCCCGATCTCGAGGACCCGCGCCCTCGGCTCCAGCGTGAGGGCCTGGGTCATGAGGCCCACGATATATGGCTGACTGATCGTCTGCCCACAGGCGATCGGCAGGGCCGAGTCCTCCCAGGAGCGGTCCTTGAACAGGTCCGGGGTGAACAGATCGCGGGGCGTCTTTTCGATGGCCGCAAGCACCGCCGGGTCGCTCACGCCCTGAGTCCGCAGGCCAAGGACCAGGCGCGCCAGCTGGGTCTCGCGCTCGCGAGGCTCCTTCGCCGGCCGCCTCATGTGCGCTCCGCCGTGGACAAGGTCCGTTCCTCGGTCGCTGGGCCGTCGATCACCGCCTTCAGGCGCTCCACGGTGGGGACATGCGTCAGGTCTATATGCAGGGGCGTGACTGAGATGCGGCCGTCGTAGGCCGCCCTGAGATCCGTCCCCTGGTCCGGTCGTGAGGGAATGTTGCGAAACCCAAGCCAGTAATACTCGCGGCCCCGCAGATCCGTCCGGCGTTCAGCGAAGCGGGTGCGGACATCCCGGAACCCCTGCTTCGTGATTTCCACCGACTCGATTCGGCTCGCGGGCCCGAGAGGAAAGTTGATATTCAGAATGACGCCTGCCGGCCAGCCCGCACGGACGAGACGCTCAATGAGATCGGGAGCGAAGCGCTCCGCCGGTTCGAAGTCCGACCGCCGGTCTCCCTGATAGTCGCCCATCATCTGCGAAAGCGCGATCGACGGCACGCCCATAGCCATGCCCTCGATCGCGCCGGCGACGGTGCCTGACAGGCTCACGTCTTCGGCGGCGTTGAGCCCTCTGTTAACGCCCGACAGGACCAGGTCGGGCTTGGCTCCCTCTACGAGGTCCTGGATCGCCAGCATGACGCAATCGGTGGGGGTGCCCCTCACGGCGAAACGCCGCTCGCCCAGGCGCCGGACACGCAGCGGCTCCGCGAGAGTCAGGGCGCGCGACGCGCCCGACTGCTCGGTTTCCGGCGCACAAATCCAGACATCCTGACTGAGCGAGCTGGCGATCGCCTCCAGCGCCGCCAGACCCTGTGCGTTGATGCCATCGTCGTTGGTCAGAAGGATGCGCATCAGGCCCCCGCTTCGATCCGCGTGAGGCCGCGCATGTACGGGTGGAGCGCCTGGGGCACGGCGATCGCGCCGCCCTCGTCCTGATAGGCCTCCATGACCGCAACGAGGGTCCGCCCGACGGCGAGGCCGGATCCGTTGAGCGTATGGACGAAGCGCGACCCCTTCTCTCCAGGCGCCTTGCACCGTGCGTCCATCCGGCGCGCCTGGAAGTCCCCGCAATTGGAACAGGAGCTTATCTCGCGATAGGTCTCCTGCGACGGCAGCCATACCTCGAGGTCATAGGTCTTGCGGGCCGTGAACCCCATGTCGCCCGTGCAAAGCATGACGGTGCGGAACGGGAGTTCCAGCCTCTTGAGGATGCTCTCCGCGCACTGGACCATTCGCTCGTGTTCGTCGTCCGACTGCTCAGGCGTGGTGATCGAAACGAGCTCTACTTTATTGAACTGGTGCTGCCTGATGATGCCTTTGGTGTCGCGGCCCGAGGCGCCAGCTTCCGACCGGAAGCACGGCGTCAGCGCGGTCACGCGCATCGGCAGGTCGGCCTCGGAGAGGATTCGGCCGGCGGCAAGGTTGGTGAGCGAAACCTCCGCCGTCGGGATCAACCAACGATCGTCGGTTGTGCGGAACAGGTCGTCGGCGAACTTCGGCAGTTGGCCTGTCCCGAAGACCGCCTGATCGCGCACCAGCAGCGGAGGAGCGATCTCGGTGTAGCCGTGTTCCTGGGTCTGGACGTCCAGCATGAACTGGCCGAGGGCCCGCTCCAGCCTGGCAAGTCCCGCCTTGAGGACGACGAAACGCGCGCCGGACATTCGAGCGGCGCTCTCGAAGTCCATCATTCCAAGGGTCACGCCAAGATCGGCGTGGTCCTTCGCCGGAGAGTCGGCGAACGGTTCGCCCCAGCGTCGGATCTCGAGATTGGCCTGCTCGTCTTCCCCTTCCGGTACGCCCTCGGCCGGAAGATTGGGCAGAGCCGCAAGCAACTCGTCGAGGCGCGAGGTAAGGCTTGTTTCGCGCTCGCCGAGGTCTGCGATCGAGCCTTTGAGGGCTTCGACCTCCGACATCATCGAATCAGCCGGGTCACCTTTCGCCTTTGCGCGGCCAATCAGGCCGGAGAGTTCCTTTCGGCGCGCCTGGTCCTGCTGGAGCGCCGTCTGCGCCTGCCGCCGGGCCTCGTCCAGGTCGAGGATCTCCTCGACAGGCGCATCCACTCCACGCGCGCGCCAGCCCACCGCGTAGGCGGCGGGGTCGTGACGAATGGCCCGGACGTCATGCATGGGAAAGGCGTGGAACAATCTTCAAGCGGAGGCGGCTTCCTTAAGGCGCGTCGGAACCGCCGCCAAGGGCGACCGCTCAGGCAGGAGACAGATCGCGGGCTGCGTCTTCCTTGTTACGCCGAGACTCTATCAGCGCGACGCACCAGATCGAGACCACGTAGAGAAGGCAGATCGGAACAGCCAATGAGGTCATGCTGATGGGATCCGGCGGCGTGAGGATCGCGGCGACGACGAATATGCCGACGACAGCGTAACGGAAGCCGCTTCGCAGCATGGCTGACGTCACCAGGCCGGCCATTCCGAGAAGGCTCAGGACCACGGGCAGCTGAAAGCACAGCCCGAACGCCAGCAGGAGGGTCGTCACCAGGGACAGGTAGTCGGAGACCTTAGGCAGGAGTTCGACCGACACGTGCCCCGCGCCGACGATCTGCTGGTTCAACGAGAACCACAGGACGAAGGGCAGCATGACGAAATAGACCAGCGCCGCCCCCATCGTGAACAGGACGGGCGAGGCGATCAGGAACGGAAGGAAAGCTCGGCGCTCGCGTCGATAAAGGCCCGGAGCGACAAAACGGTAGAGCTGCCAGGCGAGCACCGGGAAGCTCACCACGATCGCCCCGAAGACCGCGAGCTTGACCTTGGTGAAGAAGAATTCGAGCGGCGCGGTGAAGACGAGCCGCAGGTGCTCGACCCCGGGCGGCGCGGGTTTGAAGCCCGCCAGCGTCAGAAGAAGATCGAAAGGACCGTGATGCGCGCCTGGCGCCTTCTGAGCCGCCAGGAGCCCGGCCCCGACTTCGAACGGGTGCAGGAGGAAAATGTAGATCTGGCCGGAAAAATAGAAACAGATCAGGAAGCCGACCACGAGGGCCACGGCGCATGTGATCAGCCGCTTCCGCAGCTCGATCAGATGCTCCATCAAGGGCGCGCGCGAGGCCTCGATCTCGGCTTCGTCGGGTTGATTGCTCACAGGGCGGCGCGCGCCGGCTGTGTCGGCGCGTCGCCCGAAGATGAGATAGTCGGATCCTGAGCGGCCTCGCCGTCCGTTGGGGCCGGAGCGGGTTCTTCTGTCGGCGGCGCTTCGGCGGCGGGAACGGCAGGGGCTTCCTCGGCGCCCGCCACCGGGAGGCCGCCGTCACGCAACCCGGTATGGATGTCGTCGAACACTTCCTGCATCCCCGAGTCCGGTCCAAGACCGACAGCGGTCTGCATGGCCTGGCCGGATCTTAGCGCCTCCACCTCGCGGCGCAGTTCATCGAGTTCCGATTGGCGGGCCATCTCGTCGAAACTGGCGCGGAACTCTGCGGCCATCGCTCGCATGTGGGCCACGAAGCGTCCCACCTTGCGCATGAGGACGGGCAAATCCTTCGGGCCGACGACGATCAGCGCCAGTACGCCAATGATCGCAAAGTCGAAGATCCGTCCTTCGGGGAACATGGGCCGACGATCTCGTAATCAGGCTGCAGTGCGGCCCGCGGGCTGGTCAATTAGTGAGCGACAGGGTCCTTTTCCCCTTCCGGGCGAGCGATCGGCTGCGCGGGAGGCGGAGGCGGCGGTTCTTCGCCCTTCAGACCATCCCGGAACGCGCGGATGCCCTTCGCAGCGTCGCCCATGAGGCCGGAGAGCTTGCCGCGGCCCCCGAACACCAGGAGCACGATGAGAGCCACAATCAGAATGTGCCAAGGCGATAGGCTGCCCATGATGAGTTCTCCACGGGACCGTTCCTGCCCTTCAACGGCGGACGGCGTGAAATCTTGCG
>DASXGQ010000071.1:0-3013 GCA_036488995.1 Caulobacteraceae bacterium
CAGGGTCTCGCGGTTGTAGCGCTTGCCGTGGCAGACGTCGCAGGTGACGTAGACGTCGGGCAGGAAGTGCATCTCGATCTTGATCAGGCCGTCGCCCTGGCAGGCCTCGCAGCGGCCGCCCTTGACGTTGAAGCTGAAGCGGCCGGGGCCGTAGCCGCGGGCCTTGGCCTCCGGAAGGCCGGCGAACCAGTCGCGGATGGGTTGAAACGCTCCGGTGTAAGTCGCTGGGTTGGACCGGGGCGTGCGGCCGATCGGCGACTGGTCGATATCGATGACCTTGTCGAACAGCTCCAGCCCCTCGATCCGCTCATAGGGCGCGGGCGCGTCGGACGCATTGTGCAGGCGGCGCGCGGCGGCCTTGTAGAGGGTCTCGATGGTGAAGGTGGACTTCCCGCCGCCGGAAACCCCGGTGATGCAGGTAAAGGTCCCTTGCGGGATCTCGGCGGTGACGTTCTTCAGGTTGTTGCCGGTGGCGCCGATCACCCGGAGCACGTTCTTCTTGGAGATGGCGCGGCGCTCGGCCGGCACCTCGATCTCGCGGGCGCCGGAGAGGTACTGGCCGGTGATGCTCTCTGGCTCGGCCATGATGTCGTCGGCCGTGCCGGTGGCGATGATCTCGCCACCGTGGACGCCGGCGCGAGGTCCCATGTCGATGACGTAGTCGGCGGTGAGGATGGCTTCCTCGTCGTGCTCCACCACCAGCACCGAATTGCCGAGGTCGCGCAGGCCCTTGAGGCTGACCAAGAGGCGGGCGTTGTCGCGCTGATGCAGGCCGATGGAGGGCTCGTCCAGGACGTAGAGCACCCCGGTCAGGCCCGAGCCGATCTGGCTGGCCAGGCGGATACGCTGGCTCTCGCCGCCGGAAAGCGTGCCGGAGGCGCGCGACAGGTCGAGATAGTCCAGGCCGACGTTGACCAGGAACCGCAGGCGGTCGGTGATCTCCTTCAGGATCCGCCGCGCGATCTCCATCTGCTTTTCGGTGAGCTGCGGCTCCAGGCCCTCAAACCACTCCTGGGCGTGCCGGATGGAGAGGTGGCTGACCTCGCCCACGTGCTTGCCGGCGATCTTCACGGCGAGCGCTTCGGGCTTCAGGCGATAGCCGTGGCAGGCCTCGCACGGGGTCTCCGACTGATAGCGGCCAAGCTCCTCGCGGACCCAGGAGCTGTCTGTCTCGCGCCAGCGGCGCTCGAGGTTCGGCAGCACGCCCTCGAAGGTCTTGTTGACCTCGTACTTGCGGGCGTTGTCGTCGTAGATGAAGCGGATCTTCTCACCGTCCGAGCCGTGCAGGATCACCTGCTTGGCGGCGTCGGGCAGCTTCCAGAACGGGGTGTCCATCGAGAAGTCGTAGTGCCGCGCCAGCGCCTGCAGGGTCTGGGTGTAGAGCGGCGAGGGGCCCTTGGCCCAGGGCGAGATCGCGCCCTTGTGCAGGGTCTTGTCCTTGTCGGGCACGATCAGGTCGGCGTCGAAGGCGAGCTTCATGCCCAGGCCGTCGCAGACCGGGCAGGCGCCGTAGGGGTTGTTGAACGAGAACAGCCGGGGCTCGATCTCGCTGATCGTGAAGCCGGAGACCGGACAGGCGAACTTCTCCGAGAACAGCAGCCGCTTGGGCTCGTTCTCAGTGGGGTCCTTGTCGGCCCATTCGGCCACCGCGATGCCATCGGCCAGGCGCAGCGCCTGTTCGAGGCTATCGGCGTAGCGGGTTTCCAGGCCGGCCTTGGTGACCAGGCGGTCCACCACCACGTCGATGTCGTGCTTGAACTTCTTGTCGAGGGCCGGCGCGTCCTCAATGGGGATGTAGTCGCCGTTGATCTTCAGCCGCTGGAAGCCGGCCTTCTGCCACTCGGCGATTTCCTTGCGGAACTCGCCCTTGCGGCCGCGGACGACGGGCGCCAGCAGGTAGATGCGCTCGCCGTCGGGGAGCGCGGTCAGCTTGTCGACCATCTGGCTGACGGTCTGGCTCTCGATGGGAAGGCCCGTGGCCGGCGAGTAAGGCACCCCGACCCGCGCCCACAGCAGGCGCATGTAGTCGTGGATCTCGGTCACCGTGCCGACGGTGGAGCGCGGATTGCGGCTGGTGGTCTTCTGCTCGATGGAGATGGCGGGCGACAGGCCCTCGATGAGGTCGACGTCGGGCTTGCTCATCAGCTCCAGGAACTGGCGGGCGTAGGAGGACAGGCTCTCCACATAGCGGCGCTGGCCCTCGGCATAGATGGTGTCGAAGGCGAGCGAGCTCTTGCCCGACCCCGAGAGCCCGGTCAGCACGACGAGCTCGCCGCGCGGGATATCGACGCTGACGTCCTTCAGATTGTGCTCGCGGGCGCCCCGCACGCGGATGAAGTTCAGTTGTTCGGCCATCTTGTCCCGGAAACACCCATAGGCCCGGTGAGGGGCCTGGTTGCAATTGGTCCTGTCGAGCGATCCCTCAATGTAGTGCGGAGACTCGCAGATTACACAGGAACATAGCCGGAACAAAGGCCCTGCGGCGACAGCGCACGCTGCGGCTGCTGACATGACGGTGGCAGCAGGGGGTGCGGTGAGGCGCGCGGGCGCTGCCCCTCCCCCTTTGCGGGGAGGGTGGCGAGCGCTTGCACTACCTCCCCCGCGCAGCGGCGGGAGGGGGACCGTCGGCCGAGCGCAGCGAAGAGCCGATGGTGGAGGGGGTAAGCTTCAAGCTCGGCAGATCGACCGGGCGGTCCGAAATTCAGTGGAGGCGGCTCGCCCCCTCCACCCCTCGCTCTCCGCTACGCTCGGCGAGCGGTCCCCCTCCCGCCGCTTCGCGGGGGAGGTGAGGGCTTAGGCGGAGGATCGGCGTTCGGGTTGGGCGGAGCTGACGTCCTTGGCCGCTGGCTCGCAGACGCTGAGTTTCAGCTCCCCTGAAAGCCCCATGTCGGCGATGACGCGGCGACAGAGGGTTTCGATGGGAAGCGTCTCGAAGTCGGGGCTGCGGGCGGCTTCGTCGAGGCGGACCCGCAGGTCCTCCTGCAGGATGTCGAACTCTTCGGTGTCGCCTTCG
>DASXGQ010000084.1:0-16005 GCA_036488995.1 Caulobacteraceae bacterium
AGAGCTCGGTGAAGAGCCCGCCTTCCTGTATCAGGACCCAGACGAGCAGGGCCGCGACGATAAGGCCAGCGCCCCAGGCGCGGCTCGGAAGGCGTCCGCGCTGGGCGGCCACACCTAGCCCGACTCCGACCGCGAACTGCAGCAGCATGGGGTTGGCGCCCATGAAATACCCGGTGTCGGGAAAGAAGAAGCCGGCGACCACGATGGCGAACAGCGTCCCGACGACCAGTCGCGCTCGTCTCGGTTCGGGGGCCAGAAGGCAGCAGCCGAAGACGACATAGAAGATCGCCTCGTAATTCAGGCTCCATCCCGGAGGCAGGGTCGGGAAGGGCAGGCCCACCGGATCGAGGTGCGGAACGAAGGCCAGCGACAGCAGCAGGTGCTTCCAGCCGGTCTTCACCTCGGGGAGGAACAATCGCCAGCGAAGGGCGATGGCGAAGACCAGGAGGGTCGCCAGCCAGTAGAGCGGCGCGACACGCGTGAAGCGCCGCCAGAGGAAGGCTGCCGGCGCAACGCTCCGGCCCGACGTCACGCGCCACATGATCACGCCACTGATGACGAAGAAGACGTCGACCCCTGCGCGGCCTACGTCGAACCCTCCGTCGCACCACTGCAGCGCGTGGTAGGCGACCACAGCCAGGGCCGCCGCCGCGCGAAGGCCCTGGATCGAGGCAAGGACGCCCTCGCCTGGCCTCTTGCCTGACTGCGCGGCATGCGGAAACTCCTGTGCACGGCCGAGCGTTGCAGCAGCCGCTGGGCGCCCGCTGTGCGGGGAGCCGCCCGTGCTCGGCTCAGGAGTGCGCTCATGCCCCTCGAAGTCTCGGTGGGACCGCCGCGTCTCAGCATCAACCAGGGCTACGGCATCCTCATCACCGAACTCGACGGCTCCATCCAGTGGCCGACCGACAAGGGATTCTACCATTCCGACACCCGCATGATCTCGGCCTGGATGATTTTCGCGGACGGCCAGACCTGGAATCTCCTCAATGGTGGCAGCTTGTCCTACTACGCCGCCCGCGTCTTCCTGACGAACAAGCAGTTCGACACGTCCGACGGCCTCGTGCCCGACGGAACCCTCGCCCTAACGGTCAGCCGCAGCATCGACGGAGGAATCCACGAGGACCTCGACCTCGTGAATTATGGCTCCAATCGGGTGTCCTTCAATCTGGAGCTCGTCATCCGCAGCGACTTCGCCGACATCTTCGAGGTCAAGAGCGGCAAGTTCATCCGGCGCGGCGCGATCACCTCGGACTGGTCGCCACGCCAGGCGCGCCTGCGGGCGCGCTATCGCAATCAGAACTTCCGGCGCGACCTGATCGTCGACCTCAAGGCCGCCGACTCGCCGGCCGTCTATTCCAATGGGCGCATCAGCTTCTACATCGTGCTGCCGCCTGGCGGCGCCTGGCATGCCTGCGTCCTCTACAGCGTCGCCGAACAGGACGTGATCCATCGCCCCCCCGACGACTGCATCGCCCTCCAGGGCGAGTCGGTGATGGGCAAACGCCTGGACCTCTGGCGCTCGACGGTCCTCAAGATCGAGACGCCGAATGACGACTTCCGCCGCTTCTACGACCAGTCGCTCGCCGACATGGCGGCGCTGCGCCTGCCGATCGAGGGAACCGACCATTTCGAGTTCGTTCCGGCGGCCGGGGTTCCGTGGTTCGTCGCCCTGTTCGGCCGCGACAGCCTGATCGTCTCGCTTCAGAACGCGATGGTCTATCCGAACTTCGCCCGTGGCGCCCTGGACGTGCTTGGGAGGTTCCAGGCGCGCAAGGTCGACGATTTCCACGACGCCGAGCCGGGAAAGATCCTGCACGAGATGCGCCGCGGCGAGCTCGCCTATTTCAAGCTGATCCCGCACACGCCCTATTACGGCACGGCCGACGCGACGATCCTGTACCTGATCGTGCTTCACAATCTGTGGCGGTGCACAGGCGATCTGGCGTTCGTCAAAAGCGTCATGCCCATCGCGGAGCGCTGCCTGACCTGGATCGACAAGTACGGGGATCGCGACGGCGATGGATTCCAGGAGTGGCAGACCCGCTCGAGCGCGGGGTACGAGAACCAGGACTGGAAGGACTCCGGAGAGTCCTTCGTCGATCCCAAGGGGGAGATGATCAAGGGCCCCAAGGCGGCGTGCGAGCTGCAGGGCTATGTCTATGACGCCTGGTGCCGGATGGCGCAGATCTACGAGGCGCTGGGCAAGACGGCGAAGGCCAAGCGGCTGCGCTCGAAGGCTGACGCCCTCTTCAAGCGCTTCAACGAGGCGTTCTGGGACGAGGCGAGCGGCTTCTACGCCTACTGTCTCGACGGGGAGAAGCGGCCGGTCCTGACCGTGACGTCCAATCCCGGCCACCTGTTGTGGAGCGGGATCGTGCCGCCCGAACGCGCCGAGCGCGTCATGCGGCGGCTGATGGCGGACGACATGAACAGCGGCTGGGGCATACGGACGCTCTCGGCGCTCAACCCGGCGTTCAACCCCTACGCCTATCAGCGCGGAGCCGTGTGGCCGCACGACAACGCCTTCATCGCCCATGGTTTTCGGCGGTACGGCTTCGTCAAGGAGGCGCAACAGATCGCCGAGGACATCACCAACGCCGCCAGCTATTTCGCCCTGTCGCAGATGCCCGAGCTGTATGCGGGCATTCAGCGCGAACCGCAGAATTTTCCCGTCCAGTACCTCGGCGCGAACGTTCCGCAGGGCTGGGCGGCGGGATCGTCCTTCCAGTTCCTGCAGATGCTCGTCGGATTCCAGCCGGACGCCTCCCAGGGCGTGCTCTATCTCGACCCGGCGCTGCCGGACTGGATGCCCGAGCTGACGCTCTGCGACCTGCGGCTGGCCGATCAGCTGTTCGACATCCGCTTCTGGCGGGATGGGCCGGCCACGCGATGGGATGTAATTCGCGGTGATCCCACGCACGTGATGCAGCACAATTTCTCCCGCGGGACAAAGCGCTGGACATAAGGACGCTCTTGCGTGGGGCGTGCTGCGGCGCATCTAAGCCACGCCATGAATTCCTGGTCTTCGATCCCCCGCCGCCTTCTCCTGCGCCTGGCAGGCGCGACCCTCGCCGCCGCCCCCGCCGGTGCGTTCGCCGAGGCGTCCGCAGGAGCCGCGCCCCCGAAGTCGGCTGCGGCGAGCGAGGGGGGCGGCCCGCCGCCGGGACGGCCGCCGCTGTCGGCAATCTGGAGCCAGTACTTCGCGGTCCAACGCATCTGGGCCTACGCTGACCGGCACAGCGTGACGCCTGGCGAGAAGTTCAACGTCATGGCGGCCGGCGGCCCCGGCCAGCCAACCCGCAAGGTGAGGCTGGAAGTCTTCCGGGTCGGCGCGGCCGATCCGCAGAAGGTCTGGGTCAGCGACTTCGTGGATGTGTCGTACCGCGGAGCGACCGCGTCCGGCGCCGCCATCGGTCCGGGATGGCCCCCCACCTTCGGAGAGATCGACACCACCGGCTGGCCGCCCGGTTGCTACTACGGCGACATCGTCGAGATGACGACGGCCGTGCGGGACGTGAAGGCCTGCTTCTGGGTGGTCCGCAATCCCAAGCGCTCGGGCCGGATCCTCGTTCGGCTGGGGACCAACACCTATCAGGCCTATAACGATTGGGGCGGTCACAGCATCTACCCCAACGACGACGACGAGAACCGCGGCCTGATCGTCTCGTTCGACAGGCCCTGCACGCCCAGCTTCTGGGAATACGACGTCTACATGGTCCAGTGGCTCGAGGGCCTCGCCCAGAGCCTAGGCGGCGTCGACTACGCGACCAATTTCGACGTGCACTCCGATCCGACGATCCTGGATCCCTACGCCCTGGCGATCACCGGTTCCCACGACGAGTACTGGAGCAAGGAGGAGTTCGACGCCTTCTGGAAGCGCATCTTCCAGCAGGGGAAGAACGTCGCCTTCTTCGGCGCCAACACCGCCTATTGTCAGGTCCGCTACGGCGATCTCGACCGTGCGCCCGGAACGCCCGAGCGGGGCCGCCAGCTGGTCTGCTACAAGACCGCATCCGATCCGATCACCCGTCGTGGCGGCTCTACGGATCCGCGCCTGCTGGAGACCAGCAACTTCCGCACCGACGCCCGTCGGCCCGAGAGCATGCTGATGGGCAGCGCCTTCCAGAACTGGTTCGAGCCGGCCACGGCCCAGCGCCCGACCTTTCACGTCGCGCGGACCGACCTGCCCTTCTTCGAGGGCACCGGCTGGAAGGTCGGCGACGCGGCGGCCGACGTGATCGGCTACGAGTGGGACAACCGCGATCCCGACGCCGACGGCAAGCGTCTATGGGTGGACGGCAAGTCGCTGATCCCCGCGATCGATTTGAACCGGATCATAGTGCTCTTCCGTGGAAACGCGGTGGCGGCCGACGGCACGACGGGCCTAGCGGAAGCGACTTACTTCCGCTCTCCCGCCGGCGCTCAGGTGTTCAACGCCGCGGCGATCCGCTGGGCCTGGGGCCTGGGCAAGGAAAGCTTCGTGAATGCGCCCTTCCAGCGCTTCAACGAGAACCTCGTGCGCGCGCTGAGCGGCGCGCCGGCGCGGGGCTGAGGACGAAGGCTACGCGGCGGCGAAGGTTCTGCGGCGACGCCAGAGCGGTCCGCGGGCGGCAGTCCGGCCTGTCCCGGCCTCGATCTTCCTGTCGATCGCCGTGCAGATCATCCGCGCGGCGAAACGGTGGGAGGTCAGAAGGTCCGCCGCCAGCGGGCCCGCAAGGGGCACGGCGGTGATGGCGGTTCGGCCGGCCATAAGGACGGCGGCGATCGCCAGGGTTCCTGCGGGAACGCCTGCGCGGACGCCCTGGCCGACGATGAAAGCGCCGGCGGCGAGGCTGTAGGCTTCGCCCAGGCCCGGGATCCAGTCGAGGACACCATCCACGCCGAGGCCGAACGGACCCACCCTGATCAGGCCATCGGAAATCCTCCCGACGAGGTCGACGCTGCGGCGGATCGCGTGAAGATCGGGTTCGCGAGTCATGATTCGGACATGGGGGGTCGCCCCACCCCTCGCCAGAGCGTCGAAATCAGACGATTCGCCGCGCCAATTGATCGGCCCTCCCCGGCTGAGCGAAGGGCGCGAGGGGTTCAGGGCGCGTAGCTGCTCCGGGCTTTCACGCCCCAGTGGCCGTCCTGACAGGTGATGACGTAGATCGAGTCGAAGCCGCCGATGACGCTGCCGTCGGCGCGGTATCGGGTGAACCGGGTGTCGATGTGCACCTTGTCGGGCCCACTGTGGATGACGTCCTTGCGCTCCCACGCCGAATGGTCCCACTCGGCCAGAGCGCCGGTCTCGAACATCGCCGGCTGATGGTCGCCCCTCTCGATGACCCTCAGCGTGTTGGAGGCCAGGCGCACGCTCGGGAAATTGAACGTCGCCTCGAAGGCCTCGACATCCCGCGCGTTGAAGGCGGCCATGAAGTCGTCAAGCACCTTCATCGCCGCCGCGATCTCCGCAACGTCCCTCGTCACCTGCTCGCGCCTCCTGTTGCGAAAGGTGTAGAGCTTGATCGCGGCGCGCGCCAGAGTGTGGAGAGGCGCCCGTCCCCGCCCGATCGATTGGACAGGAGTGACGTCGATCGCCTTCGAGCGACATGCTGGACGAGGGGCGCACGAATTTTTTCGGCCGGCATATTGACGCGACCGCCCGCGGACGACACATCAAGTGTCGCCGCGGGCATCCCCCCCGTTCTCGCGGCTCGACTGGCCCGGCGGGTTGAAGCAAATTCCTCGCCGGGCCACCTTTTTCTTAACCCGATGAATTGGGCAAGAGCCCGTGGGCGCCAGTCGCGTGACGGGGGCCGTGAAGTGTCACAAATACCACACCACGCGGGCGCGCACGCGAAGCCCTACTCGAAGTGGCTCGAGATAAGGCATTGATTTACAATCTATATTCGGACTCTCGAATTTTCGCGGCGCCTGACGCCCGAAAAGGTTCCCTTTCCGACATCGAAACAACACCGACACAATTCCCGTTGT
Organism: Caulobacteraceae bacterium; assembly: GCA_036488995.1. Lineage (GTDB taxonomy): Bacteria > Pseudomonadota > Alphaproteobacteria > Caulobacterales > Caulobacteraceae > Acaudatibacter. The sequence continues at coordinate 5,977 of DASXGQ010000084.1, forward strand.
GCGACCCCGTACGGAGTCTCAGGCGCCCTGCGCCACCGCGTTGAGCCGGGCATAGGCGCCGCCCAGGGCGACGAGGTCGGTGTGGCGGCCTTCCTCGATGACCCGGCCATCCTGGAACACCAGGATCCTGTCGGCATGGCGGATGGTGGACAGCCGGTGGGCGATGATGATGGTCGTTCGTCCAGCCATGAGCTCGTCGGTCGCCGCCTGGACCTGGACCTCGGTCTCTACGTCGAGCGAGGAGGTCGCCTCGTCCAGCACCAGGATCGGGGCGTCGGCGAGGAAGGCGCGGGCGATCGCTACGCGCTGGCGCTCGCCCCCCGACAGCTTCACGCCCCGCTCGCCCACCAGGGTCTCATAGCCCTTGGGCAGGGCGGCGATGAAATCGTCGGCGCGGGCGCGACGGGCGGCGAGACGGATCTCCTCCGGCGTGGCGTCGGGACGGGCATAGGCGATGTTCTCCGCGATGGTCCGGTGGAACAGGGCGGGGTCCTGGGGCACGACGGCGACGGCGCGGCGCAGGCTCGCCTGGGTCACCCGGGCGATGTCCTGGCGGTCGATCAGAATCCGGCCCCCCGAGAGGTCGTAGAGCCGCTGTATCAGCTTGACGAAAGTCGACTTGCCAGACCCCGTCGCCCCCACCAGCGCAAGGCGTTCGCCGGGGCGGATCACCAGGTTGAAGTGGTCGTAGAGCGGGGCGAGGGCGGCCTTGTAGCGGAAGGTGACGTCCTCGAAGACGATCTCGCCCATCTGGCCGGCAAACTGCTCCGCGCCGGCCGCATCGGCCACCTGCGGCTCAGTCCTGGCGTATCGCGCGACGTCCTCGACGTCGGCGAGGCCACGCTGGGCCATGCGGATGTTCTCGCCGATGTTGCGCAGATAGCCGCTCATCACCAGGAACGAGGTGATCACGAAGGCCACGCCTCCGGCGGTGGCCTCGCCGCGGGACCAGCGCAGGATCACCAGCCCGGTGAGGCCGGCCTGCAGGGTCCCCAGCAGGATGTTCTGGATCAGCCAGACATCCATGTAGCGGTACCAGGTCTTCAGCGTCGCCCGCCGCCAGTCGCTGGTCACCCGGTCGATGCGCGCCTCCTCGCGGCTCTCCGCGCCGAAGCTCTTCACCACCGCGTTCGAAGAGATCGAGTCGGCCAGGGCGCCGCCGATGCGCGAGTCCATGGCCACCGAGCGCATGTTCGCCTTGCGGACATAGAGGTTGGTCATGACGAGGTTGGCGACGACGTAGACGATCACCATCGCCAGGGAGAAGGCGCCCACGACCGGCCAGCGCAGGATCATCTGCAGCGAGAGACCGAAGAGGATCAGGATCGCCGGGCCTATGAACAGGACGATGGCGTCGGCGGTGCTGTCGTAGCCCCACATGGCCCGAGACAGTCGGCGCACCGTGGCCCCGGCGAAGGTGTCGCCGTGCCAGTCGGACGAAAAGCTCTGGACGCGCTGGAAGCCCTCGTTGGTCATCTCCTGCATGGTCCAGGCCGCCAGCGGGTTCCAGAACCGCATGGCTGTATTCCGCAGCAGGGCGAAGCCGAAATAGACGCCGACGAAGAACATCCACGCCTTCCACGCGCTCCCCGCGTGGGCAGGACCGCGCACGGCGGCGTCCACCAGCGCCTGGGAGGCGCGGGGAACCAGGAGCTCGCAGGCGATCGCGCTGAGCGTGAAGCCGACGGTCGCCGTCATCAGCCACGGCCTGCGCCGCCAGTAACCGGCGATGAAGGCGAGGACTTCCCGGTTCGAGAGCAGCCGCCGGCGCGCGCTCTCGTCGTCCTCGTACTGCTCCATGGACATGAGCTACCCCTTGGCCGCCAAAGGTAGGTGCTCGCGCTCCACAGCAGCAGGCTCAGCTGACAATTTCTTGCCATCCGGGCCGGAAAATCACATCAGGCGCTGGCCGTGGACACTGTTCTACCCGATGCAGCGCCCGACAACTGGGTCGACCGCCGTGCGCCGGAGCCCCTGCGCCCCTGGCTGAAGCTGGCCCGGCTCGACCGGCCGACCGGAATCTGGCTGCTGATGCTTCCGGGCTGGCAGGGGATCGCCCTGGCCGGCGCGATGCGGGGCGCCTGGCCCAACCCCTGGCTGCTTGGAGCCTTTCTTGTCGGCGCCATCCTGATGCGCGCGGCCGGCTGCGCGGTGAACGACGTCGCCGACAAAGACTTCGACGCCCGCGTGGCGCGCACCGCGGCGAGGCCCGTGGCGAGCGGGAAGATCAGCCGAAAAGCAGCCCTGGCCTTCGCGCTGGCCTGCACGGGGGCGAGCCTTGCCATCCTGCTGTTCCTCAACCTCACGAGCTTCTGGCTCGCCGCGGCCTCGTTGCCACTGATCGCGGCATACCCGTTCATGAAGCGGATCACCTGGTGGCCCCAGGCCTGGCTCGGCCTCACGTTCAACTGGGGCGCCCTGCTCGGCTATGCGGCGGCGCAAGGCGGCGAGCCGCTGCTCGGGCGACTGGGGCTGACGGTTGGATCGAGCCAGCCCCTTGGCGAACCCTGGGCGCCTTCCCTGCTGCTCTATGCGTCCGGCGTCGCCTGGACGCTCGGCTACGACACGATCTACGCGCTGCAGGACATCGAGGACGACACCCTCGTGGGCGTGAAGTCCACGGCGCGGCGGCTCGGGCGTCACGCGCCCGCCTTCGTCCTGGCCTGCTATCTGGCGAGCTTCGTCCTGGCCGCTGCTGCAGGAATCTCCGGAGGCCTGGGCCCCATCTTCCCGCCCTGCCTGCTGATCATGGGCCTGATCCTGGGGACGCAGGTCAGGGGGCTGAGAAGCGCAAATCCTGCCCGCGCCCTCGCTGCGTTCAAGGCCAACACCTGGGCCGGACTGGCGGGATTCGTCGCCTTCGCCCTGGGCTGCGTGGGAGTTAACCCCAGCTTCACTACGCTTGGCTGAAGAAGGCCGCTCCGAAGAGGAAGAGCCTATGACCCTGCCGATCGACGAGGTGATCGTCGGCGACTGCATCGAAGAGATGTCGCGCCTGCCCGAACGGTCGGTGGACCTGGTCTTCGCCGACCCGCCCTACAATCTGCAGCTTGGCGGCGAACTCCTGCGCCCGGACAATTCGCGCGTCGATGCGGTGGACGAGGACTGGGACCGTTTCGCCTCGTTCGAGGCCTACGACGCCTTCACCACGGCCTGGCTCGCCGCCTGCCGGCGCGTGCTCAAGGACGACGGCGCCCTGTGGGTGATCGGCAGCTATCACAACATCTTCCGCGTTGGCCGCGCGGTGCAGGACCAGGGATTCTGGATCCTCAACGACATCGTCTGGCGCAAGGCCAACCCGATGCCGAACTTCAAGGGCACGCGGTTCTCCAACGCCCACGAGACGCTGATCTGGGCAGCCAAGATGCGCGGCGCGCGGCGCTACGCCTTCAACTACGACGCGATGAAGATGGCCAATGACGAGCTGCAGATGCGCTCGGACTGGTCGTTGCCGATCTGTTCGGGCGAAGAGCGGGTGAAGGACGAGACCGGCGCCAAGGCGCACCCCACCCAGAAGCCCGAGGCCCTCCTGCACCGGGTCCTCCTGGCCTCGACCCAGCCCGGCGACGTGGTCCTGGATCCCTTCTTCGGCGTAGGCACCACCGGGGCGGCGGCGCGCCGACTGGGACGGCGGTTCGTCGGCATCGAGCGCGAGGCGCGCTATGCCGAGCTTGCGCGCAAACGGATCTCCCAGGTCGTCCCCGCCGCGCCGGCCGATCTGGAGGTGACAGGATCGAAGAAGTCGGAACCGCGGGTGCCGTTCGGCCAGATCGTAGAAGCGGGGCTGCTCAGCCCGGGCGACGTGCTGTGGTGCCCCAAGGGGCGTCAGCAGGCGAAGGTGCGCCCCGACGGCAGCCTGGCGGCCGGGGATCTCACCGGCTCGATCCACAAGGTCGGCGCGATGCTCGAGCGCCAGCCAGCCTGCAACGGCTGGACCTACTGGCACGTGCGCACGGACCGGGGGCTGCAGCCGATCGATGTCCTGCGGGCTCGGATCCGCGCTCAGATGAGCTGAGGCTCCGCCGGCGCGGCCAGGTCCACGGCCTTGCGGAAGACCGTCGGCAGGCCGGCCCGGGCGCTCTCCACCGGTGACCAGAGAAAGCCCGCGGCCGGTTCGGCCGGGGCGCATGTCAACACCGTCAGCCGCAGGGCGAAGTGCGTGAAGACGTGCTCCACCGCGCCCGCCTCCGTCCAGGTCGTCCTCTCCGGCGCGGCGACACGCGCCTCGGCCAGAGTCCACGGCTCGGCCCGCCAGGGGGTCGTGGGCAGGCCCAGCATCCCGCCCAGAAGGCCGCTGGCCGGCCGCTGCTCCAGCGCCACCTGGCCCTGGGAGAGCAGGACGAAGGCGACGCCGTGGCGACGGGGGCGCTCCGCCCTAGCCTTGCGCCGCGGCCACGTCTCCGGGGCGCCGGCGGCAAAGGCCCGGCAGTCGCCGCTTATCGGACACGCTTCGCAAAGCGGCGACCTGGGTCGGCAGATCACCGCCCCCAGATCCATCAGGGCCTGGGCCCAGTCACCGGGCCGCTGGGCTGTGACCAGGCTGGCGGCGAGGCGCTTGAGCTCGGGCTTGGCGTCCGGAAGCGGCGTCTCCACCGCGAAGAGCCTCGCCATCACCCGCTCGACATTGCCGTCGACCACATTTACGGCCCGCTCGAAGGCGATCGCGGCCACGGCCGCGGCGGTGTAGGGGCCCAGGCCGGGCAGGACGCGCAGGCCCTCCTCCGTATCCGGAAATCGCCCGCCATGGTCGCGCGCCACGGCGCGGGCGCAGGCGAGCAGGTTGCGCGCCCGGGCGTAGTAGCCGAGCCCGGCCCACGCGCTCATGACTTCCCCGTCCTTGGCGGCCGCCAGGGCGGTCACCGTGGGCCAGCGGCGCAGAAAGGCATCGTAATAGGGGGCGGCGTGGACCGTGGTGGTCTGCTGCAGCATCACCTCCGACAGCCAGACCCGATAAGGATCTGCGCGGACGCCCTGGGGCGCGCGCCACGGCAAGGCGCGGGCGTGGCGGTCGTACCACTTCAGAAGGCGCGAACGTAGCGGGGCGACGAAGGACATGCGCCGCCCTAATATCGTGTCCATGGCCCGTCCGCTCCCCTCCGCCCACGAGGCTAAGCTGATCCTCGGCCGGTTGCGCACGCGCCCGGCGCCGGGACCGCCCCCTGCGGCGGCGAAGGCGCTCACGCCCACCCTGAAGCAGCTCGAGGGGCGTTTCGGGCAGGGGGTCGATGGCCTCAAGGCGCGCTGGAAGGAGATCGTCGGAGATGTCCTCGCCCGACGCACCGAGCCGGTGAAGCTCTCGAAGCCCCGCGGAGGAGGCGCCGCCAGCCTCGAACTGCGCGTGGAGGGCGCAGCCGCCACCCTGATCCAGCATCAGGCGGCGGACATCCTGGCCCGGGTGAACCTGTTCCTGGGCGAGGGGGCCGTGGAGCGTCTTCGCATCGTCCAGGGGCCGCTCAGAGGCGCTTCGCCGTCCCGCGCGCGCACCGCCTGGCGACCCGGCCCTCCCCTGGACGCTCCCCTCGATGCGGCGGCCGAGGCGGCTCTGGCGCAGGAGATGGAAGTGGCGCCGGAAGGGCCGCTTCGCGCCGCCCTGACCCGTCTGGGCCGGGCTGTCCGGCGCAGGGACTCCGCGTGAGGCGAGGCCGCGACTTGCCGCCCGGCCTCGAACCGGCGGATGATCCAGACTCAGACGACCGATTCTCGTCGTCGAGGGGGCCCGAGGACCTCACCTGATGCGACCGACCGCCCGATGGGTCGTCCTGCTCGTGACGCTGTGGCTGGCCGCCTGTCAGCGCCCCCATCCCGCCCCCCCATCCGCCAACGACATGGCCATGGGCTCGCCGAACGCGCCGGTCACCGTGATCGAATACGCCTCGGTCGCTTGCCCGCACTGCGCAAGCTTCCACAACGAGGTCTTTCCCGCGTTCAAGGCGCGCTACATCGATACGGGCAAGGTGCGCTGGATCCTGCGCGAGGCGCTGACGGGCGATACGGCCCTCGCAGCGGCCGGTTTCCTCACCGCGCATTGCGCGGGAAAGGATAAATATTTCAACGTTGTGGATGACGTTTTTCATGCTCAGGCGCAGATGTACGCCAGCGGCGATCCGCAGCCGGCGATGCTGGAGATCGCCGGCCGGGCGGGCCTGAGCCCGGCGCAGTTCCAGGCGTGCATCCGCGATCCGGCGGCGCTGGCGGCGATCGAGGCGCGGTGGCGCGAGGCCGAGCGACATGAAGGCGTTCGCCAGACGCCGACATTTGTGATCAACGGCCGCGTCTATGCGGGCGCCCTCACCGGCCCCGAACTCGACAGCGCCGTGGCGCGCGCCCAGGGAGTGAAGCTCTAGTATGTCGCGACACGTCGCCCTCCCTCGTCTCCTGGGGCTCGCGCTGGCTGCAGGTCTCGCCGCAGTCTCCGGCGCGGCCGCGGCGAGCGCGCCGGAGCACGCCCTTGGCTCACCCAAGGCGCCGGTGACGGTGGTGGAATATGCGTCGGTGGGCTGCCCTCACTGCGCGGCCTGGGCGAACCAGGTGTTCCCGGCCTTCAAGAAACAGTGGATCGACACGGGCAAGGTCCGCTTCGTCTTCCACGAAATGATCACGGGCGATTCCGAACTGGCCGTGGCCGGTTTCATGGTCGCCGACTGCGCCCCGCCGGACAAATATTTCCAGGTCGTGGACGCCATCTTCGCCGACCAGGTCGGCGTCGCCCAGGGCGGCGGCGCGGCGCTGCTGAAGGTGGCGCAGGCGGCGGGGATGACCCCGGCCCAGTTCGACGCCTGCCTGACCAATCACCAGGCCCTCGCAGACCTTCAGGCGCGCACCGACAAGGATGCGCAGGACCACGGGGTGGAGTTCACCCCGACCTTCTTCGTCAACGGCCAGAAAATGACTGGCGATCTGACGCTGAAGGACCTGAGCGCCGCAATCGAGAGCGCCAAGCGCGCTCACCGCAAGGGGTAGGTCGGGGCCTTGCACGTCAGCCGCCTGCGCCTTTCGGGATTCAAGTCCTTCGTCGACGCCACCGACTTCCTGGTCGAGCCTGGTCTGACGGGCGTGATCGGGCCCAATGGCTGCGGCAAGTCGAACCTGCTCGAGGCTCTCCGCTGGGTGATGGGCGCGACCTCGGCCAAGGCGATGCGCGGCGAGGGCATGGAGGATGTGATCTTCTCCGGCTCCTCGGGCCGGCCCTCGCGCAATCACGCCGAGGTGGTGATCACGCTCGACAACGCAGACCGCACCGCCCCGGCGGCCTACGTCGCGCACCCCGTCCTCCAGGTCAGTCGCCGGATCGAGCGGGGCGCGGGATCGACCTACCGCATCAACGGCTCGGAGGTCCGGGCCCGGGACGTGCAGCTTCTCTTCGCGGACGCCTCCACCGGGGCCAATTCTCCCGCCCTGGTGCGCCAGGGCCAGATCTCGGAGCTGATCGCGGCCAAGCCGCAGAACCGCCGGCGCATCCTCGAGGAGGCCGCCGGCGTCGCCGGACTGCACGGACGCCGCCACGAGGCGCAGCTGCGGGTAAAGGCCGCCGAGGTGAACCTCACGCGGCTGGACGATCTCGCCCGCGAAGTGGAGATGCAGCAGTCCCGCCTCAGGCGCGAGGCGCGAACCGCGGCCCGCTACAAGTTGATCGCCGCCCAGATCCGCAAGGTAGAGGCCGCGCTGATGCACGCCCGCTGGGCGGAGGCGGCCACCGTTCACTCGGCCGCCCGCGAGGAAGCCGCGACTGCGGTGGGCCACGCCCTCGCTACGGCCCAGGAGGCGGCGCGCGCAGCCACCGCGCTCATCGCCGCGGACGCCGCCCTGCCGCCCCTGAAGGAGGCTGCAGCCGCGGCCGCGGCGATCCTGGGGCGGCTGACCATCGAATCGGACCGCGCCGAGCGCGACCTCGCCGCGGCCCGCGCCGAAGCCGAGCGCCTCGCCGGGGACATGGCGCGCCTTGTCGCGGACCGCGCTCGCGAGACCCGGACCCAGGAGGACGCGCAGGCCTCTCTCCAACGCCTGACCGCGGATCTCGATCGCGTCCGTTCCGAAATCGACCAGGCGCCCGAACGCCTGCCCGCACTGGCCGCGGAGGCGCAAGCGGCGGAGGCGGACGCGGCGGGCCGCGCCGGGGAGGTCGAGGCCCTGGCGGCCCGGCTCGCCGCCCTCCAGGCCGAAGCCCGAGCCAGCGCAGCGCGCGTGCAGGACGCGCGCGAACGCCTCGCTCGCAGCGAGCAGGCCCTGGCTCAAGCGCGGCGCGAACGCGTCGCTCTCGGGCCGGCCGAGGACCCCAGGATTCCCGCCGCACAGGCGGCGGTGGACACCGCCAGCGCCGCCGAGGCCAGCGCGCGCGAGGCGCTGGAATTGGCCGAGGCCGCCCGCCTCGAAGCGTCCGGGGTCGAATCCGAGTTGCGCAAGGCGGCCCGCGCGGCGGAGGACGCCCTGGCCAGGCGTGAGACTTCGGCGCGCGGCCTCTCCGAAATAGCGCGTGCGCCCGCCTCGGGAACCTCGCCTCCGGTGCTGGAGAAGGTGACGCCGCGGTCAGGGCTGGAAATCGCTCTCGCCGCCGCCCTGGGCGAGGATCTCTCGGCAAGCCTCGATCCCGCATCTCCCGCATTCTGGGGCGGCCGCGACGCGCCGCCGCCGAACTGGCCCGAAGGCGTAACGCCCCTCGCCGACAGCATCGAAGCCCCACCGGCCCTCGCGGCGCGCCTTGCATATGTCGGGCTCGTTTCGCGGGAGGACGGATCCCGGCTCGCCCGCCTCTCGTCTCCGGGGGCGAGGCTGGTGTCCCGCGAGGGCGACCTCTGGCGCTGGGATGGTCTGGTCGTCCGCGCGGGCGCGCCCAAGCCGGCCCAGGTGCGACTCGAGCAACGTGCCCGCCTGGCGGCGCTGGAGGCCGAGATCGCCGAGCTGCGGCCGCAGGCGGCCAAGGCGCGAGCGGATCACGAGACCGCCGCTCGGAGCCTTGCGGACGCCGAGAAGGCGCTGACCCAAGCCCGCGGCCGTCCTGGACCCGCCGGCGTCCAGTACGACCGAGCCCGTTCCGTTCTCGAGGCGCTCGAGCGGGAGGGGGCCAGGCGCGACGCCCGGGCGAGCGCTCTGGACGAGTCGATCGCACGCCTCTCCGCCGAACGCGAGGAAGCCAACGCGACGCTGAAGGCGACTCTGACCTCCGCTCCTGCCGAACGGACGGACGCTGGACTGGACCAGGCGCTCGCCCAGGCCAGGACCGTGGCTGGTGCGGCTCGCGAGGCCGCCTTCGCCGCGCGTTCGGCCCTGGAGCGGGAGTCGGCGGCCCGGACAGGGCGTCAGCGTCGCCTCGAGCAGCTCGAACGCGAGACCCGCGACTGGAACCGCCGCGCCTCGTCGGCCGCAGAGCGCCTGAACCAGCTGGAACGGGAAGAGGCCCAGGCGCGCAGCGCCCTGGCCGAGGCTCGGCAGGCGCCCGATCAACTGGAGCGCCGCCGGATCGACGTGGCCGACCAGATGGCCAAGGCCCAGGCGCGCCAGGGAGACGCCGCGGACGCCCTCGCGACAGGCGAAGCCGCACGGTCCGACGCCGAGCGCGCGGCGCGTCAGGCGGACGCCCGCGCGGCCGACGCACGTGAGGTCCGGGCGGGGACCGAGGCGCGGCTCGAGGCGGCTGCGGCGACGCTGGCCTCCCTCAGGACGACCCTCACAGAAGCGACCGGCCTGGAGCCGGAGGCGCTGGGCCGGACCATCGCGGAGGACGCCATCGCCCTTCCCACCGGCACGGCGGCGATGGAGGCCCATCTCGCGGCGCTGGAGCGAGACCTGCAGGCCCTGGGCGCGGTGAACCTCCGGGCCGAGGAAGAGGCCGCCGAATTCGACGCGCGCCTCGAAGGCCTGGCGGCGGAACGCGACGACCTCGCCGCCGCGCTCTCCCGGCTTCACCAGGCCATCGAGGAGCTCAACGCCGAAGGTCGCGAGCGCCTCACCGCGGCCTTCGAGGTGATCGATGCGAACTTCCGCGACCTCTTCACCACCCTGTTCGAGGGCGGCTCGGCGGAGCTTCGGCTGGTA
>DASXGQ010000111.1:0-7785 GCA_036488995.1 Caulobacteraceae bacterium
AGAACCATTCGCGGCGCCGCCGAGAAGAAGGCGACCAGCGCCAGAGGCGTGGCATGCCCGGTGTGCCGGAAGATAGCGATGCTGACCGCGAGCCCGCTTATCTGACTGCCGAGCAGTGAGATCGCCTGCGCCACGAGCAGGACGTAGTAGGTCCTAAGCCCAAAGGCCGCAGCGGGCGCCTTCGTCGCTTCGTCTAAGGCCGTTCGCTCGGCTTGCAGGTCACCCATGCAGGCGCTCTTGGTCGAACGACGTAGCGAGCGCGACGACCGCGCCATTCTGTGTCAGCAAGTTTCGCATGATCCCTCTCCCGAAGTATGAGGAGCAGGATCATCGTGTCGGGCTCAGAAGTGTTTGCCCCTGACTTGCGGAAAGCTTGGGAAAAGCTTGCGGCCTCAGCCGTACAGCCGCACCCGGCTCGCCAGCGGCTCGTAGCGGACGTCAGCCTTCAGGGTGTCGAAGTGCGGCATCCAGGGGAAGAACATGAGCGTGGGATCGCCGCGCGCGGCCGCGGCGTCCAAGATCGCGAACGCCTCGTCCCTCTGGCCGGCGAGGGCGCGAAGGCTGGCGATGGGGAAGCCGCGGCGCATGAAGCGAAACGGCTGCTCCGCGAAGAGGTCGGCCGCCGCGCCGCAGCCAGCCGCGAAGCCCTTCGCCTCGAACACTGCCCTCAGCGCCGGAAGCCGTTCGGCGGCGACGCCCAAAAGTTCCAGCCCCTTCAGCAGGCAGTCGAGCCCCTCGGCCTCGTCGCCGGACATCGCCAGCGCCCACCCACGCACGTACCAAGCCTGGCCCAAGTCGGGCGCCAGACTCAATGTGGCGACGGCCTCGGCGGCGGCGTGGCGATAGCGGCGGGCGATGAGGAGGATTTCCAGCAGCTCGCCGCGAGCCTCCAGCAAGCTCGGCTGGAGGGCCACGGCCCGACGCGCCGACCGCTCGGCCTCGGCGAAGCGGCCGACGGCGGTCAGCGCCTCCGCCCGGCGGCGGTGCGCGGTCACGAACGTTGGGTCGAGAGCGATCGCGCGCTGGAAGGCGGTGTCGGCGGCGGCGAAGTCGCGGTCCGCGAGCAGCAGCGCCTTCCCCAGGGTCGCCCAGGCGGCCGCCGATGTCTCGTCCAGGCCGACCGCGGCGCGCGCCGCGGCCTTCGCCGCCGCGAGATCACCGCCCTGCTCCACGTAGTGTCGTACGATGAGGGTTTCGGCGAGGCCCTGGTGGGCCGGAGACCAGCCGGGGGCCTTGGCCATCGCCGCCTCGAAGCAAAGCCGCGCCTGGGCCAGGCTGGTCGGCAGCGGTGAGGCCAGCGCCTGGCGCCCCTGCGCCACCAGCGCGGCGGCCTCGGGCGGTCCATCGGATGCGGCGAGCGGGGGGGACCCGTGCGGCGGCGACTCGACGACCGCGCGATAGCCACGTTTCGGCACGGTCTCGATGTAGCGCCGCTCGCGCGTCCCGCCGAGCGCCCGGCGCAGTCGGCTGACAGCGGCGGCCAGGGTGTCGTCGCCGATGGCGCGGTCGCCCCAGGTGGCGGCGGTGATCTCGTCCTTCCCGAGCACGCGTCCGCCCGAGCCGGCGAACAGCAGCAGCAGGTCCATGAGCCGCGGCTCCAGCCGCACGCTCTCGCCATCGACGCCCATGAGGAGGCCACACGAGGGATCGACCTGCCATTCGCCGAAGGCGAACGGACGCTGTTGGCCGGCGGGCGCCATGCGGGCGATGCTAAGGCGAAAGCTCGCCTATGTCCCGTCGGGCCTGGACTGGAGCGGCCGCTCCACCCGGAGCGCAGCACCGTTGCTCCGTGCACGGCGCGCCGGGGGCGATTACAGCACGGTCTCATAGGGTTCGCGCCGATGCGCGGGCTCTTGGCGTCAACCTAAGATCTGGGCGTCGGCCCTTTGCCGCCGAACCGTCACGGAGCCACGCCATGGCCACGTCCGAGGCCCCCTTCGAGGTCACGCCGAGCGTCAGCAACCACTTCTCGTGGATCAACACCCAACTCGCCTTGCAGCGCACCCTGATGGCGGCGACACGCACGTCCGTGGCTTTGATCGGCTTCGGTTTCACGGTCGCCAAGTTCTTCGAGGAGGCGCGCGAGGCCGTGCCAGAGCAGTTGCGGCTGATGCGGCCCGAAGGCCCGCGCAATTTCGGCCTGGCATTGATCGCCGCAGGCGTCGTGTCCCTGGTGATGTTCGCGTGGCAGTACCACGTCGCAGCCAATGCGTTGCGCAAGGGGATCTATGCGCCGCTGGTCGGGGAGGCCGGACGCCCGTTGCTCGCTCCGGTCTACATCGTGGCGGGCGCTGTCGTGTTGATCGGCGTGGCGGCGTTCGTCACCGTTTTCATACGGGTCTAGGGCCGTTTGTTCAGAGATTGTCCCGTAGGGACCTGGCGTCTCCGGCCGCCATATCGCTGTCCTGTGGCTCCTTCCATAATCCCGGCCCGTGCTCCTGGATCAGCGCCGCCAGGGTGGCGACCGCCCCTTGGAGCTTGTGGCTTCGGCCGAGGATGACGAATTCGACCTCGCCCAGACGCGGGAGGTTTGCGCTCTCCGGAGCGAGGGCGAGCCCGCCGCCCTGAAGCAGCAGGCGCGACTGCGCCATTACGCCCAGGCCCGCCTGCACCCCGGCGCGCAGGCCCGCGAGGGTCTCGCTCGAGCAGGCGATGAACCAGGGCCGGCCCGCGCGGTTCAGCGCCTCGAGGGCCTGGCGGCTGGTTATGCTCGATGACGGGTACAGCACGATCGGGACCGAGGCTTCGGGCGCGAGGCTGAAGTCCGCGTGCGCCAGCCAGACGAGCCGTTCGCGCTGAACGACATGACCGCGGTCGTCGCCCGTCTGGCGCTTGCAGAACAGCAGATCGAGTCGGCCGGAATCCAGCTTCTGATAAAGCGTGCTGGTCAGGCCGACCGTAAGTTCGATGCTGATCAGCGGGTTGATCCGGAGCAGGTCGCGCAGGATCGTCGGCAGACGGGTGAGCGCCAGGTCGTCCGAAACGCCGAGCCGAACCCGCCCGCGAGGCGCGCTGCCGGCGAAGTAGCCATCCGCCTGAAGGCTGGTCCCGACGATCTCCCGGGCGAAGCCGGCCATCACCGCGCCGTCCGGCGTGAGCGTCACCGCATGGGTGTCGCGCATTAGCAGCTGGCGTCCGCAAGCCTCCTCGAGGCGACGGATGTGCTGGCTCACGGTCGATTGACTCAATCCGATGGAGGCGCCCCCGGCCGTGAATTGACCGGCGTCGATTACCGCCAGGAACGTTCGAAGCAGGTTTATATCAAACATAGCCGCATTCAGAGTTTGAATGTCTGAAATTAATATCCATGTGTCCCGAACTTGGGCAAGACGAGACGCACCAGCATTCCCCACTCATCAATTCGATGTCGGTCGATAGTAGCAGTAAATGGCAAAACATATCCATTTATTGCGCATTATCGACCAGTGGAATATAGAGGATCACTTCGATGAATAATCTATCTCGGCGCTCGATACTAGCCGCTTCCGCCCTCGGCGGAGTCGCTGCGGCCGGCGCCGCCGCCGCTCAGACGGCCGTCTTCGGGAATCCGGACCGTCCGCCGGAGGGCAAGATCAACACGACGCCGGGCGCCTTCAGCGACCCGGGGCCGAAGAATCCCGGGATCACGAGCCAGTTTCCTTCGTTCCAGGATCCGCCGGCGACCGACGTCAACGGCATGGATCTGTTCTGGGCGTCCTTCAACAACGCCCACAAGCGCATCCAGCCCGGCGGCTGGGCGCGCGAGGTGACGCAGGCGGACTTCGCCATTTCGGACACGGTGTCCGGCGTCAACATGCGCCTGGGCCCCGGCGGCATCCGCGAACTCCACTGGCACCAGCAGGCCGAGTGGGCGGTGATGACCGACGGCAAGTGTCGGATCACCGTGCTCGACTGGGAGGGCCGCCCGGCGGTCCGGGACGTCGGTCAGGGCGACCTCTGGTACTTCCCCGCGGGATTGCCTCACTCGCTGCAGGGCCTTGGGCCGAGCGGAGCCGAGTTCACCCTGGTCTTCGACAACGGTATGGCGTCCGAGTTCAACACTCTGCTGTTGACGGACTGGGTGGCTCATACGCCGCCAGAGGTCCTGGCGGAGAACTTCGGCCTGCCGGTCAGCGCATTCAAGAACATCCCGGTCGACAACCTCTGGATCTTCCAGGGAAAGGAGCCGCCGCCGCTGGCCGAGGCGCAGGCCGCGGTAAGGTCGCCGCTCGGCGAGCCGGAATACGAGTTCACCTTCTCCGTGAACAACATGAAGCCGACCAAAGTCACGCGCGGCGGAGTCGTCAAGACGATCGACTCGCGCAACTTCCCTGTCTCCAAGACGATCGCCGCGACCCAGCTGGTGATCAAGCCCGGTGGCCTGCGCGAACTTCATTGGCACCCCAACGCCGACGAGTGGCAGTACTACATACAGGGCAAGGGCCGCATGACGGTGTTCAACACCGGCCCGAAAGCCCAGACGGCGGACTTCCGCGCAGGCGACATCGGATACGTGAAGAAGGGCCTTGGCCACTATGTCGAGAACGTCGGCGACACCGACCTCATCGTCATGGAGGTGTTCAAGTCCGATCGTTTCCAGGAAGTGTCCCTGGCCCAGTGGCTGGCGTGCACGCCCCCGGAACTCGTGGCGGCCCACCTGAACATGGACCCGTCGCTCATCCGGCAGTTCTCCAAGGCGCGGCCGGACATCGTGCCCGCCTGACGCCCCGCCCAGCGTCTCCACGCCAGGAAGGGATAGGCTCCGATGCCGCCGCCACCGGGCGTCGAATCCGTCGCCATCGGTCTTCCGTCATTCACGCCGGCGCCGGCCGAACGACGTGTCGCTCGTCAAAAGCCCGGCCGCCGCCTCGCGGCGATGGCCGGGCTGCTGGCCGGGCCGGGCGTTCTGGCCATGCTCGGCGAGAACGACGGCCCCAGCATGCTCTCCTACGCGAGTAGCGGGGCGACCTACGGCGTCGGGTTCTTCCTGCCGTTCATCCTCGTCACCTTCGTCGCCGCCTATGTCGTCCAGGAGATGGCGATGCGGATCGGCGCGGTCAGCGGGCGAGGGTATGGCGAACTCGTGTTCCAGCGCTTCGGCCGCTTCTGGGGCTGGATCTCTGTCGCCGACCTGGCGGTGACGAACCTCATCACCCTGATCACCGAGGTGATCGCGATCCGTGTGGGCATGGGCTACTTCGGCGTGCCGGCTTGGGCGGCCGTCGCGTGCGCCGGGGGACTGGTGGCGATCGGCTCCTGCGGCGGGCGCTACGCTCGCTGGGAGCGCCTTGCCGCCGGCCTGGCGGTGTTCAACCTGATGTTCGTCGCCGTGGCGGCATTCTCGCGGCCGTCGATGGGCCAGATCGCCCATGCGCTCGCGACATGGGGGCCATTGCCGAAGACTGGCCTCTCGCCGTTCCTGTTGATGGTGGCTTCCAACATCGGCGCCACGGTAACGCCCTGGATGTTGTTCTTCCAGCAGAGCGCGACCGTCGACAAGGGCATGGCCGAGGCGGATATCGGGCGAGGCCGGATCAACACGGCCCTGGGGGCGGTGCTGGCCGCGGCGGCGGGTTGCGCGGCGCTCGTCGCGGCCGCGCCGCTCTTCGCCCACAAGGTCGACATGAGCCATTACGACGCCGGCGCCGGTTTCGCGCAGGCCCTTCGTCCCTTCATCGGGGCGGGCGGATCCGCCCTTCTCGCGCTCGCCCTCATCGAGGCCGGCGCTGTTGCAGTCCTAACGATCTCGGCCAGCAGCGCCTACGCGATCGGCGAGCCCGTCGAGACGGCGATCTGCAGCTTCAACGCCTCCCCGGCGAAAGCCCCGCTGTTCCATGGGGTCAACGTCGGCATAGCCCTCCTGGCGGGCCTGGTCGTCCTGCTTCCGGGTGCGCCGCTGCTGGCGATTTCGCTCAACGCAAACATGCTGGCGACAATCCTGCTGCCAGCCGCCCTGGTCTTTCTGATGCTGCTGGCCAACGACCGCGAGGTCATGGGCGCTCACGTCAATGGTCGCCTCGCCAACGGCCTGGGCATCGCGGTGGGCGTGCTCGTGACCCTCGCGGGCGCCGCCTGCGCCTGTGTCAGCTTCCTCGCTTCGATCGGTGTCCACCTTGGCTGAGGGGAGGTTCGACATCCCCAAGACAGGCGCTCAGGCGCCGGTTCCGCTGCGGCTTGACGCCGCGGGACCTCACCGGCTTCGGCGGCCGCCTTTGCCGCCGATGCGCCTGGGCCCTCTGACGAAGGCCAGTCTGATCGGCCTGCGCGCGCTCCTCGTGCTGATGACGGCGATGGCCGGGTATGCGGCTTTTCACGGCGCCCACGCGTAGGGTGCGCCCCTTCGCCGGCGCGCAGAGAAAGCGCAGGCGTCCACACATTATATAAGGCGCGCAAAATATAGGACGCTCAGAATATAAGGCGTGCAAAATATGGGCGCGTGACGCCGTCTCTGGCGAGCTCCGAGAGGCGCTATGAGAAGACGGGGACAGGGACTGCGACGCCGCGGCGAGCAGGGACGCCGAAGCTCCGTGCGAGTTCCGTGTGCGAAGGTTGTCCGTTTTCTAGTCGCCGCCGGACAGGGCGTCCGTCGGCGTGTCTCGAGCGGCATTGAAAGCTGTTCTAACGATTTTGCTGCGCCGCACACTAAAACCACCTGTCAGCAGGTGGAATCACTTACGTATTAGGCTTTCAGCCGTTTTGCGCCGCAACATGACTGTTGTTCCGTTAGGCGTGCCCGCGCATTTCGACCGCGAAGCCGCCCTTGACGTTAAAAAAATCGGTTGCCAAAGGAGCGGCTCGCCAAGTCTAACACGGCGGTAATCACGGGAGAGGCGCGCTTTGCGGCCGACCCCTACCCCACATGGTCGATCAAGCAGGAACCGGCGCCCTATGCTCGCAGTGAAACGAACCTCTCCCATTGTCGCTCTGGCCGGCGCGGTCGCGCTGCTCGCCAGCGCGCCTGCCCTGGCGCAGAACGCCGCGCCGGCTGCCCCTGCCGCAGCTCCGGCCGCCGCGCCCGCCGCCGCTCCCGACGCCACCGGCGCCGACCAGACGGCCGCGTCCAACGCCGCGGAGACCATGAAGATCGGCGGTTCGGCCAACGGCCGTCTGACCCCGATCGTCATGTTCGAGCAGGCCGACCTGGTCGTGAAGATCGTCATGATAGGCCTTCTCTGCTGCTCGATCGGCTCCTGGATGCTGCTGATCATCAAGCTGGTGGAGTTCGCCAGCCTCCGTCGCTCGTCCGACCGCTTCCTGGAAAGCTTCCGCGGCGCCAAGTCGATCAACGAGATGGGCCGCATCGCCGAGTCCGAAGACTTCGCGGGCAACCCGTTGGCGGACATGGCCGCGGCCGCAGCCGCCGAAGTCGAACTGTCCCGCCAGGCCGGTCTTCAGGTCTCCGGCGAGCACCGCGGCTCGACGATCACCCGCGCCTCCGCGGCGATCGGCGCCGTCCAGGCCTCCCTGGCCCGCCGTCTCTCGGGCGGCATGCAGTTCCTGGCCTCGGTCGGAGCCAACGCCCCCTTCATCGGTCTGTTCGGTACGGTCTACGGGATCATGAACTCGTTCATCGGCATCGCGAACACCAACACCACCAACCTGGCCGTCGTGGCTCCCGGTATCGCCCAGGCGCTGCTCGCCACCGGCATTGGTCTGTTCGCCGCCATCCCGTCGGTTATCTTCTACAACCTCTTCCAGTCGCAGATCACCGGCTACGGCTCGCGTACGGAAGGCTTTGTGGCGGAACTCCTGAACAGCATCTCGCGCCAGCTCGATAAGGGGGCCTGAGGAGGCGTATGGCCGCAA
>DASXGQ010000145.1:0-10065 GCA_036488995.1 Caulobacteraceae bacterium
ACCCTATACAAGCTATCACTCGGTCATGCAGACACGCTTCAGGATATCGTGTCGCAATTGCCCCCAACGAAAGGACTTCGTCCTTCTTTGGTGATCGAAGAAATAAAACGGGCACTCGCAAATACTAACATAGCGTCCGACCTAGAACGCTATGTCCCTTTCCGGTTCATAGCGCCCTGGTTCGAACCTGAGTTGCGAGGGATCAAAGATAGCGAAAAAGATCGGCGAATTATAGAGCTGTCGGAGCAGAACTTCGGTGGTCCAAACTCGGCTCCGTATTGTTTCGATGCTTCCAACGGGGTTCAAAAAATCCGGCTTGATCCAAGATGGCGCGCCTGGATGCGAGAGAATTTGGCCGTCCTACACGCGTTTGCGGATCATGGGCTGATTCAATTTCTTCAAGCAAGGAATCCTGGGGTTCCTGGAATACCCGCAAAGCTAAGCTCGGCCTCGAGCTTGGCGTGAAGCGTCCTCAGGTCTCCATCGGTGGGAGCGTGGGTGTCGGTCATCAGTGAAGGAACAGCTTGGCACAGATCAAGCAGACGCCCGCGAGGGTGAAAGCCATCATCCACTTGAGCAGGAGCAGTTCGGTCTTGATGGCGGCCACCACGTCGTCTCCCTTGCTTAAGGCGGTCGCCGCTCTCATGGCCTTGTCCTCCGGGACGCCGATGTCGAGGAAAAGCTTCGTACACTTCGTTTTGTAGCGAGCTCATCGGATGAATCCCAGCTTGCCTTGCACCAGGCGCCAAGCGATGGGCCATGATCATGTCTTGCGCGGCCTGCGCAAGGTCACCGTCGTGTGGTCTAGGCTCACGCGCGATGTGAAGGTCTGCAACGGGTCGGACCTGCCGAGTCGGCGGCCGCGCTCGAGGGTCCTGCGGGCTCATCCAAAGAGAGTGTCAAATAACGCCCCTCCTTTTCGGCGACCCCCTTACGTGGGGGCGCCTACGCCGCTCCTCAAGCCGACGGCCTCGGTAGAGCAGGGCGGCAAGTGCGCGCCCATGTACTTGCAAAATGCAAATATACTTTTTCCTGTGACCGACTCCGAAAGGCCGACGTTGCGCCAACGGCACTAACAATATAGTTCTACTCCAAGATTGGAGACCAACGATGCCGACGCACGCCGCCGACCCGGTCGTTGAGGGCGGCGCATCCCTGCGCGCGCCCGCAGATCGCAAGCGGCTATCGGCTTCCGCGATCCGGTTCTTCCTGAACACGGCCGACCGCCTGAGCCTGACCGTGGAGCAGCGCCGGGCCATCCTCGGTGACGTTTCCGAGGCGACGTATCACAACTGGCGCAAGGAGCCTGGCAAGGTCGTGCTCGCACGCGACCAGCTCGAGCGCGTGTCGCTGACTCTTGGCATATTGAAAGCTCTGCGGTTGATCTTTGCGGAGGATGCGACCGCCTTCCGGTGGCTCCGCGCCGCGAACGCCGATCATCCCTTTGACGGACGCTCGCCGTTGGATGCGATGACGGCGGGCGGCATCATCGACCTCTACAGTGTGCGCAAGTACCTCGACGCCTGGCGCGGGGTCAGGTGAGCCATCCGCCGCGCGCCCGGCTGGCGGGGCGCACCATCAGACTCATCGCCAGCCGGTTTCCCACGGTGGGGGTGTTCGACGACATCGCGGACAACGAAGATGATCTTCGCGCTGCGTTCGAGCTCGAGGAGCTCACCAACACACGCCTGGACGCGAGCGAGAGGCTAAGGCGGATACCGGGCGGAGAAGTTCCGTCCGGGGGCGCCGGCGCGACCATGGTCATGGCCGCATTCCTCTACGCATCCGAGGATGGCGGCCGCTTTTCGGACCGCCGCCTTGGGGCCTGGTACGCCGCTGCCGAGATCGAGACGGCTTTGTCCGAAACCATCTACCATCACGAGCGAAGGCTTCGCGCTTCGGCCGCGGGTTTCCCCGCCCGCATCCAGATGCGCGAGTTGCTGGCCGATCTCGACGACGACTTTATCGACGTACGCGGGCTCCAGTCGGCCAGGCCGGAGCTGTACCATCCAACAGACTACTCGGCCTCCCAGGCGTTCGCCGCAGGCGTGCGCTGGCCGTTTGTCGCGCAGCCGCAGAGGGGCGTCATCTACGACAGCGTCAGGCGGGCAGGGGGAACCAACGTCTGCGTCTGGCGGCCAATGTCCGTCCCGCTCCCCGTCGAGCAGGGCGACCACTACGAATACAACTGGTCCCCCTCGGGAACCCTGACGGTCATCAAGCTCACGGGCGTGACGGTCTAGTTTAGCGGACCGGCGCCTTGCGGCGGGTGTCGCCCCGTTGACTTGCAATTTGCAATGTTCCATACTTCCCCAATGACCGACGACGCCGCCCTCGCCGAAGCGCCCGATCCCGCGGTCCTGCGGGCCGAGCTGCGTCTGCAGGTGCTCCAGGAGGTGGTCCAGATCGGCATGAGAGTGGCGCGGGCTCTCGAACGCGTGACGCTCGCGGCGGCCGAAGCGGTCGATCCCGCGGCCACGCCGGACGCCGCCGAGGCGCCCGACAGCCGCGCCCCCTCGCCAGTCACCATCGCCTTCGGCGCCTCGGCCGCCCTGGATCGCATCTCGCGCTCCGTCCGCCTGACCGTCGCGCTCGAAGCGCGCGCCGAAGAGCAACTGCGCGCCCTGCTCGCGGGCGAGGCGGCCGAGGTCGAAGCCCGCCGCGTTGCGCAACGCAAACGCGCCGCGGACGAGGCGGCGGCGCAGAGCCGCAGACGTCGCGATACGGTCGAGGTCCTGGTGGTCGAGGCCGCCGAACGGGAGGTCGAGGACGAAGGCGCCCTTTGGGGCGTCATGGGGGCCCTCGAGCAACGCCTGGACGAAGACGAGGCCTACCAGGATCTGGAGCAGGCGCCCCTCCGCGAGACGGTGGAGCGGCTGTGCATCGACCTCGAGCTCACCCCCGACTGGAGCCTCTGGGAAGGCGAGGGGTGGACGCCCAGGCCGCCATTCTCCCGGCCCCGCTTCTCGCCCTGGTCCCACCCCAGCCGCACGCCCCTTCGGCCGTGTGAAACGGCCTCGCCCAACGCGCGCCGGCTGGAGTGACAGTCGCTAATCCCCGTCATCCCGAAGCGGAACGATCGCTTAACCACGGAGGACACGGAGGATCACGGAGATCGGGGTCCTCTCGAAGGGCCACGAGGCGGCGAAGTTTGAATCGCCGGCCTTCGGCCGGCATTAAAACAGCCGGACCACACGGAAGTTCGCCGGTTCATCCCCTCCGTGTCCTCCGCGTCCTCCGTGCCTCCGTGGTTTCGACGGCGCCCGCCAACACCCGCTTGAAATCGTGAATCCCGCAAAGGACTTGATCCGCATCGCCCCCGGATCGAAGCTGCGCCTCCCGATGGAGGGCGCGATGTCTCGAACGCCGACGGCCTGACGGCTTCGCCTGTCCCTGTCCGCACGCCGGCGCCGGCCCAATCGGCGCGCCGGCCGCGGTCGCTCAAGCTCGAGACATCCCATGAAAGACACTGATCCCCGCGGCGCGCCGGCGAGCGTGACCTCGCGCCGTTACGAGGGGCTGGCCGACCTGTCGCCCCTACTCGCCTTCGCCAGCGCCTGCACGGCGGCGCGGTCCCCGCTCTCTGCCTCCTGGCATCCCGGCGACATCGTCTGGGCGCTGCACGCCAGCCCAGACCGGCCTCAGCCGAACCGGTTCTGGCTCGGCGCGCAGGGCGTGGAGGCCCAGGCCTGGCTGTACGACGATGGCGAGGTGTGGCTGGAGACCCTGCCGCACGCCGAGCGTCTCGTGCCCGAGGCCGTGAGCTGGGCTGAGGCGGAGTGGTGCGCGCGCTGTGCAAACGCGGCGTCCGCGGCCCTGAGGGTCCGCGCCTACGCCTCCGACGCGCGCCGGATCGCGGCGCTGGAGGCGCTCGGCTATCGCCGCGCCGAACAGGCGGGCGTGAACTTCGCGATGAGCCTGGAAGGTGAGTTGCCGCAGGCGCAGGCGCCGAGCGGCGTCACCGTGCGCGACAGCGTCGGGGTCGATCCGGCCCTCCGCGCCGGCGCCCACCGCGCCGCCTGGGACCATCTGGACCACCTGGGTATCGACGCGCAGTCCCGCTTCTCCACCGAGGCCTATCTCAGCCTGACGACCCTGCCGGTCTACGACCCCTCGCTCGACATGCTGGCGGTCGCGCCGGACGGCGCCTTCATCGCCAGCTGCATCGCCTGGGCGGATGACGAGAGCGGCGTGGGCCTGTTCGAGCCGGTGGGCGTGGCGGCGCCCTGGCGCGGCCAGCGCCTGGCCCGCCTCGTCATGCTCGAGGCCCTGCGCCGCCTCCAGGCCCGCGGCCTCACCGAAGCCCGCGTCGGCACCGCCGCCTTCAACCACCCCGCCATCGCCGCCTACCTCGCCTGCGGCTTCCAACCCGCCGACGAGTCATGGTGGTGGGTGAAGGGCGGACGCTAATCCCAACGGTCCCGATGCGGAAATGTGGGTTTAACCACGGAGGCACGGAGGACA
This sequence comes from Caulobacteraceae bacterium, assembly GCA_036488995.1. GTDB lineage: Bacteria > Pseudomonadota > Alphaproteobacteria > Caulobacterales > Caulobacteraceae > Acaudatibacter. Next base: position 4,465 of record DASXGQ010000145.1, read on the forward strand.
CGGAGGGCACGGAGGGGGATCAGCCCGTGAGGCGCATGGCGCCCCATCTTGTTTTAATGCCGGCCGAAGGCCGGCGATTCAGCTTCACCGCATCACTCATCTTCGCCAGAAAGACACCTCCGTGCTCCTCCGTGTCCTCCGCGTCCTCCGTGGTTAAAAGCGGCGCCCGCCAACGCACGACGCGCGGAGATGAACTACGGCGCATCCGGCCGGGGATCGGGGCTGGTGAACCCGCCCCGGTTGGGCATCTTCACCTTCGGCAGGCTCCGCGCGTCCATCACCGCATCCTTGGGCACGATGTGGTTGAGGAAGAGCACATAGGCGACCACCGCATAGGTCTCATCGGGCGAGAGCGACTGCGGCGCCGTGAACGGCATCGCCCGGTGGATGAAGTCGTAGAGGGTCGTCGCATAGGGCCAGAAGCTGCCCACGGTCCGCTCGGGCTTGGCCGACTTCAGGGTGCCGGCGCCGCCGGCCAGGTGGTCCATCGGCCCCTCGACGCCCGTGGCCCCATGGCAGACGGCGCACTTCTGCGCATAGATCGCCCGCCCGGCCTCGACGCCGCCGCGCCCGGGCGGCAGGCCCGCGCCGTCGGCGCGCACGTCGATGTCCCAGCCGGCGATCTCCTGCGGCGTCGCCGGCTTGCCGAACCCATAGACGGGCTTTGACTGTGGCGGCGCGGCCGCCGCGGCGCCGGCGATGGCTGCGGCCGCACAGACGAACCACGCCCTACGCCACATAGGTCACGCTCCCGTCCCCCGCGACCTGCCAGGGCTGGATGGCGTTGTAGTGATAGTAGGAATTGACCCCGCGCACGGCGACCAGCTCGGCGCGGGTGGGCTGGACATAGCGCGTCTCGTCGATCGAGCGGCTCATGATCAGGGCCGACGCCCCGTCCCAGGTCCAGGGCAGGCGGAACCTCGTCAGGCATTTGGTCAGCACCGGCTCCTGCAGGGCCGCGCGCCGCCAAGTGTGTCCGCCGTCGGTGGAGACTTCCACCCCGGTGATCGCGCCGCGGCCCGACCACGCCAGGCCGCTGATCTCGTAGAAGCCGGGGCCCTGCAGCTTCTGCCCGCCCGAGGGGAAGGTGATGATCGAATTGGCTTCCATCACGAAGGTGAACTGCCGCGCCGTCCCGTCGGGCATCAGGTCGCTGTACTTCGAGGTCTCCTCGCGCGTCTGGAACGGCTGGTCGCCCACCTTCAGCCGGCGCAGCCACTTGATGTTCATATTGCCCTCGTAGCCGGGCAGCAGCAGGCGCAGCGGATAGCCCTGCTCGGGCCGCAGCCGCTCGCCGTTCTGGGCGTAGGCCAGGATGGCGTCGTCCATCGCCTTTTCCATCGGCACGCTGCGCGTCACCGCGGCGGCGTCCGCGCCCTCGGCCAGGATCCAGGCGGCGCCCGGCTTCACCCCCGCCTCGTTGAGTACGGTGGAGAGCAGCACGCCCGTCCATTCGCAGCAGCTGATCAGGCCCCGGCTCACCTGCGCCGTCGTGTCGGGCGCCAGCACCTCGTACGAGCCATTGCCCGAGCACTCGATGAAGTGCAGCCGCGACACCGATGGAAAGCGTGTGAGATCCTCCATGGTGAAGATCAGCGGCCGCTCGACCAGCCCGTGCACCATCAGCCGATGCTGCGCCGGATCGATCGCCGGCGCGCCCCCGTGATCTCGCTCGAAGTGCAGCCCGTTGGGCGTGATGATCCCGCTCAGGTCCTGCAACGGCGTCAGCGTCGTCGCCGCCATCTGCGTCGGCGTCTTCGTCCGCTGAATCCGCACCACCCCCTTCTCGAACGGCGACGGCAGCCCATACGGCGGGCTCAACACCGGCGCCCCCTGCGTCTTCATCCACTCGGGAACGTTGGGGGGGAGATTGCTCGTCGGCTGGCTCGCCGCACGCCCCGCCGCTGCCGTCCCGGCCAGCAGGGCCGCCCCCTTCAGAACCCTCCGCCTGGGAACCTCATCCATCCGACCGCCTCACGCCCTTTTTTAAACCGTCATGGCCGGCCGTCGTCACCCCCGGCCTTGTGCCGGGGGGCTGGCCACCCATCGTCGGGTTGGCGTCCCGCTCGCATTGACCGCGCCGGGCGGCGCGGTCACGCCACGTCGTTCCACCCGTCGTGGCCGCGCCGCCCGGCACGGCCAAGGCAAGCGCTTCTTCAAGTCGTTCAATGGGTGGCCGGCACTGACGGCCGGCCATGACGGAAGGGTAGGGGGCGAGTGTGCGGAGCCCCCTCACAGCGAAACCGTCACCCGCAACCCCACCACCGCCGCGTCCGGGACTCGCGTCGTGGCGTTGGGGTGCATGACCCACTGGAAGTCCGGCATCAGGTGGAAACCCTCCCGGATCTTGAAGCCATAGCGCACCTCGATATCCGTCTCCGCCCCCTGCACGGCGCCGGGGGAGGGGACGCCCAAAATGCCGGACGAGATCGGGATGTCGTTGGCCAGCTGGTACGCCTGGGCCGCGGCCAGCTGGTCGCTGACGTGGAAGCGCATGACCTGCATGCCGACGGAATCGGCGGGCCGGCCCGGGATGATCCCGTCCGCCAGCACGCCGACGAAGAAGAGCTGGTCGATCACCGAGGTGTCCGGGTCTGATCGGCTGTAGCCGCCCAGCAGAATGATCCCGTCGGTCCCGTCCGGCCCGGTCCGCTTCACCATCTGATCGGCCAGCACGTACCAGGACGTCCGCCCTCGGATCGTGCTGGGGGCGGGCAGGGGGAGCGCCAGGTCGGCATAGGTCGAGCTGTCATAGGTCAGCCCCACCTTGTAGTGGCCGACCAGCTGGTCGGGCCCCAGCTTCGGCGACCAGTCCAGCTCCACCGGCAGGATGACGCCCGTGGAGCCGGACGAGCCCCAGTTGAACCCGCTGCGCCCACCCCCGCCGAACAGCGGACGCACCTGATAGAGGCCGGCCTTGAACGTCACATCGCCCAGCGGCATGACCTTCACCCGCCCGCCCCAGCTGCTGTCCGGATAGGTGGAAAAGCCGTTCGTGATGCCCAGATCCCGCAGGGTCGGGCAGTCGGCGTGGCTCATGAACTCGCAATAGAGCGGCGAGTTGGCGAAATCGTCGCCGACGATCATCCGTCCCGCGGCGATGTCGAAGGCGCCATTGGCCAGCGACTCCTCGCCATAGAAATAGGCCAGGTGCACGGCCACGTCGCCCGCGCCGCCATAGATCTCCTGCACTTCGAACAGATGATCGCCCAGGAAGTCGCGGCTGGCGTCGCGTCCCGCGCGCTCGACCATCGCGCTGTGCAGCGAAAAGCCGGTCAGTCCCAGCAGCTGCTGCAGGTCGGCGTCGATCTTCAGATCGATGCTGTGGGCGTAGTCGACCCCTCGCCGCTCGCCCCCCGACACGACCCCGGCGGTTTCCGATACATAGCCGAGATTAACGTCGATCCCCTTGTCCTGCAGGCTGGTGCGCAGCCCGCCCCAGTCCCCCAGCAGATGCTCCGGCTCGAACGCCTCCCCATTGACCACCGCCGGATCAACCACCGCCGCCGGCGTCTCCGCCGCCGGCCCGGCGACCGCCACGCCCGCGATCATCACCGGCGCCAGCGCCAGCAGCAGCAACAAACGCAACATCACCCGTCCACTTCGCCCCCCGCGAACCGGACCTACGCCCCCAAGCCACCGCCCCGAAGAGTACAGGGCGCCCCGCCTTGCCGGTTTCCGGCGCCATCTCTCCCCATCCCTCCCCTTCTGGGGAGGGTGGCGCGCCGAAGGCGCGACGGGTGGGGAACCCTGGGGAAAGACCCCGACGCCGCAGACGATCCACACTTCCCCACCCGGCTTCGCTTCGCTCAGCCACCCTCCCCTGAAGGGGAGGGACGGCGCTGACACCCCCGCCCGACGAAGATTACGATATTGACACAAACCGAATTCAAGCGACGACTGAACCTGGGTGGGGATCGCATGGGAGGCTGCCATGACCATCCGACCCGACCCGTCGTTCTACGCCACGGCCAAGCTTGCCATGGCCGCGCCGGTCGAGACCTACGCCTACACCCTGATGCTGAGCCCCGACGGCTCGCAGCCCGATGGCCTGGCCGTCGTCGACCTGGATCCCGGCTCCCGGCGCTTCGGCAGGGTGATCCACACCCTCTTCATGCCCAACAAGGGCGACGAGTTTCACCACTTCGGCTGGAACGCCTGCTCCTCGGCCCTCTATCCGATGTCGGGCCACGCCTATCTCGAGCGCCGCTTCCTGATCATTCCCGGCATCCGCTCCTCGCGGATTTATGTCATCGACACCCACGGCGGGCCGATGAAGGCCAGGATCCACAAGATCATCGAGCCCGGGGAAGTGTTCGCAAAGACCGGCTATTCGCGCCCGCACACGGTCCACTGCGGGCCGGAGGGGATCTATGTCTCCACCCTGGGCGGCGGCGGGCGGGACGGGACCGAAGGGCCGCCAGGCGTCTTCATCATGGACTGCGAGAGCTTCGAGGTGATCGGCCGCTGGGAGATCGACCGCGGGCCGCAGGACCGGCACTACGACTTCTGGTGGAACCTGCCGCGCGACTACATGGTCTCCAGCGAATGGGGCCTGCCGCCGCAGTTCGAGAACGGCGTGGTGCCCGAGGACCTGCTGGGCAACAAGTACGGCCACCGCCTCCACTTCTGGGACCTGCGCGGGCGCACCCACCTGCAGACCATCGACCTTGGCGAAAACCACCAGATGGCGCTGGAGGTCCGCCCGGCGCACGATCCGGTCAAGGAGTACGGCTTCCTGGGCGTGGTGGTGGACACCGCCAATCTCGAGGGTTCGATCTGGACCTGGTGGCGCGAGGGCGGAAAGTTCCACGCGAAGAAGACCGCCGTCATCCCGCCCGAGCCGGCGGCAAAGGAGGACCTGCCGCCCCTCCTGCAAGGCTTCGGCGCCGTCCCGCCGCTGGTGACCGACATCGACCTCTCGCTCGACGACCGGTTCCTCTACGTCTCGTGCTGGGGGACGGGCGAGATGCGCCAGTACGACGTGCGCGATCCGCTCAACCCCGTCCTCGCCGGATCGGTCCACACCGGCGGGGTCACGCGCCGCGTCGACCATCCCAGCGGCAAGCCCTATCGCGGCGGCCCGCAGATGGTGGAGATCAGCCGCGACGGAAAGCGAGTCTACTGGACCAACGGGCTCTATTCGACCTGGGACGACCAGTTCTATCCGGACGGCGTGCCCGGCGCGATGGTCAAGGCGGACGTCGGCGAATACGGCGGCCTCACCCTCGACCCCGCCTTCCTCGTCGAATTCCCCAAGGGCTACCGCACCCACCAGGTCCGGCTCGAAGGCGGCGACTGCTCGACCGACTCCTTCTGCTACCCGTCGGTGTGATCGGCCCCTGGCTGCTCGTGGTCGCGAGCGGCGTCTACCATGGCGCCAACCCCGCCATGGGCTGGCCGCTCGCGGTCTCCGCCGGTCTGATGGGGAGGGGGCGGCGCGACCTGCTTGCCGCGCTCGGGCTGCTCGCGCTCGGCCACGGCCTGGCGATGGCGGGCCTGCTCCTGCCGTTCAGCCTGCTGACGATCCTCGTTCAGTGGTCGCGCCAGATCCGCATCGGCGCGGCCCTCCTGGTGATCGCCTTTGGCCTCTGGCTCCTC
>DASXGQ010000183.1:0-5177 GCA_036488995.1 Caulobacteraceae bacterium
TGCGCTGCTGGAGGCTCAGGAACATGCGGTCCATCATGCGGCCGCCGACTTCCACGACGGCCACGCCGAGCACGATCATGAACGCCACTCGGGCCAGGGCCGCGCCCGATGCGCCGGACAGCCATTGCAGCGGCGCCAGGCCCCAGACCTCGAGGACCATCAGAGTCGCCGTCACCGTGATGGCCAGTTTGAGCAGCCCCCACGACATGGCCGCGATCCGGGGGCCGCCCTTGGGGCCGTCCCCGGCCTGCTGCTTCGCCACCAGGCCCCTGGCCGCGAGCCGCTCGACGCCCCGGCGGAGCAGCCAATCGAGGAGCCGCAGGATGCCGAACGCGGCCGCTGCGATGACCAGGGTGAGGCCGACATCGATCGCGGCTTCGCGAGGCTGCAGGTGGGTTACCCACGAACTCCACGACCGCAGCACGTCTATGATCGCCGTTCCCGCCGAACTGGCGCCCGGACCGCCGGACGCGGCGGGCTGGCCGAACGTAGCAATCAAGCAAAACCTTTCGGCGACCGACGTCACGCCGTCACTTCCGGAACGCCGGCAAAAGGGGCGAGTTCCTGCCGCCTGGAGAGCTTAACGGCGGACTCGCCTTTCGGGGAATCGTGCTCTCATCGCCGCGTTTGAACGATGCGGCGCCAGGCTTCCCGCACGTCGCGATGATGGCCTGAGGCTGCCCCGGGGGGGGGATTCGTGCCGGTTGACACCCGCTTGACATGGGCCGGTGGCCTCACCCGCGTCGCTGCATGTGCGATCGACATGCTTCTGGTCGGCGCCCTCAGCTATGCGTTGGCGCTCCCCTTCCTGAAGGCGATGACGGCGTCGCCCGTCCTGGCGCGGCTGGACGGGATCGCCGTGGGCCTTGCCTATTTCGGCATACTGCCCAGCCGTCTGGGAGGCGGCGCCACCGTGGGGATGCGGCTCTTCCGTCTCAAGGTCATCACGCTCGCCGGCGTGGCGCCCGCCTTGCCAGGATCGATTGTCCGGGCGGCCATTCTGATCGCACCCTTCGTGGTCAATCGCTGGGACGTGCGCGTCGCCGACCCTGGTCTCGACGATCTCTTCACCCGCGTCGCGTTCGGCGCGGTTTTCGGGCTTGGACTGGCGCAGACCTATTTGCTGTTGTTCAATCAGCCGACAGGACGGCTGGCCCACGACATCCTCACTCGCACCGCTGTGGTCTATGCCACGGCGCGTAACTGGAACGCGCCTCCGATCCGGATTCACGCCGCCGCCGCCATCTTGATCTTCGTCGTCGGATGCTCTGCGAATTTCGTGGTCTTGAAGTGGGACTGGAGCCGCTGGCCGGATATACTCAAACTCGCCGTCTCGCGCACAAACGCCGCCTCCTATGCGCCAGCCCCTGCCGTCGCGGCGCTCCCAGAAGTCCTGGGGGTGTCGGCCTCCGCTCCGCCGCCGCCCACCGCCTCCTACGCTCCGGACCTCGCCCCGATCGTCGCGGTGAGGCTGAAAGCCTGGCCAATGGACTTTCAGGGCGAAATCCAGCGATTGGGCGCAGCCGCGGCGCGGACCATTCCCATGCATGCCGGCCGGGACATGCGCATCGTCATCACGACGGGTTTCAACACCGGTTTCGGATACCAACTCCGCAGCCTGACGGGCGATTACTTCGGGGTGACCGCCGACGATGCCGCGGCCGGCGCGGGTTCGGATCCGGGAAGCTCGGGACTTGGGCTTCCGGCGCGGGCCGAACCCTCAGCCAAGCGTCGGCGACTATAGGCCCTCCGGGGGGGGGGCGGACGTGACCTAACTGTTTAGACCGGAGACATGGCTGACAGCTGTTCGGGGACATCATTGACACGTTCGACGCCCCGTCTCCGTGAAGCTTCCTTCCCTTAAATTCCGTCATCGCCGGCCGTCAGTGCCGGCGACCCATCGATCGGCTGTGCGGGCGCCCGCTATGGCTGCGCGCGAGCGCGGCCATGGCGCGCAGTCGGGCCCCTGGCGAGGGTTGAACGTTTGGCCGCAGGCGATGGGGTGACCGCTGCGAGCAGTCGTACTGTCCGACATGGCCGCGCCGCCCGGCACGGCCACGGCGGACGCTCGCACAGCCGATCGATGGGTCGCCGGGACTTTCGCCCGGCGATGACGGAATTTTAGGGGGCCAAAACGGGGGACCAGGAAGGCCCGAAACTGTCAGCCACGTCCCCAAACACCTGTCGGGGATCTCTCCGGTCTGAACAACCTAATGCCCTTCGGTCTTCGCCGGAACCTGCATAGAAACCTTCGCCAGTCCTCTAATCCTCGGACGCTCAAGCCCCTGGCCCACGGCTCGCCGCCTGGGGTGAGGGCGCAACGGCGGCGCGAGATATGATGGTTGTCTTTCGGAACTCACTTCGGGCAAACTGTGGTCGTCGAAGCGAGGCGTGGGGCCATGAAGCTCTATTCCGCCGATCTCAGCCCCTATTCGGCCAAGGTGCGGATGGTGGTCTACGCCAAGGGGCTGGACCACATTGCGGTTACGCCGCCCGAGGGGTTCCTGACGCCGGCGTGGCGCGAGGCTTCGCCCTCCGCCATTGGCCGGTTGCCGATGTTGGAGCTGGACGACGGCCATGTGATCCCGGAGTCCAGCGTGATCGCCGAATACCTGGAGGAGACCCATCCGGAGCCGCGGCTGCTGGGCGCGACGGCCTGCGAGAGCGCCACGGTGCGGGCGCTCGCCAACGTCGCCGACCTCTACCTTACCGCCAACGTTTTCATGATGACCGGCGGCCAGGGCCGCCCGCCCACCACTGGTCCGGTGCGCGAACGCGCGCTGGCAGGGATCGCACGCGGGGTGGATTCGCTGGAGCGGATGGTCGACGGCGATTGCGGCTTCGCCTGCCTCGGCCGGTTGACGCTCGCCGACTGCGCGCTCGTCCCGGCCCTTTTCATGCTCGAGAACGTGGTCCCGGCGGTGGGGGCTGATAGCCCGATCCCGGCCAGTCCGAAGATCGCGGCCTATTGGGCCGCCATCCAGCAGCAGCCGATGGCCGCCCGCGTGCTCGCCGAGATGCGACGCGGCCTGCAGGCCCGGATCGAAGCTGTGCAACGGGCCGAGGCCGCGCCCACCTAGCCCACGCGGCCATGCTGCGTGGCCTAGGAACGCCGACGCTATGGAGCGTCCTGCACGCTGCAAGCGATGGGGACATCAACAAGATACGCGGCGGCGTCGGCCAGACTAGAGACCTCCTGAACTGTTCCGCCGAGTCCATATTCGTGCGGCGCCCCGGTCCGGTTCACCCAAACCGGCGCAAAACCAAAGGCTCGGGCGCCCATGACGTCCCACGCGTTGGACGAAACAAAGCCGATCTCCTTCGCGTCCAACCCCAGATGGTCGACGACTAGCCGGTAGGCCGCAGGCGCTGGCTTGAAGACGCCGGCGCTTTCGATGGAGATGCAGGCGTCCAAGAGGCGGATGACACCGGCAGATTGCAATGCGCTCGCCAACATTGACGGCGATCCGTTCGATAGGGCGAGGGCCGGCACGCGGGCTTCGCGCAGGCGATCCAGCGCCGGAGCGGCGTCGGCAAACGGGTCAAGCACCCGGTAGGCCTCCAGCAGGTCTTCACGCAAAGCCAGATCGGCGCCGTGGAACTGAAGCGCATAGGTTAGCGCATCAGTTGTGCAGGTCCAGAAATCCGCATGGCGGCCCGAGAGACTTCTCACCCAGGCATATTCCAACTGCTTTGTTCGCCAGGTCTGAGAAATTGGATCGGCCCGCGATCCAAGACTGGCGCCTCGACGCCGAATGGCCGCGTGGACGTCAAGCATCGTCCCATAGACGTCAATTGCGCACCCACGAATTCTCGGAGCAACAGCGTCTTGCGCCATGGGTTTATCCTCAGAATAGCTCGACCTGCCTGCTTCAGTTCCGCGCGAGGATCTGACATTGGCTCTGGCGTTGATCCCTTGCGACCTTAGCCGGATCGTTCGGGTCAGCTGAATTCGGTCCGGCCAATGGAGAGGTTACGGTGACACCTTGCCGAGCGCCGGTCGCGAACGGTCGTGGCAAGCTAGGGATCAAGACCGGGATTTCGGTGACACCTACCAATTGCCGGTCGCGCAGGATTACCGGCCTGTGAAGCCGTCGGCATCGGCGTCCGCCATCCAGCAGCAGCCCGTGGCCGCGCGCGTGCTCGCCGAAATGCGATGCGGCCTGCAGGCCCGGATCGAAGCTGTGCAACGGGCCGAAGCCGCGCCCACCTAACTCGCGCGACCATGCTGCGCGGCTTACGAGCGCCGGCGGTACAGAGCGCCCTGCAAGCTGCAGGCATTCAGGCGATGTCAGCCGGCATGCTGGTGATGACCGTTTCAAACCCCGTTGCGGACTCGGACGCGGGCTATTTTTCATGTGGTCCTTGCGGCGGTCATTGACGGACGCCGTCCGCCACTTTATTTAAGCAAACGCTTAAATATGGTAAGAGCCGTAAACGTGCAGTCGTTTCAAGCGCCTAGTGACACATTCGCGGCTCTCGGGGACGCGACTCGGCTGGCGATCCTCAGCCGGCTGGCCAGCGAAGGCGACATGACCGTGCAGGAGATCGCCCGGCCCTTCGCCATGAGTCTGCCGGCGGTGTCGCAGCACCTGAAGGTGCTGGAGCGCGCCGGACTTATCGCGCGCGGGCGCGACGGCCAGAAGCGCCCCTGCCGCCTGAATGTCGAGCGCCTGGCCGAGACGGCGCGCTGGTTCGATCACACGCGCGCGGCCTGGGAAGCACGGCTCGACCGGCTGGAGAGCTTTCTCGCGCAACCGCAATCCCCACAACCGACCGTCTCGAAAGGTGAAGACAGTGAGACTTGACCCCCGCGCAACCTGGGCGCTCGAGCGCGAGATCGTGCTGTCCCGCGTGATCGCCGCGCCGCGCTCCCGCGTGTTCCAGGCCTTCACCGATCCGAACCAGATCACGCGCTGGTTCGGGCCGGAGGGCTTCACGACCGAGACCCTGGAGATCGACATCCGCGAAGGCGGCCGCTGGCGCTTCGTCTACACCGCCCCGGACGGCGCCCGCTATGAGAACCGCATGGTGTACCTGCGCGTGGACGCGCCAAGGCTGTTGGAGATCGAGCACGGCTCGGACGTGGACGACGATCCCGCGCGGTTCCACGTGACGATCACCTTCGATGAACAGAGCGACGGCAAATGCGTGCTGACCATGCGCCAGCTGCACCC